>CAZDFY010000356.1:0-1523 GCA_964504785.1 uncultured Sediminispirochaeta sp. | reverse complement strand
GAACTTACCGACTATTTTAAACCACTAAACGAAGAACTGTACAATTTGCTTGACGAGGAGTGGGACTGGTGAGACCGGATTTTTTTTGGCTTCATATTAAAAAGGCCGGCGGGCAATCCCTTCGTGAGCTGCTGAAGGGCGTGTATGTGGAGACGAACCGGTCAGTACCCACCCCCTTTGTTGCGCTGCCGAAGGAAGAGTGGAACGATGGGCTGAACAACTTTCGCCTGCCCCTGGGGGAGTATACCTTCAAACGGACCCTGTTTGCCCGCAGGTTTCTCTACAGCAGGGATGAGTTTGAGGGAATGTATAAGTTTGCGGTGGTCCGTAATCCCTACGAACGCATAGTTTCGTCCTATTTGTATACCACAAAGAACAGTAAAAAGTGGAGGGCCTACCGCTTGCTGGGACAAAAACGGGCTTTTTTGGAATTTCTGAAGCAACTGCCGGAGAAATGGAGTGCCCCGAATAAGGGACGCAACCGGCATGTAGCCACCCACACTGCACCTATTATTCCGGATATTTCCGATGAACATGGAACTGTTCTTCTCGATAAGTTGTACCATCTGGAGAAGCTGAATGTGGAAATAGAAGAACTGGCCGCAGCCCTTGATTTGCAGGTCCGTGATATACCGCACCGCAACAAAGGCCGGGATTCGAGTGAGTATCGCCGGTATTATTCAAAAGAGGGCCGACGGGAAGTTGAAAACCTGTATTCACAAGATATTGAGCTGCTTGGGTATGAGTTTTAAGCCCCGCGCAGCTAAGGAGATTTTTTGATAAGAGCAATTTGGTCGCTAGTTGATAAAAAATTAAGATACATATTTTGGATTTTGGTGGTATGTATTACTATTTCCTCCCTCTGGAACATTGGGGGGATTGCATCTATCATGCCCTTTGTACAGATTCTCTCAGAGCCCGAAAGTGTAGGTGAAATTCCTTATGCTGAGTCGGTGATGCGGGCTTTATCCATTACCGATACAAATACCTTTCTTATCCTTACGGGAGTTGTAGTACTGTTTCTTCTTATTACCGGTAATCTTTTCCTTGCATTTGTTACCTGGGTTACGATTGCCTTTGCCCGGCGGGTCAGCTATCATCTTTCCGTTAAGCTTTTCTCTACATATTTCTCGCAGAAATATCCGTTCTTTTTGCAGCGAAATAGTTCCGAACTTATTAAAAACCTATTCGGCGAAACGGGTAATGTAGCAAGCAGCATTGTACAACCGGTAATGCAATTATTAGTAGATGGTATATTGAGTCTATCAATTATTGTATTTTTGTTTCTTGCCGAACCTAAAATGGCAATCATTGCCGCTCTCGTTATAGGTGTAAGCTATGCCCTTATTTTTCTGGTTTTACGAACTGCCTTGTCCCGTGCGAGTAGAAGAAAAGTAAAATACAATCGTGAACGCTTTTCGGTAGCTTCAGAGGCCTTGGGAGCGGTAAAGGAAGTAAAGCTCCGTAGTCTTGAGCGTTTTTACTACTCTAAAGTTGCAAAGGCCTCAAACCGGCTGGAAAAG
>CAZDFY010000355.1:0-1556 GCA_964504785.1 uncultured Sediminispirochaeta sp. | reverse complement strand
CTCTATGGTTTCTATTGAAGTTCAACCTATGAAAGTTGATGAATATAGGAAACTTCAAGAGGTAGGTTTAAATTCAGTATATCTTTACCAGGAAACCTATAACCAGGTAAATTATCGCCATTATCACCCTTCAGGGAAAAAATCGGATTTCAGGCATAGATTAGAAACCCCCGACCGAATGGGAAAGGCTGAAGTACATAAAATAGGGTTGGGTGTATTGCTTGGACTGGAAGATTGGCGGGTTGATTCATGTTTTACTGCACTGCATCTCAGATATCTTCAGAAACATTATTGGAAAACAAATTATTCCGTTTCATTTCCAAGGCTTCGTCCTTTTGCGGGGAGTTACCAACCAAATTATGAAATTTCAGACAAACAGATGCTACAGCTCATAACTGCTTACCGTATATTTGATGAGAATTTGGAATTGGCACTTAGCACACGGGAAAGTCCTTATTTTAGAGATCATACTTTTCCTTTAGGCATTACCACTATGAGTGCAGGTTCAAAGACAGAACCAGGTGGATACAATGAAGAAAATAATCATCTGGAGCAATTTCAGGTTGCCGATGTTCGCAGCCCTGAAGATATTGAGGAGGTTATAGAAAATAAAGGATATGAAGCAGTTTGGAAAAATTGGGATGAGGCGCTCTATTGTAATAAAAAGTAAATATCACTTTGAAATTATGGAACCACTAACAAGTAACGAAAGAGAAAGATATTCAAGGATGATTTCTTTACCCGAAATGGGAGAAAAAGCTATTATTAATTTAAAAAAGGCGAAGGTTCTTGTAATAGGAGCAGGAGGATTAGGTTCGGCAACAATCCCTGGATTGGCTGCAGCAGGAGTAGGGTATTTGGGTATCGTGGAGTTTGATAAAGTGGAAAACAGTAATCTGCAAAGACAATTGCTTTATTCTCCTTCCGACATTGGGAAAGAGAAGCTTGAGATCGCAAGTCAAAAGGTGCGGCAGCTAAATCCGAAAATTCATCTTGAAAAATTTAGTGCTCGTATTGATGAGACAAATTGCAATAAAATAATTGAACGTTTCGACCTGGTTTTGGATTGTACGGATAACTTTCCCACGCGTTATTTGATTAATGATACATGTGCAAGCCTGATAAAACCGTTGATATATGCGTCAGTAAGCGATTATAAAGGAATTGTCACTATTTTGCATAATGAAAACCGTGTCAATTTACGTGATATTTTCCCTGAAATGCCCCAAAAAGGACCAGCTAAAGGAATTGTACCTACACTGCCGATGATTATTGGAAGTATTCAGGCAAATGAAGCAATTAAAATGTTGACTCAAACCGGTGATATATTGGATGGAAAGCTGTTATCCTATAACATACAGAGTAATTCCTATCATGTTGTAACTCTCTAAGAGAATAATTCATATCAAGTTTAACTGTTATTGTTTTTCTTTGGAATTTAGTGTCTTGTCCTGTGGCAAAATGACATGAATACTTGTTTGGTTATTAGCTCTTTATTTTAGTAAAGCTGTTTGTTTGAACATAGTTTTTTTTAAAGTTATTACTTTTTTTGAAAA
>CAZDFY010000354.1:0-1595 GCA_964504785.1 uncultured Sediminispirochaeta sp. | reverse complement strand
TCCCGCCATTGAAAAGGTTACCCCGCAAGTTACCCCGCAAGTTACCCCGCAAGTTACCCCGCAAGTTACCCCGCAAGTTGAAAAGCTTTTAGAGGTAATTGAGGGTGAATTAAACAGACAGGAATTACAAGAAAAACTGAAGCTATCTGATAGGGAGTATTTTAGGTTGAACTATCTACAACCGGCATTGGAAGCGAAGGTAATTGAAATGACCATACCTGATAAACCAAGAAGCAGTAAGCAGCGGTATCGACTCACAGAAAAAGGAAAAGCGGTTCTACAAAAATGAGTCCTATCGGACGATAGGTGATATTGCTATCACACAAGGCTCGTGGCCTGCTTTCTCCATCCCAGGACTCACAATAAATTTACACCATATGTTTCTAGTGTCAATAATAATTCTTAGTGCGCTTTTTTGGAGGAATTCTCGACCGTTGATAGAGTCCAAAAACGCCTACTCTTAGACAATGCAACTGCCCGGCGACTGTGGCGAGCAAGTACAGTTCAGAACAAGGGCTCGAAGAAAGCATCCAAATGGGTGCGTGCAGAATAAAACGGGTAGTGAAATGAAACTGAAGGTTAAGCATCAAACCTTCCAAACACAATCGGTTAAGTCGGTAATAGACTGCTTTGATGGCCAGCCGAATCAATCAAGTACCAACTATCGAATCGATCCCGGCCTGGTGTTAAAGGAGGTCGGCGTGCTGTATAAAAGATAAATTTTTAATGAAGTAATGGAAGAGAGGCCCGGATTTATGAATAGAGAGATTAAGCTTAACGAAAAACAGCTCCTGGAGAATATTCAGGCAGTGCAAAGCGTCAGAACCTACCAGTAGTACACAAATTATGGTTTGAAAAGTGATATCAAATGTAATATTATCTTAATGTAGAGAGTGATATGGAAAGCGATAGATATAACTTCAGGGTATTTTGGTGGCCGGAGGACGAGTCCTATGTAGCCCAGTGCGGAGAGCTGCCGTCAATTTCGGGAATCGGCAATTCACACGAAGAGGCCCTCTCAGAAGCAAGATTAGCTGCTGCAGCAGCAGTTGAATGGATGCGGGAAGAAGGAGAAGCGGTTCCCGCACCAACGATTGAAAAAGAGTATAAAGGAAAGGTCTTATTGCGACTTTCCCCTGAAACCCACCGTCTGGTAAGTATGCGGGCAGCGGAGGAAGGGCGCTCTGTGAACCAGTATCTCAATTCGCTGATAGAGAAAAACCTATATGCCGACACAATTGAGAACTCGACCTCCAGATTAAAACAGATTTTGGAAAAAATCGAAGTGCTGTAAGAAGAAAGATGGTACTATTGGCGAGGAGAGTTTTTATAGTCCAAATACTGCAGTAAGCGATATGGTAGATGAAACAATCCCTATCCTCCATTTTTCAAGTTCAGATAGTGCGGTAGGAAAATGAGGATGGAAATAGTAGATTTGTTTGCCACCCAGATTCAGATTTTCTCTTTAGGTAAAATATCATACAGGATGCTATCCCAGCGAGAAGTACTTTCTCAATTTATTGAGATGTTCTCACTCACGATGTCTCTGGTGGTGGTTCTCATAGTGAAGAAAGCTATCCGGAGGGAGTGAGCAA
>CAZDFY010000353.1:0-1623 GCA_964504785.1 uncultured Sediminispirochaeta sp. | reverse complement strand
GCACTCCCATCCGGCCGTGTACACCGTCGATGAGGCCCTCCAGCACTGGCAGGACATCCGCGGGGCCCATCCAAAAAACCTGTTTCTGCGCAACGACAAGGGCAAGCGCCATTATCTGGTCATCGTCGACCATGCCAAACAGGTCAACCTCAAAAGCCTTCAGCAACAGCTCGGCTCAAGCCGCCTCAGCTTCGCCTCCCCGCGCCGTCTCGAAAAATACCTCTCCCTCACCCCCGGCTCGGTCTCCGGCTTCGGCCTCATCAACGACACCGACCGCCTCGTCGAGGTCATCATCGACCGCGAGCTCATGGACCACAGCCACATCAGCTTCCACCCCAACATCAACACCGCCACCCTCACCATCTCCACCGACAACTTCAAAAAGTTCCTCGACTACTGCGGCAACAAAGTGCGCTACCTTTCAATTTAAATATTTTTATAAAAATGCACTCCCCTAGACAGCCGGGGCCGCCCGGGCGGGAGGCCGCTGCGCTGCGCGCCCACTGCCTCCCGCCCAAAGGCATTTGGCCAAAGCCGATACCCGACCCGAGTGACCTTGTGTGTCAGCCTGCATACCCTTCATATATCCATAGTGTGTCTATTCTCCTTCCCAGGGGTTTATAAGCTCTACTCCGGTCCCCTGAAAATCGGCTGTGTTCCGGGTAGCCAGCAGGGCGGCATGCTGCAGGGCAGTGGCCGCCAACATTCCGTCTATTACCGCCGGCCGCCGGCCGCCGGCCTGGCTGCGTGCGACTAAATCCCCCCACCGAACCGCCGTCTCCTCGTCAAAACTCAAAATCCGCCCACTGAAACGCTGGCGCAGCTGTTCGAGCCACAGCCGCAGGGCAGCCCGCTTGGACCCCTCCGGCAGCTCCTCGACTCCCTTCTCCAGCTCGCCAAGCACCAGCGCCGGCAGATACACCTGATCCTCCGGCATGCCCTCTATCCATTCCATCACCCTCAGGTCAGGCTCCGGGCACAAAGCCTCGGAAATCACACAAGTATCGAGCACAATCACAGTTCCACCTCCCGCCCAGTATCCCCGGAGCGATCGATCTGCAACTCAACCCGCGGCGCCGCAACAAAAAACTCCCTCAAGCTCTGTTTCGAAGCTGTAATCCGCCTATATTCATCGGCGGGCATCACCACCACCGCCTCCCGGCCGTGCCGGGTTACCACCTGGGCCCCAGACTCCAGACAGACATTCACCAGCTCACTGAAACGGGCCTTTGCATCCTGCAGCGACCATGCACGCATACAACCCTCCTTTTTCTTTAGTATAATATAACTAGTCTGACTAGTCAATACAAAAAAATATAATCTTCACTCATCCGCGTTACCCCTGCTCACGCCCCAGGTTGCATGCCCGAGCACGAGAATCGTGCGCCCAGAGCCATATATCCGTAGTTTATATAACATCCCCATCCATGGTAGAATTGGGCCGGGAGGATGTATGGGAGAGACTATTCGCTTCGGGGTATCTATGGACAGCACTCTAGTGGAACTGCTGGACAAAATGACCCATGAAAAGGGCCACCCGAACCGCTCCGAAACCCTGCGGGGGCTGGTCAGACAGGAACTCGTCAACACCTACGCCGGAGATGAAGAGCACGAGGTAATCGG
>CAZDFY010000352.1:0-1634 GCA_964504785.1 uncultured Sediminispirochaeta sp. | reverse complement strand
ATGGTGCCGTTGTCTTTTGCTGTGGGCGCTGAAATAGTCATGCACGTACTCCTCATTTACATTATTATTGTCATAAAAATTATCAGATTAAAGCAGATTGAAAAAGTGCCTTTTATGTCCTTTTTAGAGTAAGTGTGAAGGGGCGCTTCACTATGTGCATTATACCTACACACTAATACAGCAGGAGGCCCGTCTATGAAACAGAAACTCGAAAAGCTTGGCAAAGATCTGGTGTTGCGCGTTCCGGATGAACTGGTACGGAAATTGAAGCTGAAGGATGAGGATGAGCTGGAGATAGAGGTGAAGGAGAACTGCATATGTCTTTGGTACTCGGGAGTACTCGAAGAGTTGTTGGAGAGTGGAGAGGGGGAATTCGAGTACGCGCCGGGGATGGTAGAGCTGATGCGTGAGCAGGATGTGGATTTATACAAGTAAGACTTACCACTCATCTGGCTGACTGGCTCGTAGCTGGGCCGGATGCGCCTGCCCGAATCCGGTAGTCGGGCAGGTGCATAGTGTTTTTAAGGCCGCAGTGGATGGCCGTCTCTCTACCGTCAACACTCATACTCGAAGTGCCATTCGATGTGGTTCTGCGGCAGGTTCAGGTAGATGCAGGTGTGGCCGGTCTCGATTTTTTCCTGCAGGTGCCGGGCCAGTTCGGGGTAGTGCAGCTCCAGCTTTTGGCGTACGCTTTTGATGGCGTTGTAGACGCCGGTACGGTGGCGTTCGGCTTCGGGGTCTTTTTGGGCGTATTTCCATTCTTTAAGGTAACCGCGGATCTGTTCGATTTCACCGCGCAGCCGTTCGGCCCGGTCGTAGTCGCCGCGGGCGTTGGCTTCCGCCTTTTCGGTTTCCAGCTGGGTGAGTTTTGAGGCGATCAGCTGCAGGGCCCGGCGGTCGGGTGCATCCCGGGTGCCCGAGTCGCGGTTCAGCCCGTCGTCATAGTCGGCAGCTGGGGTATCGTTGGCCGGGGCGGCGTGCTGCATAGTGCGCAGGTCCTTAGCCGAGATGGGAGTGTTGGGGTTCTGCAGCAGGGTGCGGATGTAGTGCAGCCCGACGCTCTCCTTCAGCAGGATCGGCCTGCGCCCCTCGAACCTTATTTCGAAGCCCTCCCCAGCCTTGCGGAACAGGTTTGCAGGCATCTCTTCGGGCTGGTTCGTTGCTGCGGCGGGGGCGGATGCCGCCGGCGGCTGCAGCTGGATCATGTGGCCTGTCTCATTGATAGCTGCGGACTGCAGGCGGATCAACTGCTTGAGGATGGGCAGATAGGTATCGAGGTGCTCCTTTTTCAGCGGAAAGGAATAGCTGACTTCGGTGGTCATCTCAGTGTTGAGCAGTTGCTCGAGTCTACCGGTATAGCCGGTCCAGAATTCATTGTTCAGTTGTATAATCTCCTCCTTGATCTGTTTTGATTCGGGGCGGTTGCCGGCGGGCATGCCCCAGTTCGGGTGGCGGCCTTCTATCTCCAGTCCGCGGATGCAGAGCTGGCGATAGTTGGTGGTGACCTCGCGCTGGATGAACCCGGCCAGTGGAAACAGCAGGCTCAGGCTGCCGCACAGGCCGGCATTGAAGGGCAGGGTTCCGCTGCTGCCGGCGGTGTTCAGGGTAAGCTGTGTTTCGGGGACAAACAGGGG
>CAZDFY010000351.1:0-1642 GCA_964504785.1 uncultured Sediminispirochaeta sp. | reverse complement strand
TAAAACTGAACACAAAACCATGTGAAAAAAGCACCTTATGGACAAACTCCGAATCGCCGTCGCCACTTGCACTGGGGCTAATCGTATCCCATGGCTCTAAGTCGATTGCGCTGTAATAAAAAGTGAACCCCTCCCAGAAGGTCTCGGCACGCACAAAGCTGTAGTAGGGAATATGATCGCCTATTAGAAAGTTCCCGCCGTGTCCGCTACCGTACCTGAGGACGTCGCGACCAATCTGCAGGTTCCAATGCTCCCCGCCTGCGTTCAAATAGGCCACATACGGAAACTGATAGTCAATTTGGCTCATAGTCACCGGCAGGTTTATCCAGTTGCCCCCATGATCAGGGACCCTTTCATAAAGAAAAGGCTCTTTTTTTACCGGCATCTCAAATTTACCGTAAAACGAATCAAACAGCCATGCTTCCAACGGTATTTTGAGTAGTGCTCGACGCCCTGTATCCGGTACTGCAAACCTCACATGCTCAGAGTCAGCCTCCGCATACCCCTCAAGGTTCATCTCCATACCCACATCAATCGCCAGTCCGCCCGCCTCAGTATAGAGGGGCGAAGGCTTTAGTTCCTGCAGTACCTGCTGGTAGAGCGCCTGAGCAGAGGACGAAAGCTGGTCATACTCAAGCTTGTCCAGTTCCCCCAGTATTTTTTGCCGGCTGGCCGGGCGTTCAATAATAATCGTCACCTTGTTCTGCTGGGCTGCAAGCACCTGTAGATATTCGTACACTCTTGAGGAAACCGGTACCATATCCTGTGTATTTTGACTGAATAAAATAGTACCACCAAAAAACAGCAGCATTACCGATAACAGGCACTTCATTTTCATTCAGCATCACCTTTGAATGCCGTACAGAATAATTGCGCGAACTCATCGAGCACCACTGAGACCGTTCCACTGGAGTTCATTGACTCAATAGCCGACACACCGGCCCGATACACTCCGTCTTCCAGATTGGCAAGCTCCGAGATGTCCCGACGCCGAGCATCTTCCAATACGGCCTCCAAGTCGCGCTGCTGCAGGGTTCGCGTAGTTTTTAATCTTAACGAAAAACCGCGCCCTTCGAGCTCCAGGAACAGCCTGTTTTCGCTCCAGAAGCGTTCGGAGTCCTCAAGACGCGCCGCCGGGAAAAACCGATACACCCACCAGTGCGGCATGTATTCCGGCTGGATGTTCCATATCTTAAATCGGCCGGAGGAAGTCAGCACCCGTGAAACCTCATCAAGGACAAGACCTTTATCGGGAAAATGATGAAAGGCGAAATTACATGCTATAAAATCAAAAAAATTGTCATCGTACGGCAGGGCCTGGGCATCTCCGGGCTGCAGATAGACTACGGCAGCTTCGTAACGATCCAAGTTTTCTCCACGATCGGATAGTTTCTGCCGGGCCTTCTCCAACATAGCATCTGAGGCATCCAGCCCGTACCACTCAATTTCAAAGTCCACGTCCATTTGTTCACAGACCTGCATCTGTACATCCAGATAATTGCCGGTACCGCAGCCAAGATCGAGTACACGAAATGGCCGCCGGCCGGCACCATCCGGCCCCAATTTTCCGGAGAATTTTTCAAGTGCTTTGAGCAACTGTTCATCAGGATGAATACGCCGGCGCCCCCTGTTTTGGTCGTAA
>CAZDFY010000350.1:0-1653 GCA_964504785.1 uncultured Sediminispirochaeta sp. | reverse complement strand
GTTCCTTGAGAAACTGAAGCCCCAGTTCCGTATCGGTCTCGTCCTTTTCGGTAGAGGCAATTAAAAGCTTGTTTGAGGGCAATTCAGCGAGGGCGTGGCCATACCCTGTTGAATCCATGTCCCCAACAATATAATCAAAATCAAAACCATTCTCCCATAAAAAATCAAACCCTGAGTCGGCGGCCACTACTAAATCAGCAGCTCTTAAGTGTTGTTCTGCTATATGTGGTGGGGGATGTTCACCACCTAGTACAAGTACTCCCTTCATGAGCCCTTCCTTCAGTTCTTCTGTATCTTTGTTGCAGGTTGTATACGTTATTATTTTAGTGTATAAATTGCTTACAATCAAACTACAAATTATCTAATATTTGTGCAATTTGAAAGGAGTAAGCCTATGAGATCTTTAGAAGATAAGTTTTCCAAAGTAGGAATGATAATTCCTCACATTTTAATGCCCCGAAAGGATATCGACCTGCACAAGTGGGCTGTGGTGGCCTGCGACCAGTACACATCTGAACCTGAATATTGGAGTTCAGTAGCCCAGGAAGTTGGATCCGCCCCCTCTACCCTAAACCTCATTTTCCCCGAGGTATACTTAGAAGATGGCGATAAAGACCAGCGCATAGAACGTATCAATGCTGCAATGGAAGAGTATCTTTCGCAGGGAGTTTTAGAAGACCAAGGTCAAGCCTTTTTTCTGGTGCAGCGCCACACACCTGACGCCTCTCCCCGTTGGGGTCTTATGGCAGCGTTGGATCTTGAACAATACGATTTTTCAAAAGATTCGACCAGTTTAATACGAGCTACAGAAGGTACAATCCTGGACAGAATTCCTCCCAGAAAACAAATTCGCAAAAATGCCTCAATTGAGCTTCCACATATTATGGTTTTGATTGACGACCCTGAAAAAACTGTAATAGAACCTTGTGCCGCCGACACTGGTTCTTTTGAGAAGGTGTATGACTTTGATTTGATGAAAAACGGTGGTCATATCACCGGATACAAGATATTGGATGAAAACAGTCTCCAGCGAATTGCCGATGCCATGCACAAATTGGCCAATCCAGAGGCCTTCGCAAAAAAATACGGAGCCGAAGATGTATTGCTGTTTGCGATGGGCGATGGGAATCACTCCCTGGCAACGGCTAAAGCTGTATGGGAAGACGTGAAACAGGAATATTCAGGCGATACAGATGTAATGCAGCATCCCGCCCGCTGGGCGTTGGTAGAGATAGAGAATATCTACGATGACGGGTTGGTGTTTGAACCAATTCACCGAGTGCTCTTTAATTCTGATTTCAACCAATTTTCCAGTGAGCTGGAAAAAATCGGTTCAGTCGAATTCACAGCCCTCTCCTCCTCCGACGAAGTAATGAAGCGTGTTGCCTCCGATGATGCTCAGCACATAATTGGCTATGTCGATGCTGAACGGATAGGAGTGTTCATGGTAAAAAGCCCCAATTCCACTATTGCTGCAGGAACTGCCCAGGAAGCGATCGATGCATTGGTCCAGAGGGAGTCTACTAATGTAGACTATATTCATGGACAGCTTTCAACCGAGACTTTAGGACGCAAGCAGGGAAATATTGGCTTGTTTCTACCTGCCCTCGATAAATCAGATTTTTTCCGTACGGTAATTCATGATGGTGCGCT
>CAZDFY010000349.1:0-1653 GCA_964504785.1 uncultured Sediminispirochaeta sp. | reverse complement strand
TGTCATCCCAAGCCCGGATATAAAAATAGTAGAGTCCATCCGGAGCTGTTTCACCGGAATCAGTAGTCCCGTCCCAACGCAGAGTCTCTGGAACCTGAATTGCACTCTTTGATTCAAAAAGGTTTTGAAAAAAGGTTTTTACTGTCCGTTTTGCCGGACGAGTTTCTTTATTTTCTATAGTCCTTACAGCCTCTCCCTGACTGTTCTCCACAACAAACTCATAGCCCTTTATATACCGACTTTCATCGATTGAAAGGGGAAAGGAGAGACTATCCTGTATGCCGTCGTTGTTAGGTGAAAGGTAAATTTTAGCATCGGGTATTTCATTTTTAATTAGTTCTTGCGTAAGCGCTGCTTCTGAAGCAGGGCCGCCCCCATTTCCATTGTCTTTTTCCGGTACATCCTTTTCATCTTCAGGGTTATCCGCAATATACACGACACTCTTGCCGCCGGTGGCTTTTATAACAGATTTTCCAGAAAGTGAAGAGACTTTTTCAAAGCTTACTTCAGAGTTCCCTCCTGCGGTACTCTCGGAGGATTCATTTTCTACATCATTTACTTCCCCATCATCAGCACCTTGTTCCGCTTGAGGAGGTTCTTCTGGCTCTTCGGAATATTGGGTCGTTACTCCGCTAAGGTCAATGTTTATATCCGGAGGTTCTGTATCGATCAATCCAATCGGAACTGTCAGTCCTACACCGAATGCCCACAGTTCAGAACTGATGGGAGCCGCACTTGCATAAGGCTGCAGTTCATTCTGTGTAAACCGTTCTGCTGCTGATAGATCCTCTGTGGTTTTATCTGCATTACTACTTCCAGGAGAAAAGGTGTATCCAAGAGTAACAGAAGGTATAAGTTCTCCTACCTCCCCATCAAGCAATGCCTCCACATTCACCCTGGTACCTAGGGAAGCTTCGAACCCATATCCAATTTGAAATTTCATTCCCGTAGACCAGATAACATTAGAGAACTCAGGCACTTTTATCTCGCTCATCAAACGCCCATTAACCTTGTCAGTATTTAAAAAGCGTCCATCAACCCCACTTGTAACTGAGTAGAGTGGTTCCCTTATCCCTTCAATTCCTGAATAACCAAAATTATTAAGAACAACCGACCATCGCACATCTTCCAAAAACCAGAGTGCAGGACGCAATCGTATTAGCCCCAGATCGGCATCGATTCCAAAATCCGGCCCCTCTGCCATTGAGGTTCCTATACCTATTCCTACTAAAGTATCCGGATAAATATCCTTGGCAAAGGCTCCGTGCAGGGAAAGTCTGTTTCCGGTATCGAGACTGTCAAAAGTTGAGCGAAGCACACTGGAGTTCCAGGTAAACACTCCCACCTTGCTTGGAATAGTATGTCCAAAATTAAGCACATGGCCTTTCCACCCCGTAGAGGTATCGTCCTGTCCAACAATTCCCACATAATTTCCATCAAAGGTCATACGTTGGGCGAGAGCCGCCGAAGCCGGGTTATGAATGCTGCTTTGGGGCGGATATAATGAAGTAGTTGCAGCAGCAGAGCCAAACAGACGCGGGGAGTAAAACTCTTGGAGCTTCGGCGCGATATCAGCAGTGTATGCTGCAAATGAAACAGAATAAAAAAGAATGAGTATAAACGCATATATTTTTCTTGTCATAGTTTAAATGT
>CAZDFY010000348.1:0-1670 GCA_964504785.1 uncultured Sediminispirochaeta sp. | reverse complement strand
AATCCTCTGCATTGACCAGTTTATCATATTGTAGAGCATATTTTTTATATATTTCGTAACTATTCAGCTGTTTTGAATGCCAAGTTGGGGAAGTAGTTTTTCATCGGTAAAAATATCTTGAAGTGTCGACATCACGTTGTAACCATGTTTTCTTGCAGTGGAAATATAGCTGCGTAAAGCACAGAACCATTGGGCTCCATCTTCACTTCTAAAGGTTCCCGAAACTTTCTGTTGGACTTTCATCATACGTATATCTCTCTCCCCACGATTATTATCAAAGGGAACCGAGAAATCATACATGAATGCAAGGGTTGCCTTCTCATGATTTTGTAGCCGTTCGAGGAGATTGCGTGGCTTGCTTTTTTTTACACGTCCGCGCCGTTTTTCCTTCTGCCTCTCAGGGGAAGGGTTGGCATCTAATCCTTTCCGTACCAGCGAACGATATCTTTTCTCGAACTCCTCAAGTTCACTTTCACTGAAGTTTTGCCTCTCCGAGTTCTCCCTTCGAGCTTTGACCTCCAGGAGAAAATCGATCATCCCCCCGGCCCACTCCTGTCCGTATTCTTCATGAATACATGTGAGCTCTCGTAGGTGATGGGCATTGCAGAGACTGTGGGCGCAGCCATAGGCAAAGTAGCTTTTCCATCCGTCATGGACGGCCGTCCCCTTAAAAAAGGGAAGTATCCCCATCACTTCCATCGCTTTGCCACCCCTTTTGGGGTGCACTTGATAACTGGTCAGTTTTTCACTCGATGCTACGTGCAACCAATTCAGCTTTCCACAGACTCTCATACCGGTTTCGTCGAAATGTGCAACCGATTCACTTCGAAGGGCCTCTTTGATCCTCTCTCCTACCTCTTCTACCCGTTCTCCACCCCTTCGGTTAATCGATGTGAGCGTACCTACGCTGATCGGTGTGCCGAAGAGATCTTCAAACAGTTCTGCTGTTCTCTCATAGGGCAACAAGGCGTAATTCTTTAAGTAGAGGCTGATTGCCTTCAATCTCGGCCCATACTGAGTGGGGTGAGTGACCTCCGGCGGAAACTGTCCTTCGATCAGCTCTCCACAACAGCTGCATCGTTTTGTTTCGGTGCGGTGTTCGGTTACCTCTACACAGATTGGAGGAATATCAAAAACTTGCCTGCGCTGAGTGTCTATTGCAGGACTTGCTGATAAATCTTTTCCGCAGTGTGTGCAAAAATCTACCTCGTGCTCGATTATTCTGTCGGGAGTCTCGACCATCTTAAGTGTCGTACCCGTATGGCCTTTCTGTCCTCCGGGCTTCTTGCCCGTGGGTTTCCTGGTCTGTTTCGGCGGTTTTTTCATTCCGTCTGAAGAAGGTGGTTTGCTGCTGTTTCTACTGTTTGTCTTGTTCTGAACCTCTAAGGCGTGCAGCCTCGATGAGAGACTATCCATTTCGTCCTGCAAATACTCAATAAGGGATACAACCGCCTCGGGTCCTGCTTGATAGAGGGCGATTATTTGATCGCGAGTCAAACGCTTTTTTTCTTTCTGCTCTTTCTTCATACTCCCTTTGAGTATACATGGAGAAAGTGAATATGTCTAGTGTCTACTTTTAAATACACTTGAGAGTTAAACAGCTGAATAGTTACACATTTTCTATTAAATATCGATCGACATTTTTCTGATAATCTTCTGCTTTAACCAGG
>CAZDFY010000347.1:0-1688 GCA_964504785.1 uncultured Sediminispirochaeta sp. | reverse complement strand
TGTGCCTATATCTAACCCATCTTCATCCTCGCCTTGGAATATATCTAAATTAAAAATATTTTGCATAAAGAATTCTTCGTTGCGGTGCTTCATTTCACTCAACAACACCATGGCGAAATCTTTCGTATCGTTTTTGTAAAAGCGGTTTGCGATTTGTATAACTTTCGATAATACTTCTTGGGACGGGTGGTGTTTTAGATATGCACCTAGATTGCAGATTAAAGTCCATTTAAGGGATTTACTTTCTGGTAAAGGTTGTTTCTTGGGGTTAGCTATATATTCTTCTGCATTGATTTCAAAGTTATTTTTGAGAAATCCCCTAAACATAGAGGCTACTCCTTCGCCGACACATGCTCCAGTATAAGTTTGTATCTCATCTAAATATTCTCTCCCAGCCCGACTATCCTCTATTTTTTCGGAGTTAATATAACCCAGGAAATCGCTTGTTCTCTCCCAGCCTCTTGGGGTTGCTGACTTCTCTGCTGAGTGTTTACTGAATCGATCCTTCTGCCCCTCTCGACTTTGATTTTCTGGATTGTATAATTGATCCTCATTGACTTTGAGGAAACCAATAATTTCGGGCAATATATTATTTCGTCGTGCCCACTCCGTCCATTGATCAACCGATGGTTCCATTAGTTCAACTTCAATGAAACGATCACGGAGTGGTCGAGGCATTATATTAATGTCTGCATAATCTTCTAGTCTGTTTCCTGCCCCAATGACTCCTATATTTCCCTGAATATAGCTTTCAACAATTTCTCGTTGATTAATGATTTGATAGAAAGCTTTTTGGACGGAAGGTGGGGCCAAGTTTGCTTCATCGAAAAAGATCATTCCGCTGGTATTTTTTTGAGCTGCCCATACAGCCCACATAGGTTTATTCCATTGTAAATACTCCTTGTCGGTACCGATATCGGGAATGCCCTTGATGTCGGAGGGGTCGTATTGGGCAAGGCGGATATCCACCGCCACGAACTGTCCTTGAGGTTTTTGAATCAGTCGTTTCTTCTCTTCTAACGTAGTTCGGTTCCACTTAATGTAATTTTCGTTCCTGACCTCAGCCATCTGTTTTGATTGCTGATAGACGACCGCCGACTTTCCTATTCCGTATCCGCCACGAATAAAGAGTGCTTGCTCCGTTGTAAAACATTTCTCAATAAACTGTTTTAATCTTTGATGATAAATAGTTTCCATCTTTTAATTCCCCCTATTAATAATGTTCGCCATAATCATATCATAATTGCCACAGTATATCAAGGTTGGTTAGAGATATTTGGCGGTGATGTGTCTTTTTACAACATCTTGCACTTGATCTGGAAGACCACTGTCGAGATCTGTGAGATTAATTCTAGATTCTTTTTTACCATAATAACTCTTGTTATTGAGACAGAATATCTGGTGATCTTTTAACCCATATTGGACGTAAGATATGAATGAATAGGGCGAAATAATTTTATAGTAGAGAAATTGCTCTGAATCTTCTACAGGTGTTATCATAATATATGGTTTGCTAACTGTAACGGAGACGGTGTAATTATGAATTGAGAAACCATTTTCTATCGGTGCCATAACACGAAGATCACCATTGGCAAGATGGCTTAACGTTAGTTGATAATACTGTATTGACATAATAAATCAATTATACAAAAAAACTCTTAATGAAATCGTAAAATTAGATAAAAAAT
>CAZDFY010000346.1:0-1701 GCA_964504785.1 uncultured Sediminispirochaeta sp. | reverse complement strand
CAGTTAAGTATTTATCAAGGAAATTTCCTGAGACACTACAAATTAGTTTGACTGCGCCCCGGGTTTCTTAAACCGTACGGTTACTGTATAATAGACTCATCTCATCACATTATCACGACAGGAGATAGATGTGACCATTGCAATTGTGTTTGAGATTTTTCTTCCAATTGTAAACGGGGTAATTACTACCACGTTTAATTTGGCTGAAAATCTAAAAAAACGGGGCCATAAAGTTATTTTCATTGTACCCTCCTGGAATGCATTTCAGGAACCGGAAGTAGATGGAATCCCTATTCACTACATCCCGAGCGTACCTACCCATATGTACCCGGGCATTCGCTTTGTCTCGCCCTGGAACAAGCATGTCGATCGAATCGTGCGAGAAGAAAAAGTAGATGTGATACACCTCACCGGTCCATGGCTACTGGCATGGTCAGCCATCAAGGCGGCCCGCCGCCATAATATTCCGGTGGTCCACACTTTTCATACGCTCATCTATGAAGACAACTATCTCTACTACGGATTGCGCTCACAATGGCTCGTACCGTTGCTGCGAATAATTGCCTGGAAATACATCGGCTTGTTCGTGAACCGCAGCGATGTGATGACCGCTCCCAGTAATTATGCCTGTAAAACCCTGCAAGAACATTTTCCCGAATCCCGGATCGAACACATCCGCAATGGTATAGATCTAAGCGACTTTGAAACCTATAACAGCTTCGAAGAGCTGCAACACCAATATCCGCAGTTCAACCATAAAACATTTCTTTTTGTAGGCCGTTTAGGCGAAGAAAAATCAGTCAGCATGCTGTTGAAAGCCTTTCATAAGGCATATAACCAAGACCAGGAACTACGTCTTTTCATCGTCGGCGATGGTCCCAGCCGAAAAGACTATGAGCAGACCGTACAAGAAAGCGGCTTGCGTGGGGCGGTTTGTTTTCTGGGACGATTGCCCCATGAAGAGCTCCTGCACAGCGGCATTTATCAACACTCCCGCGCATTGGTCACCGCCAGTACCACAGAGAATCAGCCAATCACGGTGATTGAAGCAATCGCCTGCAATACCCCTATCATTATTCCGGATGTAGATGGAATAAATGAATTACTATATGAAAACGGCCGAGCTTTCCCCGCCGGAGACACTGACGCATTTGCTGCTGAAATGCTTCAGATGGCCCATGATAACGAAAAGTTGTATCAGTATTGCACCAGCGAGGGAGAAAAACTGCGCATAGAGTTCAAGGGCATGCATGTGGCCGCCCAGTTTGAGCAGCTCTATCATAGCGCCCGCACACAAGTCGGCTCCGAAGCCATGTCCCTGGAAGAATGAACGGTAATCACTTCGGTTGAAATTCCACAGTCTTTAGGTAGATTTTAGACTTATGCAGTTTCGGCACCACATTGAGCCCTTCATATTGAATATGGGTCCCACTGCCGACAGCATTCCAGATTTCCGATTTCCAGAAGGGCGTTAATAAGCCCCGTAAACGCATCGCCATCTTGACCGTCTCGTATTCAGTCTCAAATAGAGTGATAGTCTCTCGCTTTTTTTTCTCTATCTGCATGTCTCGAACCTTCAAATTGTAAGGGTCGAACATCGAAAATTTCACACTCTCCCTGTCAGAGGAAGTAAAGGGTATAAGTGAAAGCGGCAGCAGCTGGAACCAATTGGGCGAGCTTAGTTTCAGCTCTTTATCAATA
>CAZDFY010000345.1:1471-1713 GCA_964504785.1 uncultured Sediminispirochaeta sp. | reverse complement strand
AAACACTTTATATACTTGATGAACCTACTACAGGCTTGCATTTTGCCGATGTAAAAAAGCTTATGGAAGTTCTTCATGCCCTGGTTGATCGCGGCAACACAGTAATACTGATTGAGCATAATCTCGATGTAATTAAGCAGGCCGATCATGTGATTGATCTTGGCCCTGAGGGCGGCAAAAACGGTGGTCAAATTGTGGCGGCCGGAACACCGGAAGAAATAGTGAGGGTAGAGCAGTCATAT
>CAZDFY010000345.1:0-1461 GCA_964504785.1 uncultured Sediminispirochaeta sp. | reverse complement strand
CGGGATGTACTCTAAGCAGGTGAAAGTAACACTCAAAATATTACTCATGTGTACAATGCTGGTTACTGTGTGGAGCCTGCAACTTTCTGCACAGACAGTTGCAGCCGAAACGAATACGGACACGCGCTCACCGGAAGACCTAATTAAAGAAACAGTCTACCTTGATATTACTACCTCTAGCTACTATGAACTTCAAGAATGGCTGCAGAATCTCAACCTTCGGCAAAAAGGAAGTCGCCAGGTTTTAGAGAATCGCCTATTGGAATATTACCGCAATTTGTTTAGCGAGGTGCCTCGCACCGATTTCAATCAGTCTCCTTCCGATTCTTCGAAAACTGGTGCACACAACATCCAAATAGAATCTGCGCAGGAATTAAAGTACATACCACAAGGGGAAGAACAAGCCCTTATAGAGCTTGACGGCGGGGTTAGTTTGTACATGCGGGACACCGAAGGCAATACAAGTCATTCTGTTACCGCAAAGACTCTACTTTTTAATCAGCAAAAGAGCAGCATTACTGCGCAGGGCGGGGTTCTGTATAAGATGGAACAGGATGGATCCGACCAAGAATTTCAAGGAGAACAGATAAGCTTCAATATAGAGAATTACAGTGGTGTGTTTATCCGGGGGATGAGCAGTAGAGTAAGTGAAATCGAAGAAAATCAAATTAATTTCTATTTTAAAGGCGGTTCCATTTACCGCATAAAAAGAGATGTTGTTCACCTGGAAAATGGAATCATCAGTTCAAGTCGTATCGAAAGCCCCTATTACCACCTTGCTGCCGGTAATGTGTGGATTTTAGGATTAAATGAATGGGCTCTGCAAAATGCTACTCTGTATGTAGGACATATACCGATTCTGTATGTCCCTTTTTATTACCGTCCCGGTGCCTCCTTTGTACTGCACCCATCGATTGGGGTCAAAACAGTTGAAGGATACTACATTCAGACAACTACCTATTTTCTCGGCCGACAACCGGAGGAATTAGGAAAACAATCATCCCTCTCATTTATGCAGGCCTTGGATGAAGATAAGCAGGAATATAATCAGGAACTGCGAGGTTTTTTCTTACATAGTACCCGCAAAAAGACAGAACCAAGTTGGGCTGAAAGCACCGGCTCTTTTGGGAAATTGCAGGTTGACTATTACACACGGTTGGGTCTACTCACGGCCTTAAACTTTAAATTACGCACACTCGGATGGATAGATAAACTTGACTTATTGGCTGGAATCGGTCTGACCAACTACATATATCCCCTGTCTAATTACCAGGGCACCTACACAAGCTTCACTTTTGATCCAACTACCAAGCAATACAGCAGTGATCCGCAAAACTCATATTTTTTTGGTGCCAAATTACCCTTTCGTTTTAGTTTTGATCTGGAGCTCGAATATAAAAGAGATAGCTTTCGTACAAGCTTGAATGCCCCCCTCTATACAGACCTTCAACTGCATGATCA
>CAZDFY010000344.1:0-1721 GCA_964504785.1 uncultured Sediminispirochaeta sp. | reverse complement strand
TGTCCGCGTGCAGTGTTTCAAAAGAATCGAGGATCTGTTGTACCGAGCGGGTGTGGGCTTCGGCACCGAACTCGCGGAGGATGTTCCGGCGGTTTTTCACCTTGGGCCCGCGGAGAAGGTTTTCGGCGGTTGCCGCAGTCTCCGCATTGATCTCGCGCAGGTCATTCACAAAATCCCCTGATTCAGCGGTTCTTTTGAGAAATTCATACTGCTGGTCAACCGTAAGAAAGGAATAATCGATAAGTTCCTCTGCCAGCAGCTGTTCCACTTCGTAGTGCAGCCGTTTATCCTGTCCCTCCGGCAACATAGGGGCTACAGAGCTTATCAGCTTTGTATACGCATCTCCAAGGGCTGCACGCTCGCCGGTAGTGAGGGGAACCTGCAGGGCTTTGTAGAAAAGACTTGAGTCCGGCTGAAAGTTGTCCCGTATGCCTCCGAGAATATCAAGCTCCCGGGCGATCAGGGGGACTTCCCACAACACACTATTGATAAACAGGTATCCGAAGCCCTCCTGTATTGCTGTTGAGACTAGGGTATCCGCCGACCGGGTGAGTTCTGTAAAACTTATACCGATTTCATCGAGAAATCTTCCAATCCCCCAACTGCCGGAGATGAGGCGATTATCAAAAGCATTTTCGACCAGATTGGAGTAGTCCTGCTCCTGTTGCGATACTCCCGGCAGAGTAACCAAGAGATTGACCGGACTTTCCAGCATATTGCAAAGTACCCCAGCCTCGAGTACGTTTTTCCTTCGAATTGTCCGTACCGGATAGAGAAGCAGTTTTCCCTCAGGTTCCCATCTCATGGTGTGTTCGGAGGCCCAGGAGGATATTTTCTGCTGAACCTGCCAATAATCTATACGAGCTTCCTGCTTCTGGTCGATGGGATTGTTGAGCAAGAACAGCTGTTCCTTGGGCACTCCGGCTTCCGCAAGAATGTCTTGGTCGCGGCTGTTAATGACTACATAACGCACATTTCTGCTGAGTGGATAGATCGGCGAGCGGACTGATTCATACAGGTCTTTCAAATTCGAAAAGCGTCCGCTTTCTGGAAAATCATGTATATGCAGTACCAACTGCTGTTGTGGCTGTTCGTGGGCAATCTGCACCAGTGCTTCGGTAAATCGGGGGTTTTTTCCAATGTGATAGTTATGGACCCACCAGATACTATTAGTGAAATGACGAGTAAGCTTTTCTTTTATTTCTTCTACGCTGGGGGGATTACTTTGCTCAACAAGATAGTCAATCTCCGGTAGGTGTTTACTCTTCACCGTTGCTTCTATACCAGAGGTCTTCAGCTCCTGATTCAGCGATTCAATGAGCTGCGGGGTTTGTTCATCCCGCCCGGAGACTAGAGTAATGTCGAACTGATTGGAAGCACTCAGCATCAGGGCTTTTGCCGATGAAGAAATAACTTGGGTAATTCCCCCGGTGAGCAGATGATAGTGAAATACTGTTATCTTATACATATCGCTATGGTACTATATGTAGCAGCAAAAAATCAATTTCTTCCTCTCTTTAACAGAAATATAACATTTCATTCACAAAAGACTAACCGAAATATTAAAAACTTCTCACACAAAGCAAGTAAAGCTTTAACATTCAACGGCGATATTGCACCTGTAAACTTTATCTAAAAGGAGAACAACATGAAAAAGATCCTTGCTATCGCATTGATCGCAGTAATCGTTCCTTTCGCAGTGTTCGCAGGTGGAGAGCAGG
>CAZDFY010000343.1:0-1749 GCA_964504785.1 uncultured Sediminispirochaeta sp. | reverse complement strand
TTACCGAGGCCTTGGTGTTTTGCACTGCTATCCATGTAAGGGTAAGCACCGGGACCGTCGTAAGCAGGAGCATGAGCACGAGTAATCTGAACCGTAAGCTATGCCGGCGGACTATAGAAATACACTCCCCCCTTAATCCGGAACCTTAATCCGGAATACTAACATGCAAGTACTGCAGCTGAACAGTTTCTTTTTTGCTATACACAGCAACTCGCTGATGCCCCGGGCGGGCTGTACACTCTATCTGATAATCTAAAAATCCTTCGCTCTTTTCAAGGGGTACCTCACAATTCTGTTCCATCCCATCAATCGATACATGGACCTTTGAGGCCACTCTACCTTCCACCGTACCTTCCGCAGGTAGGGCGCGCATTCGCAGGGTCAGGTTAAATACTTGCAGTCCCGAGGAAGGGGATGCATAAAAGTCATAGGCCGCCCATGCACCGGGGTTCAGCTGCACATACATCCAGTCTTCATCTTTCCATGGCTCCCCCCCGTTGTGGGCAAAATGCGGAGTTACTTGATGCGCCCCCTCAGTTATGTAACCGAAGGTCATACCGTCGGACCGCCTAAAATCTATTGAAGCTGCCGACGGAGCCGCCAGGGGGGATGCCGGCGGCAAAGCCATCGAAGATCCTGGTGAAAGTTTCGGGGGGATACCTTTCACCGGCCCCGGTTCAAAGCCCTGTCCCCTGTCCTGATACGAATAAAAAATAGCTGGGATTCGGATCGGCGGTCTTCGAAACAGAGATCTTACTACTTCAGGATGATACCTACAGTTATCGATTTTTACATTCTCTATATACTCATCCAGGATAGCAAGAGCCGATTCCCTTTCCAGGGGAGCCTCTCCCGTGGCAGCAGCCACGAGCGTGCTCCAACCTTTGGGTTCGGTAATAGAAAGCGGTGAGTTGTGGGTATCCAGCTTTTTCCACGTCCAGAAGTTCCAGGATATGTCAAGGTCCTCGAAAAGCTGGAATGCGCCGCTGTACCAGTCGGTATTGTTTTCACCCCCCTCTCCCATATAAATGGGCAGATTCCATTTCTCCCGGGCCTCTGTGTACAAGGCAATACTCTCCTTGTCGGGGTTGTTCCAGTATTTATGGAATTGCAGCATTACATTGTCATCAAAGGACCCGTCAAAGGCCCCATCAAAAATTGACCAGTCTGTAGCCCAGTGCACCCCTTCTAATATAATAAGATGCCGTGAATCGACCCTTCGTATTGCCTCGATTATCCTGCGATACAAGGGAAGAACCCTCGCATTATACTCGGAAAACCAGTTCGGCAGAGGTTCATTCAAAAGGTCGTACCCGGCTATGATATATTCATCTTTGTAGCGCTCGGCAAGTGTCCGCCAGATTTTAACTGTGCGATCCTCATTTTCTCGGATACGAAACAGATCCGGACGGTCGAACTCTGAATCGTCAATGTTTGTTCCGGTTTGTCCCCCCGGGGCCCCATGAAGGTCAAGGACTATATACACGTTGCAGTGGACGCACCACTCTATTAGTGTATCAACCCGAGCTATACGCGATTCAAGAATTTCTGAAGAATCATCGGATCCGGTTAAATAGCGGGCATGTATCGGAAGCCTCAGCGAGTTAAACCCCTCCGCGGCAATCTGTTGAATATCCGCCTCGCTAATAAAGTTGTCCCAGTAGGCCTCCCAAAACTCAGCCGCACTTTGCGGTCCGACCAAATCGAGAATCAATTTCTCCATCCGACGGGGCCGGTCCGCCTCGGCGG
>CAZDFY010000342.1:0-1750 GCA_964504785.1 uncultured Sediminispirochaeta sp. | reverse complement strand
GGCGGGGCTATAGTACTAGCCCGCCCGGGGTCGCGTGCTCCGCTGCAACTCCTCGCACGCCCCGAGACGGGCCGCCTTTCGGGCTCACTGCCGCTCGCCCTTGGAGCCGCGGCGAAAGCTGCGGGGTTTCCGCTGCGCCCCCGGACGCATGGGCGAGCAGCAATCCGGAGGATTGCGACCAGCCCGCTCACACGTTGGGATAGTCGAATTTGATTAGTGTGTAAAAGTCTGTTTAATTTCCATTGAAATTGCTTGTGAGTATTAACATATTTGTTTTCCTTCCAAAGGCGTGTTAACATAGGCGAGAAAGCTTTTGGGGTTAATTAGGGTGGTGATGTCATGACCAAAGAAAGTGTTGTTGCGGAGATAGAATGGTATAATCGGGAGCTCAAAAAAGTTGCAAGTCAGTTTACCGAGTGGGTAAAAGAACTTGGTTATTCGATAAGTCGGCAAGAAGAAAAAACGGTAGAAAAAACAGAAGAATTGAGCGGGACGTACAGCACTACACAATTTGAGCTGTTGCTGGATGAAACGTTGAAATTGAGCTTAGTCCCATATGGAATCTGGATTATCGGAGCAAAGGGACGTATAGACATCGCAGGACCCTCGGGCAGAGAAAAGCTAGTGTATTTTATGCCGAAAGGTCCCGCAGTATCTGTTGCAGAGCCGGGAGAGACTTATAACACAGAGACAAAACAATCACACCAAATATTCTCAAACATACGGGAAGAAGGCTGGTATTGGTATGACGATAGTACTTACAGGCGCGCGGAAAAATTTTCCAAAGAGACAGTAGCGCAGATCTTGGAGCGGGTACAATGAACAAACAGGTCGTTGTTGATGTTTTTAGTGTCTATGAGACCATTAAGGATTCAATGAAGGTAACCCGTCGTTCGATCAACAAAAACCTGTTTACCCTGCATTACCAGACGGATTTTTTTGTGGAAGGGAAGGATGATGCCCTGGATAAGGTGTTAAAAGCTGAAAATGAACTCGAAGATATTATGGTATTATCAATTTTTGCCTCTTTTGAAAGAGAACTAAGAGCTTCCATTCAGGATGTAGTTGTGGCAAATATGTCGGTAATAAATAAAACTGTAGAGCGGATACACGTTGCTGCGGTTGAAAATATTGAGCGTTGGACCGTAACCGATATTATAGATATTCTAAAAGATGTAGTTTCCGAAGAACTTCGAGGTCGTGCGAAACAGATCTATGAATACAGAAACTGGGTAGCCCATGGGAGAAACAAAGATCATCTTCCTTCGAGCAGGACAGACCCCAAAACTGCATATGCGGTCTTATCGGATTTTATCGACATGGCGAAAAATGCTATTTGACCGGAAGCCCCACAACAATATAATGATGAATAAGGATACAAATAATGCTTGGAAGCCTTAGTGAGAAAGCACTTCAGCTTATAAAGCAGTTCACACAAGAGTTGGTAGAACGGTTCTCGGACAAAGTAGTTACAATTCTGGTGTACGGCTCCAAGGCGCGCGGAGACTATCATGAAGAGTCTGATATCGATGTGCTGGTTATTGCCAAGGAGTCGGACTGGAAGTGTGCCGACAAGGCAAGAAAAATCGATTACCGCTTATCCATACAAGTAATGTCCGAAGAGAAACTTGCCTACCTGCGGGAGAACAACTTTGAGTGTGCACAGTATATCCTTCGGGATGCAGTATCTGCAGAGTGAAAGGGAAAATTGGCGAGAGGTTCGGAAAACCCGTAGCTGTGATTACTATCT
>CAZDFY010000341.1:0-1757 GCA_964504785.1 uncultured Sediminispirochaeta sp. | reverse complement strand
GATACAAGTCCAGGGACAAGTCGGTGGCCGAGTAAATCCCCAGGCCGATGACCAACACAAAAATGATGAAAATCGTTGTCGGTCGATGGACAACTGTCTTCGTTATACTCATACCTTATTTCTCCCTAATCCAGCGTATCGGATTCGGAGAGCGGCTGTACCTGCTCAACAACCCTGACCCTCGAGCCCTTTTCCAACAGGGTTTGCCCCCGGTACACAACTTCCTCGCCAGGCTCCAGACCGGACTGAATCTCCAGCTTCTGATCAATCTCGATCCCTGCACTCACCCTGCGCCGCTCGGCAACCCCGAGGATTCCGCTGTCGTCGGCGCCGGCTGAGGCCTCAGTGCTGTCGGTTGCAGCTGCGTCTGTTTGCTCGGCGCCGGCCGCAGTGTCTTCGGCGCCGGAGTCGGTGCCCTCAGAGCCGGCGTCAGCCGCGGCCGCGTCAGTCGCGGCTGCGTCCCGGTTCACCACAAACACAAAGTCATCCCCGAAACGGCGGACCAGACTATCCGAGGGAATCTTCACCACCTTCGACTTCTCTTCAGTGATTATCTTCACCTCACCGAACATCCCCGCCTTCAGCACATCAGTACCATCGGAAATGGAAATCTTCAGCTCCAGGGTTCGTGAAACCGGGTCCACCACCGGACTAACCTCACGTACCCGTCCAGTGAACTCTCGTGAGGGGTAGGCCTCGAACCTGATCTCCGCCGAAAGCCCCACCTGCATTTTAGAAATAAAGCGCTCGGCCACATGAACTCTGAGCTCCAGATCATCCATCTTGCTTACCTGAGCCACCGTCATCTGTTGGGACACCGTACTGCCCACCTGCACCGGCAGCGAGGTGATCATTCCACTGATCGGTGCCTTGACCGGACTGGCCGAAAACTGCATACCCGGCCTGGAGGGATCAACCTCGGCAATAACCTGGTCTTTGCGAACACGCTCACCGACCTCCACGTACAAACCAGATAATTTTCCGGCTGTATCAGGATAGGTATCCACCCTGGTCTTGGTAACCACATCGCCATTTACATCGATATAATCTTTAATCTGCCCCTGCACCGCTTTGGTGGTACTCACGGCAAACACCGTCTGCTGTTCTTCATCGCCCGCCGGCCCTTCTGCACCAGCGGCAGCTTCATTCTCTTTTTCACCGCCACTTTTACTGCCAATCTCACCGCCGAAGCGTTCTAATCCGAAGTAAATACCTATCGCCAACAGTGCTGCCAATAAAAGCAGCACCACTATTCTCCCAATTTTTTTCGTTCCCATACATCTATCCTCTCTAGTCCTCAATAATCCGTTCTATATTTGTATTCAATTGATACTCCAGATCGATCAGTGCCGACAGATAGGTATATTTCTCTTTCAGCACCTCCAGCCGCGCCTGCTTCAGCTCAATCTCCGCATTCTGCACTTCCAACAGCTCCTGGCTCCCGGCATTGTAGGCCTCTTCGGCCATCTCGTAAGCCCGCCGGGCCCGCTCCACATTCAACTGCAGGGTCTCGATAGTATCCCGCGACTTCTCCAGCTGCCGGACCGTCGAATCGATCTCCAGCTCCGCCCCGTCAATCGACTGCATCAGACCGATCTTGGTTTTCTCCAGATTATCCTCAAGCTCCCGCAGGCCCACCTGGGTCTGCGAAAAAGGCAGCAACGACTCCAAGGACATGGCAATAGTCACACGGAACATACCACTGCGCTGATTCCAGTCGTTCGAAATATCATCAAACCAGGGGTCGCTCCACGGAT
>CAZDFY010000340.1:0-1769 GCA_964504785.1 uncultured Sediminispirochaeta sp. | reverse complement strand
TCAAGCGATTCGATTTCACCCAGGGAAACACCCCGCCCCCAGGTGAGGCGAAAGCCTTCCTCGCGTTTGGCCGGCGTGCCATATTCAAGGTAATGACGGGTAAGACGCTCGCTGATAAAATAGCCACCCGCCCCGTCGTCTCCATCAATAAATAGGGCTATTTCGCCGGTGGCATGGCCGCGGATTTCGGTTGAGTCGTTGGTATACGGACTGTGATCGTAATGAGTATAGGAGAAGTCGATTACATGGGCCGGGCGGTCCATATACTCCATCTGGCCCCGATAACTGAAGCTGGAGTGGAAGGGGGCTGGAATGAGAGTTCCATCCTCCAGGTATATCGCATCGCGGCCGTCGGCTTTCCAGGTGTCTCCAGGGGCTATATCCCCTTCCGGGATTACAGGAAAACCGGTACGTATCGGAAGTTCGGAGCCTTTGACCGGGACAAAGCCCTTAGCGGAAACGCGGCAGGAGATGGAAATTTCGCGGTCCACCGGTTGCAGCACTCGAAGGGTATCGCGGGTGAGGGTTTTGATGAGGTAGACGCTGCCCCGGTAGAGTGCACCGGCTGAATCGGCGGTGCCAGTGGTGGCTGAGGCGGAAGTGGCGCTCCCGGCGCTGCGCTGCAGATAAACCCGTCGACCGCGATACTGCAGGCCCTGATAGCTGTTTCCCTGGTAGACCCGCACGTTTTCGCGCTCGGTGTGGGCATAATGGGCTGCAGGTTGAAAGGCGTCTATAAACAGCTCCTCGGCCTGTATAAGCGGTGAGGTACTCAATAAGAGAAATATAGCTGTCAAGCCACAAAAAAAGGGACCCCCTAAGAGGCCCCTGTTTTTAACTTTGTTCATAGATACTATACTTGCAGAAACTATACACTGGAAAGCTACCAGTTGTCGCTCATGTCATCGACATCGCGACTCTCTTCGGCAAAGAGATCGGTGGTAGCCCGCAGGCCATCAAAATAGATGTAATAAGTCCCGAAGGTCTCCTTTTGATCCATATCTATACGAAAACCTTCAACCTGTATTCCCATCTTGTTGCTGTAATGATAGTCCCGCTGTTTTATGTTGGTTGGAATAGTTGCAACCATTTTTTTCCAGCCGGTAAAGTTGAGTTTACCCATGGTAACCTCGCCGCTGTTTCCGAACTGATCGCGAATAAGGACTTTCAATGTATGCGGCGAATTTCGACCAACCACCCATAAGGACAAGGTTTTGCTTATACCTTCGACCGGCAGGGGGCGTGAAGGAAGAATTGACACGTGGTGTAACCCCCGTTTGAAAAACTCGACCTTCGCACCTAGCACCTTATCATCGTCAAGCTCAATACCAGCTTCCTGCTCCCCTTCTAAAGGCTCTTTGTCTAATGGAGCTCCTTGGAGGGTGCGGATGGTGACAATTCCCTGATCATGGGGCATAGTGGCATCCCAAAAACCGGCGTCTTCAAACTTCGATATCGAAACAGTTCGCAGCATCTGCTGCGCCGAGTCTACTCCCAACTGCTCAGGTTGTGGCTCGCCCACATCTTCGACCTGAGCGAAAAGAGCTAGCGAACTTACGAATAGTAAAACGAAAAGTAGAATTATGCTCTTACGTGCTCTCATCTATTTACTCCCCTTCCGATTCCCATATCTCTTGGACTCGTTCCGGCTGGGCAAGTTTGTCACCGTCGAACCGAGAAATGAAAACATCGGTCAATACTTTTATTTGATCGATATACACATAACAGTTATGCACCCGTTCAGTCGGTTTTGTCCATAACACAATTTT
>CAZDFY010000339.1:0-1777 GCA_964504785.1 uncultured Sediminispirochaeta sp. | reverse complement strand
TTCTGGTCACCGGTAACGTCAGGCATTTCCCAAATGAATCCCTCATAATCACGCCAAGAGAATTCACGGAGAAAGAATTGGGCCGGTGATAGTCACTGCTCTTATTGCGCTACTGTTACTCCGGGATTTTTCGGCACCAGAACATCCTATCAAAAATATAGTCCACAACCACCCCTCGGGAAATGTAGACCCCAGCGATGAAGACCGTGAGATCACCACGCGCCTGCGCCAGGCTGGGAGACCCAAGGGATAATGGTTCGTACTATTTTATCTTAATGACATGTATGCTATGATATAAAAAGAATGAGGACATGAAATGAATACCAGAGACCTTATTGATGTAGCATATTCTCTCCCGGTTGAAGAAAGGGTTCGGCTCGTAGATTCTCTTCTGCAAAGCCTCAACAAACCAGAAACCGAGCTCGACAAGAAATGGACAGCAGTTGCCCGCAGAAGGCTGCAGGAACTGCGGAATGGATCTGTCGAAGCAATACCCGGCAAGGAAGTATTCGAAAAGGTATGGAAAAGGTTTCATGAATGAACTTCTCCTTTCATACGGAAGCTGAGAACGAGTTCAACGAAGCAATTGATTACTATGAGAAGCTCTACACAAAGAACCAGGCTATTGGAAATCAAGAAAATAGGTACGTATCATATTCGCTTTTTAGTTGCAAAAGTCGAGGAGTACCATCCTCGAGAAGTCTTCCCACAACATAAATACTACTGTTTTTTGGAGCATTTGGTTTTCTATATAAACCCCAATTGGAATTATATTAGAGTAAGTATTGATAATAATATAGAGATGACCTGCAGGTTATCCATACAGAGTTAGCTGAAATTTATATTAAGTTTTGCAACTATTTTAATGATAATTGGCAAGACCTGATAACAACCACTTGGAGTTGAGCTAGTGGTGAATGTGGCAAATCGTTTGTGTTATTATAAAGGTGGAGTTACAATTGCAAAGAAAGTGCTCCCCAACCGTCTGGATCCGTTCGAGGCGGAATTTCTCGAATGTATCAGCATACTCCTCATCATACCGGCTGCAGAAATCGGCGAAATGCCGCTCGAAGATCGTATTGAGGGTATCTTTTCCCAGTGGAAGTTATTCAACCTTCTGGTTTTTCAGTATGGAAGTATTTTGTATACCCACATAGAGTATTATTAAGAAAATGGTACCGATGCTTCACCGATAGGAAAAAATGAATACGAAAGTTCTGATGCAATAGCGTAGAAGACGATTCTCAGCCAAACCGTGTTAATCCCTCGATATAAATACATCATTTAGTGAAACGCTTAACATTAGCAATAAGTCTCGATAGAGAAGTTCCTCAATTGCCCTTGAAGGCCGCAGGCGGTAAGAAACATTCAAGTCGATATCTAATCCCCAGGGTATGATACGAAATGTGAAGCCGCCCATCGCCCCGTACCCCAAAAGCGAAGAATCGTTGAGCTGTGAAAACGAACCTTCTATTCCGGCCCTCAGGGAGAACCAGTCGAAAAAGAAGTGTTCCACTGCGGGAAGGATCCGACCGAAATAATATACGTGGTCGAAACTAACGTCATTGAGCTGTTTTATGAGGAAGAATGACCGTTTCTGATTAAACGCAAAGGTCAGGGTGTTTTCCAAAAAAAATGGCGTCATAACTTCATCTGTTATTGTTTCAGCATATGCATCAATGATACTTTTAGTTTGATTTCCCCAGGCGATACGAGTATCAAATATAAAGGACTCATCGGTGTTCCGATAAAGAAAACCTAAGTTACCTGCAACTCT
>CAZDFY010000338.1:0-1780 GCA_964504785.1 uncultured Sediminispirochaeta sp. | reverse complement strand
GAGGAAGTTGGAGAAGAGGGATATATGCAGGAACCGGTGGGAACCGGGGCCTTCAAGTTCGTCGAATGGAACAAGGGCGACCGGATTGTAATGGAAGCTCACGAAAACTACTGGCAGCCTGAGTATCCAAAGGTGGACAAAGTTATTTTCCGTCCGATTACCGAATCCTCTACCCGGATTGCAGCTCTGCAGAACAACGATATCGACATAATTAGCCGCCTTACCCCCGAACAGGCAGACTCAGTAGCCGACATGAACAATGTAAAGCTGATCAGCTACCCCAAAGACCGGGTGTATTATATTGCCTTTAACAACATGACTACCGGTGTCGGCACTCCAATTGAAAACAAAAAGGTTCGACAGGCGATGAGCTATGCCGTCGATTATCAGGCCATTATCGACAATATTTTTAACGGCAAAGCCGAACGGACTGCCGGATTTGTCGTGCCCGGCAACCTCGGGTATGATCCTTCGATCGAGCCGTATCCCTATGATCCTGAAAAGGCCAAAGAACTGCTGGCGGAAGCCGGATACGAAGACGGATTTAAAATCGGCATGGCCGGTCCTTCAGATACCTACATCAATTTTGAACAAGTGTTGCAGGCAATTGCAGGATACTGGAGCGAGATCGGTATAGAGGTAGAACTGGAGTTTATGGAATCGGGTAAATACTGGGGCCTCGAGGCAAAACGTGAGCTTCCACCCCTCTTTGGCGACAGCTGGTCCTCCAGCATCGGCGAGGCCTTTCCCCGCTTGAAGGGATCGGTCGGCGGTAGAGATGCCAGTTATGCAGCCTGGTACGACCAGAAACTGGTTGATCTGGTTGAGGAGGTCGAGCTTACTCCCGATCAGGAGGAAAGGGCTGAAGTGTACACCGAAATTATGGAGTACATGAAAGAAGATCCGCCTTTTATCTATCTGTACCAGCCCCAGGGCTTTGAAGCTGCCCGGGAACGGGTGAAGAATTATGAGCCCCGCGTATCGGAACAGTACTACCTGAAGGGCGTAAGCCTAGAATAGGCTTAAGACGCATGAGGCGCGTACCGAGTGCGCACTCGGGTGCGCACCGATTTTTAGGGCGCTGCTGTGATATAGCACTACCGCTGGAACCAGCAGCGCCGCTCTTATATAGTATTAGTATATAGTTTTAGCAATGTTAGGCTTGTTGAGGAGGAATGAATGCTGAGGTATCTTTTGTCAAGGGTAATGTACTCACTCGCACTTCTTGTGGGAGTGCTGTTTATAGTGTTTATATTACTGCATCTTACCGGAGATCCGGTCAGCTTGATGGTATCGCGGCAGGCCTCCCCCGATGAGATAGAGAGCCTGCGCCAGGAACTGGGGTTTAACCGCCCCATCCTGGTTCAATTTGCCGACTTTGTAAAAGGGGCGGTACAGGGAGATTTTGGCAACTCCTTCCGCTATCGTGTGCCGGCTCTGGAGTTGGTGCTGCAGCGTATTCCTGCAACTGTCGAACTGGCCACCGTTGCACTGCTTATGGCAATTCTTATGGGTGTGACGATGGGCATTCTCGGTGGTTCGAACCCCAACACCATTTTTGATTCTATTGCCCGCGGGCTGGGTCTGTTGGGGCAGACCATTCCAACCTTTTGGCTGGGACTCATTATGATCCTGGTGTTCGCCCTCAATTTAGGCTGGTTTCCCACCTATGGGCGGGAGACTTTTCAGTTATTTGGGCTCCACCTTCCGGATAAGTCAATTATTCTGCCGGCCTTTACCCTTAGTCTGTTCACTACCGGTCAGCTGACTCGTTTTACCC
>CAZDFY010000337.1:0-1795 GCA_964504785.1 uncultured Sediminispirochaeta sp. | reverse complement strand
AGGGATACAAAATGGTATATATATGAAGCATGGATGGAAAACCTTCAAAATTAGTACAAAACTTTCTTTGGGCTTCACTGCTATCATCATTTTTTTGATCGGTATATCCGGCTATTCGGTATATACAGGGAAAAAGATCACCCAAGAATTTAGGCAGATGCAGCAGCAGGAACTTAAGTATGCCGTTGAGCTGCTGCGAATAGAAAATAGAATGACGAGCCTGCTGCACTGGTTAAAGGATGCAGCTGCAGTGCAGCAGGAAACCAATAATACGGGAATTGAAAAAGCCCGGCTCACGTATGAGGAAGTACGGCAACTTATGAACGACCTGGCTGTGCGGACCGAGGAAAACGGTGATGCGGAAATTGCTGCTGATCTAAAAACCATTATCAAGCGTCTGGATACTTTTTACGAGCTTGGTGTAAATATGGTGCAAGCTTTTATTGAGCAGGGGCCGGCCGGAGGTATCCCGCTGAAAGAGTTCCTTGATCCTCGGGTTGAAGCTTTGATGGAGCAGACTGGTGAGTTTGTAGATTCATCCTTGCTAAAACTAGACGGACGTTTTGATGAGCTCATTGAGAAGTTTACCTTTTATACCTATTTTTCTCTCATCTTAAGTACTGTCGCTGTTCTCATCGGTATTTTCTTGAGCTTGACTGTTACCAGGTCAATTTCGCGGGGAGTTGCTCATTTATCAGAAGAGATGGAGCAGCTATCCCGGGGAGAGCTCGACTTGAATGGAGAAGTGAAAGGCCGCGACGAGTTTGCTTTGTTGGGTCGAACTTTTCGGCAGTTTTCACAAAAACTGCGCAGGATTGTAAGAGAAATATATCAAAAGATGGATAGCCTCAAGGAATCCAGCGAAAACCTTGCAGGCATAATAGAAGAGACCACCGCCACAATTTCACAGATCAGCCGTCATATAGAGAGTACTGATAAGGCCATTGAAGAGCAGCAGGAGACAGTCCACAACACTTCAGAGGGAATGCAGCGCAGTATTCGTTCTGTCGAGTTATTACAGACACATATTCAGGAACAGTCTGGTGCTGTAGAAGAGTCTTCATCAGCAGTTGAACAAATGGTGAGCAATATTGAGTCCATTGCCGGAGTAAGCAGCAAAGCAGACAATGTCGTACAGTACCTTTCGGAAAACTCCAAGGAAGGACGATCTGTAATGGATAATGTTGCCAAGCTGATGGGAGAGGTGCAGGCAGACAGTCAGAATCTGGGTAAAGCGAATACGCTTATTTCAAATATTGCAGCTAAGACAAATCTTTTGTCAATGAACGCCGCTATTGAAGCCGCCCATGCAGGCGAATATGGAAGAGGTTTCTCAGTTGTTGCGGATGAAATACGATCATTGGCTGTATCAGCCTCTGAACAGGCAAAAATTACGACCGACACTATAAAAAAGATTTCAGCTTCTATTGAAAATGCAGCTGAAAAATCGGTCTTATCACAGAATTCTTTTTACAGGATTTTCGATTCAGTTGCTGAAGTTAAAAAACTTTTTGAAGAAATCAATAATGGCATGTCTGAGCAAAGTAAAGGTGCCCGAGAAATACGTACTGGCTTAGGAGTGGTCCGCACTACTACCTCAAAAGTAAGTGAGAGTAGCGGTGAAATGCTCAAGGTACAAAGCGCTACTGAATCGGCAATGGAACATCTGGTATCAATTTCCGAGGAAGTGCGGAACGTAATCAGGGAGATTACCGCCGGAACCCATGAAATAAAGGATGTATGGGCCAAAAGACTCAAACCGCAGTACATGCGGTGGAAAATGAAATCTCGTTTT
>CAZDFY010000336.1:0-1806 GCA_964504785.1 uncultured Sediminispirochaeta sp. | reverse complement strand
ATCACTTCGGCCGCGGCCGGCTCTACGACTACCGCAACCTGGAGTATCTCGATGAGGCCGGGCTGAGCTTCGCCGAGTACATTGAGAAAAACAGCATCGAGTATATTGTGTATCCCGAGGAGATGGACCTCATCTACCAGCAGCGGCCGGTCTGGAACATTCTGTATGGAAATGTAGCTGCGTATTATGAGGATATGCAACAATTTCTTGCGGCTAACTGCCGCCCTGTAGGCAGCTTTGAATCGCCTATCTACGGAATGCGGATTACCCGCTATATGGGGCGCGAACCGTGGCGGGTGCAGGTCTATAAGATCATTAGATAACTACTTGGAGCCGGCCGTATTGACCCCGAAGACCCGCTTATTCAACGGCGATAAGTTGTACCACCAATATTCTTCACCGCAGCATTTCGGCGATTTTATCGGCTGAAAGAACCTTGCCCACCGATTTTACTTCGCCGTCAATGGCAATTGCCGGGGTCATGGCTACCCCCATGTCCATTATCTTATCCACGTCGGTTACTTTTTCAACCGAGGCTTCGATTCCGGCTTCGTCGATTGCCGCTTGGGCATTCTGGGCGAGTTCTTGACATTTGGGACATCCTGATCCGAGTATTTGAAGTACCATACTTTTTCCTCCCTGGTTATTGCTTTATTGGCAATATAACCAAATAACCCAGAAGAGTCAAGATCAACGAGTTCGTTCAGCTCTCAGGTCAGGGCAGCGGAATCGGCTTGGGCTTTCATTTTGAGCAGCGTTTCGGCCCCCTGTAGAAACTGCTTCAGGCAGCTGCAGGCCAGGCTGTAATACACGGTGGTCCCGCTTTTTTCGCTACGCACCAGGCCGACATTACGCAATATGGTAAGGTGTTTTGAGATAGTCGAGGTATCGGCGCCCACCAGCTCGGTCAGTTCACAGACACAGTGCGGAGCCTCCCGCAAACGCTCGCAGATGTACAGCCGGGTCGGATGGCCTAAAGCTTTAAAGATATTCGCCCGGGCTTCACAGCGTATTCGTTCCTGTTCAGTCATTGATTCTATTGTGGCCTTATGTGTTTCATAGGTCAAGTGCTCTTGACGAGTTTTGCTTATTTGGTTATATTACCAAATAAGAAATAAACTTCAAAAGGAGTTCACAATGAGTTGCAGTTGCATGAGCGATGCTCCGGTAAAACTGATCTACTCCTGTTCCGGGGTTGCAAATACTGGGCTTTTAGCCGATCGAACTGCCCGCGGATTGCTGCAGATTGGTCTGGGCAAGATGACCTGTTTAGCGGCAATGGGCAACGAGCTGGTCAGAGATGTACAGCGCCAGATGGCCACAACTCTGCTCGGCTTAAAGGAGACGGTGTAAGATGGGAACTCCAGCGGAAAAACAAAACAGCTCCCCTTCCCTTCTCAAGAAGTTCTGGATGGAAAAGAAGAACCGGGTACTGACCCTTTTGACAGGTATTTTTCTGGCCGCCTACTTTATTCCCTTTCAGAGTGAACGGGTCTCAGCGGCCCTGCAGGAATCATTTTTGATGCTGGCCGAGTACGCCCGTGAACACGTGCTGCTCTGCCTGGTCCCGGCCTTTTTCATAGCCGGTGCGGTAATGGTGTTTCTCAACCAACAGGCCGTCATTCGCTATCTGGGCCCCGATGCCCCCAAACCCCTGGCCTACGGCGTAGCATCGGTCTCCGGTACCATACTTGCTGTGTGTTCTTGCACGGTACTTCCGCTGTTCAAAGGAATCTACCGTAAAGGCGCCGGCATCGGGCCGGCGGTGGCCTTTCTTTACTCCGGGCCTGCCATCAACATTCTGGC
>CAZDFY010000335.1:0-1811 GCA_964504785.1 uncultured Sediminispirochaeta sp. | reverse complement strand
TTTCACGATTTTTTGAGACTACAGCCCGAGGATATGTAGTTATCCCCCCCGGGAGGAAATAAGTCTGCACCAGAGAATCTGCAACAACTGAAACCTTATGTAAGTAAATTTTGTGTTAGATTATCGTTAGGTTTTTTCCATTCACTTGTAAGTGAGAATGCTAAAATATACACTATTTTTATAGCATATGGACAAGGACTATATTAATAAAGAAATAAGCTGGCTCTCATTCAACCATCGGGTGCTCCAGGAAGCTGAGGATAGGAGTAATCCCCTCTCGGAGCGTATTAAATTTTTGGGAATTTACTCTAACAACTTGGATGAGTTTTATAGGGTCAGATTTGCAACATTAAAAAGACTCAGTTTGCTTGGTAAGAAAAGCATTAAACTCATTGGAAGCGATCCACGACAGGTTTTAGAACAACTGCAAAAGATAGTGCTTCAACAACACCAACACTTCGAAAAAGTGTTTAGCCTCGTGAAGGAAGAATTATCACACCGCAATATCTTCTTTCTTAAAGAAGATGAGCTGACCAAAGGGCAAAGGGATTTTATCTACAGCTATTTTGTACACGAAGTCAGACCAAAAATTTTTCCGGTAATGATTGATGGGCGATACCGATTTCCTGAGTTAAAAGATACCGCCCTCTATTTGGCAGTAGAGATGAGCATCCAGGGGCGTAGTAAAAAGCGCTATAGCATTATTGAAATACCCTCAAAAACCTGTTCACGCTTTGTACATTTACCGAGCGACGATAAAAACCAGCATATTATTCTACTCGAGGATATTATTAGGTTCGGGCTGCCGTATATCTTTAGTATGCTTGAGTATGATACCTTCCGAGCGTACGACATCAAAATTACCAGGGACTCCGAGCTCGATATTGATGATGACTTTCAGGTAAGTTACCTCAACAAAATTCATAAAAGTCTTGAAAAAAGAAAATGGGGCCGGCCGGTGCGGCTGACCTATGACACTGAAATGCCGGATGAAATGATCGCCTTTTTCCGCCGCAAGCTAAAGCTAAAGGAAATGGATACACTACTGCCTGGCGGACGGTATCATAACTCAAGAGATTACATGCAGTTTCCTGGAGTGCTCTCTGATAAAAAGGACATTCCCTCCCACAAGGTACCGCATAAGGATTTGGATGGTGTGACCAACCTGATTGATGTGGTGCGAAAAAAAGATGTGCTGCTGCATTTTCCTTTTCACTCATTTGATTATCTTATCGATCTGATGCGGGAAGCCTCATTGGACCCAAAGGTAAGCTGCATTAAAATTACTCTGTACCGGGTGGCCCGTTTTTCAAGTGTAGTCAACGCACTGATAAATGCCCGTAAAAACCGGAAGGAAGTAGTGGTTATTCTGGAGCTCCAAGCCCGCTTTGATGAAAAAGCCAACATCAATTGGGCAAACAAGCTAAAAAAAGAGGGTGTAAAAGTTGTATTTGGAGTGCCTGGACTAAAAGTACATGCAAAAATGCTCTCTATAACCCGCAGCCGTGGCGAGAAGAACCCGCTCCATATTTGCGCTGTGGGAACCGGTAATATGAACGAGGACACCGCACAGGTGTATACCGATAGCTACCTCCTGACCGCTGACACCCGAATAAGCTCTGAGGTAGAAAAAGTTTTCGACTTTTTAGAGAGTAATTACCGGATTGCTGAGTTTGAAAACCTTATCATCTCGCCCTTTTACACCCGTAAAAACATTACACACCTCATTCAGCAGGAAACAGAAAATGCTCAAAAAAGCAAACCTGCGTATATCTATCTCAAACTCAACAACCTTTCCGATCGAAAAGTTA
>CAZDFY010000334.1:0-1811 GCA_964504785.1 uncultured Sediminispirochaeta sp. | reverse complement strand
CCGCCGAGGCGGACCGGCCCCGTCGGATGGAGAAATTGATTCTCGATTTGGTCGGGACGCAGAGTGCTTCTGAGTTTTGGGAGGCCTACTGGGATAACTTCATTAGCGAGGCGGATATACAGCAGATAGCCCTGGAGGGTTTTAACTCGCTGCGGCTTCCGATAAATGCCCGTTATTTAACCGGTTCCGATGATTCATCAGAAATTATTGAGTCACGGATAGCCCGCATAGACTCGCTTATCAAATGCTGCAAAAAGCATCAGGTGTATATAATCTTAGATCTTCACGGTGCCCCCGGAGGACAAACCGGAACCAACATTGACGATTCAGAGTTTGATCGGCCCGAATTATTTATCACTCAAGAAAATGAGGACCGTACTGTAGAAATCTGGCACGCCCTGGCCACTCGCTATAAGGATGAGCCCATCATAGCCGGGTACGATTTGTTGAACGAACCTCTGCCTAACTGGTTTTCCGAGTACAATGAGAAAGTTCTACCTTTGTATCGCAGGATTAGTGAGGCGATACGAAAGGCCGATTCAAAGCATCTTATTATCTTAGAAGGGGTTCATTGGGCAACTGACTGGTCGATTTTTGAGGGGGCCTTTGAAGGGCCCTTTGATAACAATGTGATGCTGCAATTCCATAAATACTGGAACAACCCCGACAAAGAGAGCATCGCCTTGTACACAGAGGCCCGGGAGAAATGGAATGTACCCATTTACATGGGAGAGGGTGGTGAAAATAATACCGACTGGTACAGCGGCGCCTTCCGGCTCTTCGAGGACCTTGACATATCCTGGAACTTCTGGACGTGGAAAAAGCTGGATACCCTCAACTCTCCACTGTCTATCTCAACCCCCAAAGATTGGAGCCGGCTGGTGGCTGCTGCCAAGGGGGAGGATCATCTGGAAAGGGATGAAGCCCTCACTATTCTGTGGGAGTATCTGGAGAATGTAAAGTTCGATAACTGTGTGTACCACCCGGAAGTAGTAAGGTCTCTGTTTCGAAGACCTCCGGTTCGAATCCCCGCTATCTTTTATTCGTATCAAAACAGGGGGCAGGGCTTTGAACCGGGGCTGGAGAAGGGCACACACCCGGACCTTTCGCCGGCAGCTTCAATAGATTTTAGGCGGGCCGACGGTATGACCTTTGGTTACGTAGCTGCAGGGGGACATCAAGCAGGGGGACATCAAGGGAGTCCGCATTTTGCCCATAACGGGGGGGAGCCATGGAAGGCGGAAGAGTGGATGTATGTGCAGCTGGCCCCCGGTGCATGGGCGGTCTATGACTTTAACGCAGCTCATTCCTCGGGGCCGCACGCATATAACCTGACCCTGCGAATGCGAGCCCTTCCGGCGGAAGGTTCGGCAGAGAATGGGGCGGAAGGGCCGGCGGCCTCAAAGGTGCAGGTATCGATTGCGGGGACAGAACAGAATTGTGAGCTGCCCCTTAAAAAGAGCGAAGAATTTTTAGAGTATCAGATAGAGTGTACAGTCCGCCCGGGGCACCAGCGAGTTACTGTGTATAGCATGAAAGAAACTGTTCAGCTGCAGTACTTGCATGTTAGTATTCGGGATTAGAGTTCCGGATTAAGGGGGAGCGTATTTCTATAGTCCGTCGACATAGCTTACGGTTCAGATTACTTGTGCTCATGCTTCTGCTTACCACGGTCCCGGTGCTGACCCTTACATGGATAGCAGTGCAAAACACCAAGGCCTCGGTAAAAACGCAGATTATTGATGCGAATGTAACTCGGGTCCGGTGGGCTGTACAGTATCTTGAAGAGGTACTGCTAAGGTTTGATGATC
>CAZDFY010000333.1:0-1824 GCA_964504785.1 uncultured Sediminispirochaeta sp. | reverse complement strand
CGATCAAAAGTGCTCCGATCGACTGGACCAAGGCAATAAAGCGAAGGGGAATATAATCACTTATCCAGCTGCCGATAAATTGTGAGATGACTGCGACCAGCGATGCTGGGAGAAAAATATTCACTGCTTGAGATCGGCTCAGCCCCGATTCTACAAAAATACTTACTACATGAAAGGTGAAGGCAGTCATTGCAAGTGAGGAGAGTGCTAATGTCAGGTTGAATAGCCAGAAAGTGTAGGTACGTCGAGCTTCAGGGAGTGTAAACTCCCTGCTGGCGGAGGTTTCAGCGTGAAGGGCATGTTTCACTTTTACAGGTCTATTTCCGTCCGGTTTTAGCCCGAGGGCTTGCGGATTATCTCTGAAGAGCAGATAAACGGCTGCTGCAAATAGTAAAAGGATTACTGCCATGAAGCGCCAGGCACCCTGCCATCCCTGTGACTGCACGAAGATATCAAGGACCCTTGGTGCTAAGGAAAAGCCCAGGGAAACGGCTATTCCAAGTACTGCGTTTGCTAATCCCCGCCTTTTCTCAAACCATTTCATTACCATGTTACGGCTTGTCATTGTGAGGGTTCCCTGTCCAAAAAAGCGCAGGAGAAAAAAACCGAAGGTTATGATGATAAATGCGATTATGGAGGCCCAGCGGTTTCCGAGGATTCCACTTATTCCAGTGGTAAAGACGGCGGAGAACGAGAGATACACGAGAGTAACGGCTAATAGCAGGGTAACGGCAACTCCCATTTTTCGGGCCCCGTAGCGGTCAAAGGCCCGTCCGCCTGCGGAAAGGAGAAACGCACTTGTTACTGTACCGACTAGATAGGCTATGCTGATGGCATTCCTGCTGAGGTTTAGGGCTTCGATGAGGTAATCGGTAAAGACTGATACCCCGACTGTCTGGCCGGGGATGCTCATAAGCATTCCGATGGTACCGATTGCGAGGATTATCCACCCGTAGAAAAGGGGGCTTTTTTTGGGGTTGAAAGGGGTTGTATCTTTAAAAATCCAATTCCTCCATTCTCAAAACAGTTTTACGAACCTTGGTGTCGTTTTTATAATAAATACTGTAAATATGAAAGATTAATGATACAATTATTTTTGGAAATCGTATATGTATGTACGTAAAATATTTATTAAAGGTGTAGCACCATTTTGCGTAAAACTGGATTAGAAGAGGCTATTGAGCTGGCTTTGAGTACCCACAAAGGCCAGACCCAACGTAACGGGGCCCCGTATATCTTGCATCCATTGTATGTAATGCAGAATGTAAAGGGCTTAGCATTGCAAACGGCTGCGGTGCTCCATGATGTAGTAGAGGATAGTCCTATCACTTTGGATGATCTAAGAAGCGAAGGCTTTTCTGAAGAGGTCGTTCGCCTGGTGGATGCTCTTTCTCGCCGAGAAGGTGAAACATACGAGGAGTATATCAAGCGCTTATCGGGTACCCCCGCGGCAATACCCATAAAATTGGCAGACCTTCGTCACAATATGGACGCTCTGCGATTGGTAGACTTTACGGAAAAAGACGGAGTGCGGTTTCAGCGGTATCACAAGGCATACCGTCGTCTCGAACAACAATATACCGTCTTTTGCTTAGGTGAATCGCCTTCAGCTCAAAGCATATAATGGGACCTCTGAAAAAGAGCCTAAAGCTAAAAAGGGAATACTATTTTCACATCACAACTCATTACTAAGCAGCAGAGTGGACCCCTCCGGATTCACGTTTTTTGGCGCTTTGGAGCTCTATTTCTCGATGATCCGGGGAACTGTTTTTCGACGATCCCTTATAGTCTACAAGCCAGGCTACATAGACTACATAGGCTACA
>CAZDFY010000332.1:0-1839 GCA_964504785.1 uncultured Sediminispirochaeta sp. | reverse complement strand
AGGACCACACCTACTATCTGGAGGATGAATACCGGCCCGACGACCGCATGCAGGCCCTGCAGCGGGCGATGGAAGAGGACCCGCTGCCCCTGGGTATCTTTTTTCAGCAGGAAAACGACCGCAGTTTTCATGAAAAACTGCCGGCCTACAGCCAAGATAAGAGCCCCCTCTACCGCCGTCAGGTGAACTTCGAGGAGCTGAATAAGATGATCGACGAGCAGTTCGTGTAGAGCGCGCCCTCAACTTCGCCCAAAGGACTATGTGGGCCCTGCCTACGTTATAGAACAGCGGCAAAACTGCTATTGACGCAAGGAAGCGAAATTCGTACCATCAGCGCATATGAGAAAACTGTTGTTTTTACTGTGCGTATCAGTAGTAGTCGGAGCCTGCACCACCGCCCCGCCCTACCAAGCCGGACCAGATGGTCAACGTCCCCAGGAAGTAAGCGGAATTAGATATGTTGAAATCATTGGCTCCAATTCGAATATCCTTATCAAGGGTGATCAGCAGCCTGAAGTAATTTTATACGACACCCCGCAAGTTTTCGATCGCGACGATGAGACCCTCTATTTAGAGGTCGACAATGCGGAGAAGTTTCGCCTTAAAGTACCCCGGAATGCGTATGTATATGTGGAAAACAGCAATGGTACGCTGCTTGTATCCGATGTCCTCGGTGATATCGAGGCTGATCTCACCAACACAGAGGTGTTTGTACTCAATTCGGGAGGGCAACTCGAGATCGAAACGACTAATGCTCCTATTAATATAGTCAAACGCAGAGGCCTTATCCTAAACTATTCGGCGACAACCACCAATGCCGACATACATGCGATTATTCCGCCGGAAAATCTCAATATCGACCTCGAAACCAGCAACGGCTATTTTAATATAAACAACCTGCCGGTGACTCTGGTGGAAAGAGATGCCGAGGAGTTTATCGGCTACATCGGCAGCGAAGATTCCGGGGCTCTCGAACTGGAAACCACAAACGCTACTATTACCCTTGAACCGGTCGGTTTAAAGAGCGAAACAAATCTGCTGACTGCCGGAGTAACCAGTGGATACCAGGAAATTTTAAAACGGCGCATAACCCAATTCATCGGATCCGTAAATGAGAACTTCGCCGAAACCCTGCGGGGTATTCTTGAGGATATCGATCCCACCTCGGCTCCCGGCTCTTTGCAGGTCTCATCGGCGGACAGTGAAGCCGCCGCCACAGACACACCGGCAGCGATTGAAACAAGCGACAGCCGTGAAAGCGAGGATGGCCAATCGCAGCCCGACCGGGCTGATATTGTCCCGCGGCGCACTGTGGTGTTTCCCTTTGAAGAGACCAACCCGCCGGCTGAACAGCTCGGCTTGGGTGCAGCCCTATCGGAAATGCTCATAACCGCCATAGCCAACTCACCATCGGTCACAGTAATAGAGCGCAGCCAGATAAATTCGATTCTGGAAGAATCAAAGTATCAAATGTCCGGGTACACCAGCACCGAAGAGTCCATCAAAATCGGAAATCTGCTCAATTCTGAAATAATCATCGTCGGGAGTGTGAGCCGTTTCGGAGAACGGGTCGAACTTGACGCCCGCGTTATTCGGCTCGAAACCGGTGAAGTCCTTTTCACTCAATACGGAAGCAGCCCGGACGATACACTGCGCGAGATGGTAAACACCTTAGGCGGTGATATCAGCAGCTCGATAGCCGACATCGCATTTGAACCTTCGTCCAAGTAGGTGCACCCTGCCGGGCGCACAACAAAAAGCCGCAATCCCGATGGACTGCGGCTGACACTTCTCAAAAACTGTTATCAGACATCTACAGACACACCGGTACTAGACAAT
>CAZDFY010000331.1:0-1849 GCA_964504785.1 uncultured Sediminispirochaeta sp. | reverse complement strand
CCCGCGGCGCAGATGAAGACGCCGGGTGTTGACATTACACTTCCGGGGAATGCAGGAGAGCTAAAGAAGTCTGAGCATATATTCGACGGCTGGTATACTGAGACTGGTGGAACCAGAACCGACTACGCACCGGGCGACTCATATTCGACTGATGGCGATACAACGCTGTACGCAGATTGGATGTACATAGGAGCGAAACCTGTCATAAAAGATGTAACCTTCGAAGGACCGGCAACTATTGATACATCTACCGGAGACCAGACAGTCAGCTTCACGGTGACGGCGGAAGATGATATGGAATTAGACCGCGCATCCGTAGCTGTGGCGAATCCTTCCGGTAACTCGGTAAGTCAATCTATCCATACCTCTAATGCCAAGTACAGTGGCACTAGCACATCGGGCACATTTACCATAGACATCACTATCCCTGAGTATGCCGAGGCGGGGACCTGGAAAGTAAGCGCAGTGCAGGTCTACGATCATTTGAACAATAGTATATCATATAGTACATCCTTTTTTGGTGAGAGTCTTGCAGATGCAGGGTGGGATTATACATTTGTGAACAATTGATCATAGATATTAATAAATGGAGGACTCTACAAAGATGAAAAATTTAAACAAACCTACATATGAACGAGAATAATAAGCTCTATTTTTAAGGTTGAGCAATTGAAAAGGCGACATTCTGATCCGGGAGGTTGATTTTTTCAATTTTTGAGCTTAATTTCCCTATTTTTGCAGTTTTGGCCTTGCGCCCCTCGATCATTTTTCCTATTTTGATTTTTTGAGGGGGTACCGAAAAAATAGTTCAGTAGGCATATTTGAAGATAGTCTTCACTATACTTTTCTCAAATGAAACAGTATTTTTCCGGATTGTTTTTGGTGTATGAAGACACATATAGTTCGATTATTTAAATTTTATTGTAAAAAAAGAGTATTTAGAAATGGAACATTTAGAAGATACAATAGAAAGTGTCCTCAAAAAACTACTTGATATTTCTGATAAAGCTTCTCAGGATGAAGGTTTAATTAAGATTGATGATCCCTGGGACAAGACTGGTGGCTCGGAACCGGACCTTACCTGGAGTGTAAGTTCTCAACCGCTCGTAAATTTAAATCCTTCTGTATATATTTATTGGTTACAGAAGAAAAAATGTAATTTACAATATCCTCATAAACAAGGGACTACCTACTACATAGGCAAGGCTGAACACTGGAATCGAATAAAAAATAAAATGCGATCTGACTATAAGAACAAAGAGAATTTTCGAGTAAAACATCCTATCATGGGAAACACTGTTTTTCGATATTTCTCGCTCACATATTACCTTGCATATCCAACAGTTCTAAACGTTTGGGCTTTATCGCTAACTAAAACAGAGTTGGAAATTGCTGAAAAAATTATCTTAGCAGCACATTTGCTGGAATATGGAATGAGGCCTACATGTAATACACAGCACACTACAGGGCCTAAAGGTGCCTGGAGCGTGCTGAATCTTCCCGCACCAGTCTGTGCGGATCTATCTCGATTGGCAAAAAAGCTAAGGCTTTAATATGTAACTGGCTAAAGAGGGAAGTTCTTAATGAAAATGCTTAGTATTTTCATTGAGTAATAAATGGAAAAAATATATGGAGTACAAAAAATTAGTTAAATGAGCAAAACAGGGTCTTTATTCGTTTGCACGAGTACCTTTCACTGTTCGTTAATAGGAGGCTAACAAATGAAACAAGTAATTACGGTAATCATCAGCATTATTGGGATTTTTATATTATCAGCATGTTCTACACCTAATAGTCCTGAACCAGCAGCTGCTTATACCATTACAGTAAACTCAAATGGTACGGAATC
>CAZDFY010000330.1:0-1856 GCA_964504785.1 uncultured Sediminispirochaeta sp. | reverse complement strand
TGTGGAATTTACCACTAGTACGGATTTTCTAACCAAGGTTGCTATATCTTTAGTTCTTGATTGCAGTGAATCACTTGGAAGCGAATTCAGCAATGTAAAACAGTATGCAAAAGATTTTGTTGATATAGTTAAGGAGAATTCTTCTGATGCATTAATTGGTATTGTAGATTTTGCAACTGATGTGAACTCCCAGTCATTACTCACATCCCAAACATCAATAGATGATTATATTGACTCATTAACCCAAGGCAAATTTACCGCTTTTTATGATGCTATTCAGAGAGGACTTAATTTGGTAAACGGGTATATCTATCCCAGTACCGATTCAATATATACCACTTCACCTACTCCTACTATTACATGGAGTCAGATGTCTGATGCTGAAGGGTATCATATACAAGTAAACAGTGATAGTGACTTCACTGGGACGGAATATGCAGATGATGACACTCTTAGTGCCTCAAATCTGTCATATACAATTTCTGAGGAACTAACTACTGACAATACTTATTATTGGCGTGTAAGAAAAGAAAAAGATGGCTCATGGGAAAGTTGGAGCAGTAGCTATCAGTTTACGGTTAACGAAGTAGAAGGTTCTGCAGTAGTAGCCTTCACAGATGGAACGGATAATAATTCTACAATACAAACAGACCAGCTTATTAATAATATTTCTGACAAGCCAACAAAAAGCTTTACCATTGGATTAGAGGGAATGGGAGGAGTTGATGAGTCTATCCTTGAAGAATTGGCAGTTGATGGAAATTATGCGTTGGCCCAATCAGTAAGTGATTTGCAGACTATATTTGAAAATTTTTCCGAGGCAGTTTCAAACGTCTATAAAGTTACCTATACGCGAAATACACAAACTATCACAGAAGAAAGAGAAGTTCGTTTCACCTTCAGCTCGTCTTTAGACCCAAGTGGGCCAAATTATGATGATGGAGTTGTAATTAATGAAGGTGTTTATTTTAGTGAAGATTGGGAACACTCAAATAACCAAAATTGGTCTATAGATTTAGGAGATGATGCTCAAGGAATTACTGATTCACCCGAAAGGGGCAGTGTATTTAGTGGAGATTATGTTCTTGAATTACGAGGTGATGAAAGTACTGCAATAAGTCCTGATATTGATGCCAGTACTGCTACTAATACGGTTGTGATTTCTTTTAACGCTGCTGTATATTCTCTTGGTTATTGGGATACCCTGGATTTTGATGTGTATGACGGATCTTCTTGGAACTCTGATGTAATAACCATAGGCGACGATAATAATAATATGGGATATAAGAAATATGAATATGAAGTTCCTGAAACTTATGATTTATCTAACCTTAAAATTAGATTTAGTGCGAATGCAGGCTCTAATGATTTAATGTACATTGATGAAATTATTGTATCTGAAAAACAATAGCTTAACACAACTTTGTCAAGATTTTGAGAAGATGGGATAAAACATTATGGATTTAGCACTTCTAAAAAGCTAATTTGCTACAATCCTATTACGTGGGGAACTACAGGATGCATGCAACAAGGAAGCGGTCGAAGAAAACCTGCACACTCGTGAAATAAAGTTATTGCAAACTTATATCGAAGGCCTGGTCGTTGACGGCCAGGGCTTTGAAAAGTACAGCAAGATTTACCCTCGACATCAGTATCAAGCCGACACGTTTGATATGACTATTGTCGTAACCGAGATGCAGACACGGAAAAAAACCATCGTTATGGATTCTGTAAAATATCAAAAAGTTCTCGAGATGGTAGGTCGGCTAAAAGAGAAATACTCCAGGGCGGTTCTCCTGGAACTTACTCTTTCACACCGCCCGAGGCCAATCCGCCCGCAAGGTTTCGCTGAATCG
>CAZDFY010000329.1:0-1868 GCA_964504785.1 uncultured Sediminispirochaeta sp. | reverse complement strand
CGAAGGACAGCATATCTTGATCAAGTATGGAGTCCATCGAAGCTGCGGATTGCGCACACAGGACAGCGGGTCCTGTCCCTGCGGCCAACAGTCCAAGTATACATAACAACATTATTTTGTTTTTCATACTAGAATTATACTCCGGAAAAGCATCGATATCAAAAGAAAACATATCAACATTATACGGTTCGTATAAGCACATAGAATATTTCTGCGAAAATGATACCGGCACAGCACTTTTTTGTTCGGCACTGACCAAATTGATTGAAAACAATTATTTTCCCTTTGGATAATTTCTGTAAAGCCTTCAAGTTATTTGAATAATATTCTATGATTGTTTATAATATCAGAATAGGTTTTGTTCTTGGGAGCACATATGAAAGAGGAAGAACACTATCGGATAGGACAGCTGGCAAAAAAAGCTAACGTAACCGTTCGGACGATCAGATACTATGAATCACTTGGACTGCTAAAGTCAAAAGATCGTGGTGAGGGGGGACAGCGGATATTCTCGGATAAGGACCTCGTCTACCTTCAGCGTATAAAACAGTTAAAAAAGTATGGTCTCTCTCTAGATGATATTGCAGAAATAATAAGGATGGGTGAGCAGGATGTAACCGGTGAGAAGCGACGGAACGAACTGCTCAAACAGTACCGAGAAAAATTGAGCAAGGCCATCCAACGAAGAAAAGGCCTTGATAATTTAATAAATGAACTTTCCTGGCATATCGAACAACTTGAGCAAGTAGACCAGTTTCAGTCATGTCCAGGGGCTGCTTGTGCTACCTGTGATTTTTACGATATGTGTGAGTTTAAGGATGTTATCTACGCAAAAGAGTCAAAACAGCACGCCTGATTATTCCCTACACCGCTATTTCTGAAACTCGTATCTCTTTTTTGCATATACTGAGTAGGTAATCATGGCAATAAGCGTAAACACATACGGTATGGCAAGGATAAAATCTGTCGGCACGTTAAACGCTCCCTGAGCATAATTTGAAAAGGAGTCGGCCAATCCAAAGATAAAGGCAGCGAGAAGAAGCCCCAGTGGCTTCTTATTACCGAGAAAAATTACTACAAGAGCAATCCACCCCTTACCAGATGATATGTTTGATACAAATGCCCCCATATTCAACGTCAGAAAGGCACCCCCAAGCCCGCATGCAAACCCAGATATTAGGAATGCGATAAACTGGTATTTGACAGGATTAAGTCCAATCGAGCGTAATTTTTCTCCGTGCTTACCCGTAGCAGAGAGACGAAAACCAAAAGGTGTTTTATTCAGGACAAACCAGCAGACAAACAAAAGAACCCAGCTAAGATAGACAAATAACGAGTGGCCAATGAAGATATCACCAAAAATTGGGATGGAAGCAAGCAAGGGAATATTCAGTTTCCAAAGATTCGAAACAGACTCAAATACAACCACTCCCTTGTTCTGAAATAGATGGTGAGCAAGTACTACCGTCAAACCTGCAGCCAATAGGTTAATTGCAAGCCCTGTGATAAAGACATTAGATTTCATCTTCAAAGTAACAGTCGCCATGACTCCTGCTAGGATCATGGTAACAATAATACCTAATATGACTCCAACAAACATACTACCGGTAGCTGCGGTAAAGACGATACTAGCAAAGGCGCTCATGAGTAGGAGTCCCTCTAGTGCAATATTTAACATGCCTGCAAGTTCTGTGAACAGCCCGCCCATTGCTGCAAGAAGGAGGGGTGTCATAATTGTAACTGAACTATGTACGACCGGAAATGTATAATTCATGATAATTTCCCTTTTTTATTGGTATATAAAGTATAGAGCACTTCACTGGTAACTAAGAGAAAGACAACTGCCTGTACAATCATTGCAAGCTCTG
>CAZDFY010000328.1:0-1889 GCA_964504785.1 uncultured Sediminispirochaeta sp. | reverse complement strand
GTATTTGGCGTTGAAACGCTGTTCTGGATAAGGATGGGCAACATGAAACTTCGGCAAAAGAGGCTCCAAGTATAGACCGAACTTTTCCCAGTTCAATCGCTTCCTCTGGCTCCTCTTACATAACGCTTTGTACCATGCTCGTTTTAGTTTATCTATGAATTTTGCCACGCTTACACCATTACCAGGAACACTATAGTAGTTCATATGCCCCTGAATAATGGACGAAAGCCAACGGGCTGTTTCTTTCACATGCTTGTGCCTGAAACGAAGTAATAATCGCCGTATCTCTTTAATCTTCTCATTTAATCGTTTCTTTGCAGTTTTACGCCACACCATAAATGCATTATTCTTCCGTGTCTTTCCACAGTAATGGGTGAACCCCAGAAAATCGAAGGTCTCAGGTTTTCCCAAGCCTTTCTTTTTCCGCTTTTCTTCTGCAAAACGACCAAACTCGATGATACGGGTATTTCCTGTGTGCAGTTCCAGCCCAAATTTAGCCATCCGTTCTTTTAGAGCTACGAGAAAACTTTCTACATCTCCTTTATTCTGGAATCCAAGTACACTATCATCAGCATACCGCACTACGAACATATCACCAGAGCTATCTCTTCCTCTCCATTGCCGGACCCAGAGGTCGTATACGTAATGAAGATATACATTGCTCAACAGAGGCGATATTACCGCTCCCTGCGTCACTCCGGCGGAAGCCCGATATCTTTTGCCTTTATCATCTTGATGCCCCACTTTTATCCATTGGGTTATTAGGCGCAAAACTCGTTTGTCCGCTATTCTATGTGAAAGGAATGTTTGGAGCCACTGGTGATCAACCGTGTCGAAGAACTTCTTGATGTCTAGATCAAGGATCCAGTTTATTTTCTTACTCATAATCCCTACATGTAGTGCATCCAAGGCATCGTGTTGGTTTCTCCGTGGTCTGAACCCGTAAGAGAATCCAAGAAAGTCTGATTCATATATCTGCTCAAGAATTATCACGATTGCCTGTTGGGCGATTTTGTCTTCGATAGTCTGGATACTGATCGGCCGTTCACTTCCATCGGCTTTCGGTATTGCTATCCTTCTTGCCGGTTTTGGTTTGTACGCTCCTGTATGTATAGCTCTATTGAGTTTCAACAGGTTCTCTTCAAGATCTTTCTCATAATCCATCCACGAGACATCATCGATACCCGGTGTAGAGTTTCTCTTTAGCAGGTAGAAACTTCTTTCCAAAAGGGGAATGGTAAGATGATGCAGTAAAGAACTTAACTTTGCCTCCTTATCCTTCTGTGCTGCTCTACGCACACTCATCAATCGTGACGTAATGGTATTCCAGCTCTGTGTCTGGCCATCGGCCGTTGAATGAGCGTTCCTCTTGGTCAGCCCCCTTCCCTCCAGCATCTCCGCCTCTGTTGTCCTAGTTTTGTTCGGTGCCTTCTGTGGTACTATGAGACTGTCCGACTTCCCGGAAACACTAAAACTTGCTTTTGAATCTTCCATCTTAAACAACTCCTTCCTCGGTTTAACGAAGACATTTCCGGGATCTCCCAGGTTCCGTACACTGAACTTCTCTGCATGCACAAGGTCTTCGACCCCGCAAGATGGGTTCTCTTCTGACCATAACGAAGAGCACCCTGTTGCCTTCCGCATCACTTAACTGCGTCGGCATCTCGGACCATTATATTTCGTGGCTCAATACTTGGCCTGCAGTCTCCTCTGCTAACACTTCACCGATACAGTTACCCATACCTGTGCATAGCTCGAGGCCGGAGCGGATGGTTCTTCCTTACTCCGTCAGGGACTTTCACCCTTTATTCAATGCCAGCTTATCCTGGCGTACTAAGCGATCCATAAACCCCACCTTTTGTTGCCAATTTTTGTAGTAGATAATCCCT
>CAZDFY010000327.1:0-1900 GCA_964504785.1 uncultured Sediminispirochaeta sp. | reverse complement strand
GTTCCATTTTTCACCAAAGTTTTCATAGCTGTTCTCCTTTTTTCATGGCATGTCCTTGATTACATAGCCCTCATAGCCATATGCGTGTGCTAAAGCCTATGCATCCCCACAGACAAACCGAACTGCTGCAAGCTTTCCTGGTAGTAGCTGCGGTGAGTCGTAGCCGCCGGGGTGTATATTTTGAGTTTCAAATTTCTTTTTTTTATACAATCATTCTAACGCATGGACTGCAAAGATAGCAATACTATCATAACAGGCCATGCATATAATGAATTTAGAGGTTGTCTAATTCCTATTTACTGCAAAGTTTCTTTATTCTTTCCCATGTTTTATCCACATCGGCCTGCATCTCCTTAACCAATACCGCAAGCTCAGGTTTTTTAAGGTGACGAAACCTGCCTTGCATGAAAATCCAGTCATTAATTGGAAGCTTCTCTTTTGGCTCATAAGTTAATTTGTACTCTCCCTCAACTACTTCATAAAGAGGCCAAAAACAGGACTCTACACCGACCCTGGCTGCTTCCACAGCCATATCCGCTCCAATTTTCCAGCCGGGAATGCATGGGGAAAATACATTTAGAAAAGCGGGACCATCATGCTCAATACCTTTTTTTAACTTCTTGGCGAGGTCCATCGGATTATGGATACTAGCCTGTCCGATATAACCGATGTTGTGACTTACCAGTATTGAAGTTAAATCTTTCCGCTTTTGCTGCTTACCAGGGATTACCGTTCCAGAAGGACTGGTCGTGGTTGCTGCTGCAAAAGGGGTAGCTCCGCTTCTTTGAATTCCGGTATTCATGTAAGCACCATTGTCATAGCAAATATATAGCATATCATGCCCGCGCTCCATTGCTCCTGATAGGGACTGAAGACCAATATCATATGTACCGCCATCACCACCAATTGCTATAAATTTTATAGTCTCCGCTTTCAGCTCACCCTTCCGCTTTTTCAATTGATACATTGCTTCAACACCGCTTAAAGTTGCAGCAGCATTTTCAAATGCTGTGTGTATCCAGGGAACCTTCCAGGAAGAATAAGGAAAAACCGAAGATGCAACCTCAAGACAGCCAGTGGCTGAGCACACAACTACGGGGTATTCTGTAACCCTGGACAACATTTTGGTAATGATTGGCACAGGACATCCTGCACACATTCTGTGTCCACTTGCAAAGGAACCTTCTTTTTTGGCTAATTCCTGTAGACTCGGCATTAAGCACCTCCTCGAACACACATAAAGTCGAACACTTTTTCTACATTATCCTTATCCAAATATGCAGCACTCTCCTCAAATACGGTTTCAATATCACTCATCAACATATCTCGTCCCCCTAATCCGAACACCCGGTTATAGCATAAAGGACTGTTTTTGAGGTCATAAATGGCAGATCTGACTTCAGTGAAAAGAGGTCCCCATGCACCGAAACTACATGATCGATCTAATACCGTCACAATTTTTGCTCTCGACAATACTTCCCCTACCTCTTCATAAGGGAACGGCCTGAAAAGTCTGATTTTCAAAAGTCCTACTTTCTCTCCCTGCAGTCTGAGCTTGTCAACAACCTCTTTTATTTCACCAGCTACTGAATTAAGTGCAACAACAATTCTTTCAGCGTCTTCACATTTGTACGCTTCAAAAAAGTCGTAAGATCGACCAAATTCCCTTTCAAAATCAGAGGCAACAGCTCGCACTACCTTTTTTGCCTGTATCATTCCTTCATACTGTGCACGCTTATGCTCAATGTAGTAATCCTGTAAATCGAGCGCACCCATGGTGACCGGAGTTTCGATATCTAAAAGAGGATATATTGGCTTGTATTCACCAACAAACCGCTTTACCTTGTCATCATCTTCAAGTTGCATTGTCTGAATCGTATGCGAAATAATAAACCCATCT
>CAZDFY010000326.1:0-1905 GCA_964504785.1 uncultured Sediminispirochaeta sp. | reverse complement strand
TGAAAGAATATACCCTCATTCAGGTACGATGCACGTACTCGTGTATCAGCTCGGTGAGGAGTGTTTGATAGGGGATTCCCTTTTCCATTGCCTTCGATTTCAGGCGGAGCATATCCGCCTCGCTCAGGCGGATATTCATTCGTTCGGTTTTGTTTCGGGTATTCGTGCCGGCGGTTTTCGACACCCTGAGAAGTTCTTCTTTTTTTTCCTCTGAAACCGGCCGCCACTCACCCCGATCTATTTCAGCTATAAGCTCTTTTTCTTCTCTGTCGAGTGGCTCGAACGGATCACTCATTCTTTCCCTCCCCGTATTCTCTCGCAATTTTCCTACTGGGAAATATCGTTTTTAGAAATATTTTCTCCGGTTCCACTACAAAAGGACACACATATACTTTCTCATTGTATCTAAGCACATACATGTACTGATTTTCCCTTTTTGGATGTTCAATTATATCCAGGATTTTATCCTCGAGCACATATACGATAACCGTCTCGAAAGAAATATCCCGTATATGTTTTAGCTTCTGATTTTTTTCATCACTGAACTCGAATATCACATTACAAGCGTACTTGCGGTGTCGCCTATTGTCAACATATCTTTTATTTAAAACAACAATTCGTAATGTGAAAAATTTTTTAAAATTTTTCACATTGCGAATGCTCACATTTTGTTTAAGATAGGTAGGTTATCTTAAAGATGGTGTGGGTATCAGCTCGGTTCGCAGGTCACTTACTGCTTCCAGATGCTGCCCTGGAAAGGGAAGTAGGGGAGACAGTGATGGTATTGGGAGAGTGCAAATACACCGAGCCGGTTATAAAGACCAAGATTACACCGGAAAGTGCGTACAAACGTCTAGAGCCGTATCTGCAGCTGCTCACCGATGAGAGCTCACCCTTTATTATCAACGTAAAGGACCATCTGACTTTGTTTGGGAGTGATGAGTACTATCAGCTGTTCAGGCAGCAGCTCTTGGCGATGCTTATAGCTAAGGAATATCGGCAAAGAGTAGATGCTCTGAAATTACTCCACCTGTACATGCCTGAGGACAACAGTGGTAATGGAAGGATTGCTGCAGTAGAGTCCCATTATCAGCTGTGGATGTCTACCTTGAGAAACGGATACAGCTTTAATGCAGTTCAGATGCCCTATGTATTCGGATCTTTCCTGGTTTCTCACAGTCCGGCATTAGTGAAGTGGCACTCTTACTTACAGCTACGCTATTTTTCCTTGAACCTTGACTCTTAAGAGAAAACCTTATCCGCAAAGGTGTCAAAGTTGTTGGCAACGGTGAAGCCAACCTCATTCCCCAAGGCCTTAAAGTGTTCCCTTCCACAGTCGATCTTGGCTTGTTCTGTTGGCCGGAGAGCATCGGTAAAGAGGCTGCCCTTTGTTTCAACTACAAAATAGAGCCGCTCCTCTCCATCCTGGTCAACCAGCACAGCCCAGTCTGGGTTATACGGCCCCAAGGGGGTGTCGATTTTGAACCATCCCGGTAACTTTGCGTAGACCTTTATGTGATCGTTCTGTTCAAAGGATTTGGCGAACTCGGCTTCAACATCGGAGTCGTACACCACGTGGTCGAATACCGACTTTTCGGCAGCAATCATGTTCTTCTTCAGATAGCCGAAGAGTTCATTTTCTTCAAACAGCTCCTGGGCGTAGTAGTGATCCTCCCCCAGTTTTTGGTACTTGATTCCGTCAACAATAAACACCTGCATCTGGTGTTTGACTATAGCCGCTACCTGTTCTATGAACTTCTGCGGGTTGTTGGGGAAGTCATCCAGCTTCTCACTCTTAACAAGAATCTCCACTATAGCCTTTCTGGTGAGGTTAGTTTCATTCTGAAGATAACTTACTATATCGGGTAACTGATAATCCCTTCGGTTGTATACCGATTGAAGCTC
>CAZDFY010000325.1:0-1912 GCA_964504785.1 uncultured Sediminispirochaeta sp. | reverse complement strand
CCGCCGTGTGCCCGGGTTATAAGAAACGCGCTGTAGGTACCGAGACCTGTTCCATGGTCCTTCCCCCGGGTTACATATCGTTCAAAAAAGCGGTCCCTGATTTCCGGAGGTATACTACCGTAGTTATGTACATCAAGGAGAAAACCACTCTTTTCACTCTTTTCACTTTTTTCACCGTATTCCTCATCCGACCCAAGGCCTTCCACATTTACCGTGACGATAGTCTTCATCGGAGAGGCATCAAGGGCGTTTTCAGTTAAATTAGCCAGAAGATTTTCTATTGTCTGCTCCTCGGCATACACCTTAAACTCCGACTTGGAGTTAAGCTCCTCACCGTTTATATAGAAAAGAATTTCGATTTTTTTTGAATTTCTTATTGTGACCCAACGGCCCGAAAGGCGCCTGAAGGTACTCGCCAGGTCAAACCAACTGCGCTCTATTTTATAGAGTCCCTCCTCCATTTTGTACAAATCCATGGAGTTGTCTATCATATTCAGCACCGATAGCCCACTGCTGTAGATTGTTTCGATAAGGGTTCGCTGCTCCTCAGTACAGCTGCCGTAATCCAACAGGAGTTGTGCTCCTCCGATTATTCCGTTCAGGGGCGATTTCAGATCATGGCGCACAACGCGTTCAACATCGTTTCTCAGCTGCTCAATTCGCTTTTGAGGGGTAATATCCCTGGCAATATGCACCAGTTCATTTGTCTCGCTCCCGTTATTGTCGTACACCGGCCACACAGAAACCTCAACAAAACGTTTTTCACCGTTCTTCGCAGTATGGGTATGAACAAGGGGCTGCTCGTTCACTTTTGCATACAGGGGACAGGGATGATTGTCGGTGCTGCATACCTCGTCAATGCCGTGGGTAATTTTGTAGCAGTATCCGCCTATCACCTGATCCTTTGAAACACCATGTACATCAATAAAAGTTTGATTCACATCAATTATTTTAAGGGTCTCTCTGTCCAACAACGCAATTTCTTCGGGAATATTGTCCAGCATTGTCTCGCTTATCCGCTTTGCCCGGTCAATCTCCCGTCGCTGAGACTCAAGTTCTCTGTTTCTCTCCTGCAAACGCTGCATAAGAATTTCAAAGGGGTCCTTAAAGGTAGTAACAACTACGCCCCTGTACATCAAATAAAAAGATGCGATTTTAAAGTAATGGCCGATAAGGTTCGACAAATCGTACACACCGATATAGGCAATAAAAGAGAACTCAGCGAGTATGGTAAGAACTATCGAACCATAAAGATACCCTATAATTTTATTGGAAAAGAACCTTCGTCTTTTATAGAGAAGGACAAGAGTAAGGGCCAGCAGGGCTGTTATCGCCAATTCGCTTCCCTTTTTGAAGGTAGTTAAACCTTCTCCCGGAATGTAGCAGTCGGGAAACAGGCCACTGAACACCAACAGAAGGAATATGCTAAAAACGGCAATCCATCCTGTTAAAATCGCATACACCGACATTTTTTTTTGAAGGAGAATCAGGGCCAGCAGTAATGCCCCGCTTTCGATAAAACGAGCACTAATCCACAACTCGGTAGCTAAATTTGCGGTATATCCGGTGAATACCCCCATTCCTTCATAGGCAATAGTATGGACTAAATCCAAGGTACCTATAAAAAAATAGGCAATTCCTAGAAAGGAGAAATAGGAATGTTCAAAATAGCGGTGTCCATTCCAGGCTATAAAAAAAATGATCCAGGCAACCGCCACACTAAACATTTCGGCAAATACATGGGCCAACAAAAAGCTGTACCGGGAGAGCATAAACAAGAGTAAAAAGCCGCCGCCTGATATTACTACGGATTTTAGCGTGAAGCTCAAGCTGTTTTTGCGGGTAAGAGTGAAATTATGTTCCATCTTTCTTCTTAGTCCAGATAAATTGAGTCCATTGGAGAAAGTATTTC
>CAZDFY010000324.1:0-1929 GCA_964504785.1 uncultured Sediminispirochaeta sp. | reverse complement strand
TAATGCCGCTGCTCACAATGAAAAAAAGACAAAACCTTGCGATGCTGTTGCGGTACGTATTCATTATTGTGTTTGCCGCATTTGCCCTCTTTCCAATTTATGAGATGGTTGCAACCTCTTTAAAAAATGAGGTTGATGCCTTCAGCATACCCCCGAAATGGGTATTTATACCGACCTTTAAGAACTATCAGGAAGTTCTCTTTGAAGGCAAGTTTTTCACTTATTTCTATAACAGCATATTTGTTGCCCTCACCGCAACAGTGCTGAGTGTAGCTGCCGGAGCGTTAGGCGCCTATTCGCTGGCACGTTTTAAGTTCAAAGGGAAAAAGCTGGTGGTCTTGGGAACCCTGCTGATGAGAATGGTCCCGCCGGTAATTCTGGTAGTGCCGATCTTTCTGCTCTACAATCAGCTGGGGGTAACTAACGCGAGGATGAGCCTTGCCCTGGTGTATGTGGCACTCAACCTTCCGTTTAACATTTGGGTGCTGCGAACATTCATCATGGAGGTCCCAAAGGAGCTTGAAGAATCGGCCCAAATGGACGGCTGTTCCCACATGATGACCTTTCGGAGGATTATTTTGCCCCTGATTGCGCCGGGGCTTTCTGTGGCAAGTATATTTACCTTCAGGATCAGTTGGAACGAGTTTATTCTGAGTTTGGTCCTGACTAATCGCAATACACGTACACTGCCGGTGGCGGTATCCCTGTACTTAACGGACACGGGAACCGAATGGGGAAAAATAACCGCGATTGCAACCATTATAGCAATCCCCGCCTTTATTTTTACCTTCACCGCGGCAAAGAGCTTAATTATGGGTTTAACGGCAGGAGCCGTAAAAGGATAGTATAAATAATTATTTTGGAGGAACGAAATATGGGAGATAATTCCATGAATGTAAAATCAATAACAAAAGAACAGTGGCTTAAGGATGTATTTCCCGAATGGGGTACTTGGCTTAATGAAGAGATCAGAGATTTCAAGGTAGAACCGGGAAATTTCTCCATGTGGTGGCTCGGAACCACCGGAATTTGGGTAAAAACTCCCGGCGATGCAAATATTGCCATGGACTATTGGGTAGGTCGCGGCCGTTCGACCCATGTGGAACCGCCCTTTGAAGAGACCCAGGATTTTCAAATGACCCGCATGACCGGCGGGCGGGCCCTTCCGCCCAATTTAAAGGCGTATCCGACGGTGATGGACCCCTTTGAGGTGGGCAAGATTAATAAACTGGATGTGCTGTTCTCTACGCATATCCACGACGATCATATCTGCCCGTACGTGGCGGCGGCGGTAGTGCAGAATACTGATGCCCCCTTTGTGGGTCCGCAGTTGTGTGTGGATAAGTGGCTGGCCATTGGAGTTCCCGAAGACCGCTGCGTAGTAGTGAAGCCCGGGGATACCTACAAAGTAGGGGATATAACGGTGCATGCGGTAGAGTCTTTTGACCGCACCGCCCTCATTACCACTCCCCCTACTGGGGATTTGCGGGGAAAAATGCCGGTGGACATGGATGAGCGTGCAGTAAGCTATGTCATTGAGACTCCCGGTGGACAGATATACCATTCCGGGGATTCCCACTATTCAAACGGGTATTTCAAGCACGGAAAAGAGTTTGATATCGATGTGTGTCTGGTCTCCTACGGTATTAACGCACCGGGGAACATGGACAAAGTACCTGCATCCGACTGTCTCCGAATTGCCCAGAACCTGGATGCACGGGTTTTGATTCCTTTCCACCACGATACATGGACAAATCAGGTACCCGATGACCATGAGCTGGAAACATTATGGCGGATGAACCACGAACGACTACAGTTTGGCCTGTTTCTCTGGAAGACCGGTGCCCAGTATGTGTATCCCCGCGATAAAGATCGGGTCCGGTATTGGTATCCCCAGGGAACTTTTGACTTTTTTACGGACGAACCAAA
>CAZDFY010000323.1:0-1969 GCA_964504785.1 uncultured Sediminispirochaeta sp. | reverse complement strand
GTTGGAGGGCGGGCGGCAGTGACCCCGCCGCTAAAAATTATACACAAGATGTAATGAGAGTACCCAGTACAGTGTATTTTCATTGTCTTCTTCATAGCTGCTCAAAGTAAAATCTCCCTTCAGTGCGTAGCCTTTACGGAGGGGAACTTGAATACCCGATTTGATATCATGACGAACACCGCGATACCCGTGGGCGAGCCCGTAATCCGCTTTCAGGGAAAAGGGGGCCGCTTTGCCGGCCACCGAAAGCCCGGCGGTGTAACGAAAGTAGTTCCCCGGGTCTCCGCCGATGGAGGTCCGGTTGATCCACTCCCAATCAAATCCAACCCGCCCCGAGAGGTCTCTGTACAGCGGAAAAGCAACTTTCATACGGGCTGCGGAGAGCACATCATCGCCGGTAGCCTCGTTGCTCACATCCAGTGTTTCAGAGGCATTCACCGTATATTGGGTAAAATTGATAATCGGCTTTACCATGAGGGCTGCCGCATACTGCTGCTCCCAGAGTGGGTCCTCTTCCTCCTCCCGGGTAGTGGACAATGAAACAGCCCCCTTGTAGGTGAGCCCCGGATCGGGGGAATGGCTGAAATCGACTCCCATCTTCTGTCTCCAGCTTTCACCCTCCGACTGTCGGATGTAGCCACCTTGATACTTTCCGTCCATTTTCATGCTGTCCGCCGGCAAGAGAGCTGCCTTGAGCTGCCAGTCCAGGGCATCCTTTACCCGGTCGCCGCTCTCGCTGCGGATAAAGGTTGAAGAACTTTTTCCCGATACCTCCCTAAGTTCTTCATTCCCCCGCCAGCCGAGCAGCAGCCGCAGGTCGTGACCAGCATTCCCGCCGACTGCTTTCGTGTAGGTGTAGGCCGGACCGGCAAACCACCCCTCGCGGGGCAGATAATTCACCCCCAGTCCACCTTTCCAGGAGTTTTGGTACGACTCGTAGGACACTCCCTCGCCGTTGTTCCAGGCATCCACCCGGGAAAGCTGCAGGATAGTATCGAAATTCTCCTGTAGAATCCAATTAACCCCTAGGCCGGATTCTAAACTGGTAGATTGAAGTTCGTAAGTTTGGGTTTCACTGCGAGTGTAAAGGGGGTTTAAGTTCACCAGCATGGTTAGTTGTTCTCGCATCGGCACTGAAACGGTAAGTTTTCCGGCGGTGCCAAGGCCTTCGCTCTGCTCTTCGCGGTCATCCTCGTACTCAAGGTCGGCCCTTAAGTCTACTCCGAGGGTGCCCACGGTTCCAACGGTTTTAAAAGCAAGCTCATCGCTGCGGCTCGATTCGGTCTCGATACTCTGATCTTCGCGATTCACCCATACCGATTGATACTCCAGACTCATCGGCAGCGTTTCTATCAAACCGGATGAAACCGCAGCCGAAATGCGTGCATCGCTATCTTCGGAATCAACATCCACAGTTTCACTCAAGGACTGGCTGAATCCTCCGGAAGTTTCAAACTGCAGTCGCTCAAAGTCGAGTGATAGGGTTCCGTCATATTTTTGGTCTTCTTTTATCGCCGATTGTATCCGCAGCACCGTAGCATCAAAGGTCAGCAGGGCATCCCCTCCTAAAGGCTGCACCAGACTCACCAGCGAATCCGAGGTAAAGTTGTACAGGGCATCTCCGGCCTTGTCCTGGCCGCCCTGCCCGCCAACTGAAATACGACCGCTTAGATCCGTCTTACCCGTCTCCCGCGCCTGCGCCGGGTTGGAATAGGGATCGCTCCAGGTGGCCTGGCTCGGCTCCTCGCCGGAGGGCGGCGGCCGGCGGATAATCTGCACCTGGGCTGCACCCGAAATCGGAAGCAGAATCAGCAGCCCGATTGCACCTAACGCCCTCATTAGCCGCCTGCGCTTCATTCTACCTGCACCTCCTGCCGCCGGCCTTCATTACCGGAGGTATCCATCGCGCTCAACGCGTATACCAGTCCCGCCTTACCACCACGGTCCAGGTAGGTAGGTCGGCCGTTCA
>CAZDFY010000322.1:0-1977 GCA_964504785.1 uncultured Sediminispirochaeta sp. | reverse complement strand
AGGTATTAGCCGCGGTCGCTCTTAATAGCTTTACTGATGGCTCCTGCTTTAGAATTCACAAAATCAGCTTCCTCTTTTATCCAGCTCATCCATTTTGCCTCCGAGGGCTCACTCTTTGAATAGCTGGTATCTGTATTAAGATTGTTTTTATACCAATCAGTTATTCTGCTGTGGTCTCCGGTCACATCGGCAAGGATGGTTTCCTTGGAAGCGTTAAATGTTTGACGCCTTTCACCGGTGTACACGGTAGAACCGCTTTTTACGTTCACTACTTTATAATCCAAATAAACTACTCGGTTTATGGTACGGGTGTTCTCTATTACAGTAACCTCTGCTGTGCCGTATTCTTGTAATCCTATACTGTCTAGGTAGTCATTTTTGGTATCATAGCTTCCCTCTCCGAATTTGAGGGTGCTAAGCCCGCCGGCGGGTAATTCTTCGATAGTTCCATCATCCGTTATTTGATAGTCTATACTCTCTGATCTCCGGTTCTCCTCTATATCTTTATTCACAGGTCCGAGTTCTCCGGTAAGTACGACAATATAGTCAGCTCCAATCTGCTTGGCAGGCTGCAGATAGTTACCCTGGTCTACATTGGCAGGGGAGATTTCCTTAGAATCAGCACTTGATCTCACGCTAAAGTCGCTCCCTAGTTTTCTATGGACACCGCCATCAAGCTCTTTTTCCAGTTCACGAAAAAGGTCTCCCGACTGGGCTACCACATAGATTGTCACGCTTATGGACTCTTTTATTGCCTCTATCCTGGCTTCGGTGTCTTTATACCCTTCTACCCACTTCTGGGCAGTCTCGTACAGGGCGATTACTTCTTTTCCCTTCTCGATATCCTGACCAACACTCTTTTCTTCCGCCAGGGCCTTCTGATAGTACTGATCAGCGATCGAAGCCTTTGCTCTGTTCTTCCCGCTTACCAGCTTTTTAGAGCTCTCGTCATATTCGAGCCCTTCATCATAGAGGTCGATTGCCTCTTTAAGAGAGGCTTCATCACCCTTCTGTTCCAAGGCATACCCCTTTTCATAGTAGGCATCAGCTATCCGCATATTAACATTGGAAAGGGCCTGGGAAAGCTTCTTACTCTCTGGAAACTCATTGAGGGCAGAACGATATTTTTTTCGTGCCTCCTTAAAGGAATCAAGATCGCCGCCGGCCTCAATCTCCTTGGCCTCGGTAAAAAGAACATCTATCATCTGGTTTTCGATCTTTTCTCGAATAGAGGCTACTTCTTTGTCTTCGGAGTTATACTTAAGGGCCATATCCAGGGTCTCAAGTCCCTCTTTTAGCTGTTCTTTATCTGTTGAGGTTACAATATTTTTGACCGCAGTCTTAGCAAGTTCTGAAATTTTATTCGCAGTTTCTTTCCGAAGAGCTATTTCCGCTTCAGTGTCCCACTCATTTTCTTGCAGATAGGCCGACATACATTTGTAGATAAGCTCCCTGGCCTCAGCAAGCTTTTCTGCGTTAAAGAGCTCTTCTGCCTTCGCAAGCCGTACTTGTACGGCTGCCTTTCGTGCCCCCTCATACTCTGCAAGATAATCCTTCGGGAACTCCGGGTCCCACACCCATTCTTCCTTCGGGCCCTCAAGCGGAACAATTTCTTTTGCTTTCTCCACTACAAGATAAAGATCCTGATACCTCTTGTAGATGGAGTGGGTTTTTTCCATTTGATCTTCTATCTTTTTTGCTGCTTCTATTCTCCCGTGAGTTTTTTCAATTGCAGTTTGAAAATTCTCTTTTACAAAGACCTTGGCCTTTTTGTAATTAGGGTCACTCTGAAGAAGTGAAATCATGGAATACATTGAATCCCCATATTCGCCTTCTTCCCATTCCTGCTCAGCCTGTTTGTACTTCTTTCCCGAGCCCTTAAAAAAGCTGGTAATTGAAGCACAACTGCTTAAAAGCAGAAAAAATATAAGCAGCGGTATTAACCAACGAAAAGATGTCCTGGATTTACTCATTGTG
>CAZDFY010000321.1:0-1988 GCA_964504785.1 uncultured Sediminispirochaeta sp. | reverse complement strand
CATTCCCATTATCATCATCATCTGTTTCAGTCAACAAGATATCACAAGATATAAAAACAAGTGATACCATTAACATTACAATTGTCAAACCAATACACTTATTGATTTTTTTTAAAGAATTGCTTTTTTCTAATTTTTTCATTTCATACCCCTCTCATATTTATAGAATTGCTTAAAAACCCGAAAACTTTTGAGACACCAAGACCCTTAGGTTCTTACCTGGGTTACAGGACTCATAGCAACAGTTGCAGCATATTCCACCGGCATTACCCTTTATATGGACTCAGGTTCAATTTAAAGTATAGCACACTCTTGAAAAAAAATATAAAAAATTGTTCCCGGCTTCCCGGCTGATATTTTTAAATGGGCCTACCATGAATTCGTATATAAAACAGGGCTTTACTAAACACTAAGAGCAGGTTTATTTACTCCAAAAATCAGAATACCTGTTGCAGTCATACCCATATTTCACGATCCTATTATCCTATGGTATCATAGGGTATGAAAAGGGGGGCTGTGAGTATGCTCATAACCAATGTCAAAATAGACGGTGAAACCGCCGCTATCAACATAGAAAAGGGAAGAATCCACCGCATTTACCGGGGGGACCAGCTGCCGCCGGAGGTAGAGGCGGATGAATTGATTGACGGCGGAGAGGCGCATGTTGTACCGGGCTTAAAAAACGGGCATACCCATGCAGCCATGACCCTCCTGCGCGGATACGCCGATGATATGAAGTTGCAGCCCTGGCTGGAGCAGAAAATATGGCCAACCGAGGCTAACCTCACCGCAGAAGACATCTATTGGGGAACGCGGCTGGCGGCCCTCGAAATGATTAAAACCGGCACGGTGTTCTTTACGGACATGTATTTTCACTACCCCGAGAGCAGACAGGCAATTCAAGATGCCGGAATAAAAGCCGCCGCCGGCCCGGCGCTGCTCGACTTTTTTGATGAGGAAACCGGACAGGAGCGTCGTAGGGAAATGAAAAATCTCTTTGAACAATACGGCGGAAACGACAGGAACAATGAGCCCATCCTTTTTACCCCGGCGCCGCACTCAATTTATACGGTCTCCTCAAAAACGCTGCGCTGGTTAGGCGACTTTACCCGGGACAAGGAGCTGCCCCTCCATATCCATATATCCGAAACTAAAAAAGAGGTAGACGACTGCATCGAGCAGCATGGTATGCGACCGGTGGAATATCTCGATTCCCTCGGCCTGTTAAGTTCCCGGACGGTGGCCGCCCATGCAGTATGGCTCAATGAAAAAGAGCTGGACCTCCTGGCAAAACGGGGCACAACGGTTGTCCACAACCCGGTGTCTAATATGAAACTATCTTCGGGAAGCTGTTTTCCCTTTAAGGCACTCCTGGACCGGGGTGTTCCAATGATGATGGGCACCGACGGCTGCTCTTCAAATAACAACCTCGATTTGTTTGAAGAGATGAAGATTGCGGCATTACTGCAAAAACAGCATTTCGATGATCCTGAACTTTTAAGTGCCGAGCAGGTATTTGCCATGGGCTGCGGTACCGCTGCAGGAATCGGCGCTCCCCAGGGAGTCTTTCCTCACATTTCTTCCGAAGTGAAAGCGGGGGCCCACGCGGACCTCCTGCTGATCGACCCCGACCATCCCCAGATGGTACCGGATTACAATCTTATATCAAATCTTGTGTACTCCGCAGGGGCCGCCGCCGTTGATACGGTGATCTGTAAGGGAAAGGTCCTTATGAGGAGCGGGAAGGTTGACGGCGAGGATGAGATAGTTCGCCATGCCCGCCGTTGTGCCCAGTCGCTCGTCGAACGGGGACACTAGTTAGTTAAGGCCCCAACACTAAGGGGGCCTGTCTCTACACAAAAAAACAGAAGCGGTAAATAATCGTGGTTCCCGGTAAGCCCCCCCCCTTTTACTCCAACCTTTTCTGTCATCTTCTTTACTCTCTCTTTGTTTTACTTCTCTACATCTTCAAGATACTTGCGCTGCTC
>CAZDFY010000320.1:0-2036 GCA_964504785.1 uncultured Sediminispirochaeta sp. | reverse complement strand
GGAAATCCAGGTCGGGGTTAAATTGAAGTTTCATTCATCGGCCTCCATTTGAACTTGTAAGGATTCCTTACAAGTTGATGATTCTTCGGTCGTCCGGCAACTATCCGGAAATTCCGGATGGTTGTGCCATAAAGTGTAAAGATTTTGCAGACGCTGTCTGCGGAATCTGGTATGAGCTCATATAATTTCATTTAACCTCATGCAGTAATTCACCAAACACTGTCCGGGATGTTTGTATCATTTTTTCAAACCCGTCATCGATTTCCCCCGGCCAGGTGTAGTATAATTTGGTCACATCATCAAGGGGTTTTACATGCTGAGCCTTAGCCAGTTCATCCAGTGTTGGCGATTCCCAGAAATCTTTTTGATATTCTTTCTTCATGCTATCTCCTTCTAGAGACTCTTCACATCTTCGATACCTGCAATCTTCAGGATCTGCACCGTGTTGGTCTTTACGGCCGCATCCTTGAACCCGGCATCCTTGAATACAACCCGCATAATCTCAGGCTTTAATTCCTCTTTTAGTTTCGCAATACCCTCTACCGCTTCCAGGGTAATCTCATCATCCAGACAGACCGCAAGAGCCCCAGCACCGATTATATAGACATTCTTTCCTTCTATGTTGCGGGTTTCGATAGGTATGGTCAGGTCAAGCCCGTATTTGAGCAGGAGCTCATACAGCACATCCTGCTCGGTACGTTCGGTCTTGATATTCTCCACGGAATTCATCAGAGCTTCTTTGTAGTTATCAAAATCAGCATCCCAGGGCTTGATATTGCTGGAGTCGAGTTTGAAGACTCGCATTCCTGAACCTATTCGGTTGTCATTCTTTTCGTTATACGTCGCTCGTATTGCTCGCCGAATCCTCTCTTTTGCAATGTCAGCAATAGAGCTAAAACCAGCTGATAGTGCGTTACGATCCACTTCTTTGTTTGTGCCCAAGTTCTCTGGAAGCTGTATCTCTATAAAACGTCTGATCTGCTCATCTGCAGCGTTTAACCTTAATACAGCCTCGGCTGATGCACCACTTCCTGCAAAGAAGTCTAATAAAATATCACCATCTTCGAGAAGAAAGGACATCAGTTGGTTAAGAAGCCGGATCGGTTTTGGATTCGTGAACAATTTTTTCTCATCAGGAAAGAGACCTTGTAGGTCATATGCACCGAGTCGACCATCTAGAGTTATGACACTCGGCAGCTTATCTTCGAATTCCTCAGCATATACTTTCAATTCAATTATCTTCGATTCGTCTTCTCCGTATAATATTTTTTCTTCTGAAATAAGCCGGTTCATTGTTTCAGGTGGAAAACGGTACCCCATAAGTGGTTGACGGCATGCTTTACCAGTTACAGGATGGAATACATCATATCGATAACCTTCTCGACCCGGGTTGTGCACGCTTTGGCTTCCAGTATAAATCCCATCTTTGTCTATGTACTTGTAGCGATCGAGTGGCCACAAGTAGGCTTTATTTTCGCGAAACCACCTTGTATATGCTTCTTGTCGTTTTTCATCATCTTGGTACTTCTGAATAAACTCATGCCCCACTTCAACTAAACGGTTTTTAATATCCGAGACCTTGCTCTTCCATGGAGAATAGACTTGATCAACACTACGTGCGTATACCTGCACATATTCATGCTCTGCTGAAATCTGAGAGGGATTGTTGTCTGTTGCATTCTTCCAGACTATAGTTCCGATCCAATTCTCCTCGCCAAATATTTCATCACAAACTTTTCGTAAATTGGTCACTTCATTATCATCAATCGAGATAAAGATAACTCCATCATCTCTCAACAGATTCCTGGCTAACTTCAACCTAGGATACATCATGTTGAGCCAGTTGGTGTGGTATCGGCCTCCTGTCTCCGTATTTGCAGAAATCTTGAACCCCTCCTCATTGACCTGCCCTGTATAACGAAGATAGGTATCCAGGTTGTCCTGAAATTTGTCTGGATAAATAAATTCTTTTCCCGTGTTATACGGAGGATCGATGTAGATCATCTTCACCTTTTTGTGGTAGCTCTTCTGCAGCA
>CAZDFY010000319.1:0-2037 GCA_964504785.1 uncultured Sediminispirochaeta sp. | reverse complement strand
AGGCGTGTGTACAGGGGGGCATACTCATTCATGTAGCTACTATAGCAGAAAACTGGAGTCCCCGCATCTCACTTTTCGACCTGCTTGATCGCCCAAAAAAACGCACTGGGCACTGGGCACTGGGCCTTAGCTGGAGGCGGTTAAATCCTTTCGAAGGGCATCTATAAATAAAGAGTAGGTCGAGCCGATGACTTCGTCTGCCGGGGTGTGCTGGATGCGGGAAATATCTATGGACTTGAACTCGGAGTGGGGGATATTTTGATAAAAATTTTCTCTCACCCGGTTGTAAATGCGATCATGGTCGGTAAAAGGACCGTACAAAAGGATCCTATCCGGTGAGAAGAGTTTTGAAATGTTTAGAAGACCGATGTTGATATAATCAATTGCTTTTTCTATTTCTGGGAGTTCTTCGATAAATCGTTTTTCGAGAAAGGCACTGAACTCTCTTTCGTTCACCGGTACCTCATCGAACCGTTTTTTAATAGAAGGGAGCAGGGCCCATATTGCCGCTTCAGTTTCAAGGCAGCCCCTTGAGCCGCATCGGCACTGTTTTTCAGACTTGTGGTCGACAACCGTATGCCCCAATTCACCGAACTTTGAGAAGGAGTCGTTTGTAAGCTTTCCGTCGATTGAGAGGGTCACCCCGATGCCGTAGCCCCAATGAAAAAGAATTGTTTTGCCCTTGCTAAATTCAGGATTGGATAATAGCAGGGATTGCATCCGGGCATCGATGCTGCGTACCCAATTAAGATGGACATCGATGCTGTTTCCGAAGTGGGTTGAGGATATCTGATTCAAATGGCCGAAGCGTGTGGAAGTAATCCAGGTATGTTCTTGTGCTATTCCGAAGCCGGGCAATGAAAGGCCGATTCCGATAAAATTTCCTTTTTCAGGTTTCTCTTCGATAACCTGGCTTAGTGCTGCATTCAATTTATCCTGGTAGTTGGTGGAAGTTGTGTACTCGTTTTTAATTGTAAGGGGGGTAATTTTTCCGCTTATATCTACTAGAGCGGCCCGAAAATCCAGGGATTCCATAAAGATGCATGCCGATGTCCAGTAGTCAGTTGTTGCATACAGGGCTACTTCGGGACGTCCCCTCTGGTTTGGATCAACTATACTTTTTTCGTATAGGATCCCTCGGTCGAGGAGATCTTGACATGCACTGGAAACAGAACTGGGACGCAACTTATTTGTGTGGGTAATTTCTTTTCTTGAAATGCCCGGTGAGTCGACGACCTGGGCTAATACAAGGGCATTAAGTGCATCCTTTTGACGAGACCCCGCGTATTCATACACGTCTTTAATATTACAGATCATATTTTTCAGCCTTATTTTTATTATAATGATCTTACAGGTTTTGTTGCAGCAGTTGAAGAGGATTTTTATAAGAGAGGGCATGGACTTGCCCTTCGCTGAGAGAAAAAGAACCCTTCAGGTAGCGGCTGCATTGATCAATTGAAAGTGCGGCACCGGCAAGATGCGAACTGCCGGCGGGATGCAGTTTTCCATTTTCCTCAAGTACAACATCTAAACCACCAAGTGTGTATTCTCCGGGTTCAAGGCCGCCAAATTGCATCAAATCGCTTGTAAGAATAAGTTTGTCCGCCGGTTTTGTTTTAAGAAGCACTTTAATAAAATCGGGGGGAAGGTGGAAGCCGTCGGCGATAAATAAGGCGTACAGCCTGTCGTCGGCGAGAATCTTCCATAAGGGATTTTCATGACGGTGCAGCAGGGTGGGTAAGCCGTTTCCCACATGGGTCGCCGCTTTTGCCCCTGCCTCAATCGCCTCCTCTATTTGCCCGCTGTGAGCCGTGTGGTGACCTAAAGAGACCACGGTTTTTGAGGTGCCGGTAATATGCTGTATCAGTTTTGCCGCTCCTGCTTGATCGGGGGCAATGGTAATGAGGGCCTGGCTCCCCTCGCACAGCTCTTCGAGTTGTTGATAGAAAGAGATATCCGGCCTTTTTATGTGCTGGGCCTGATGAATACCCCGTGCACCTGTCTCCAGGCTGAGAAAAGGGCCTTCCAAATGTACCC
>CAZDFY010000318.1:0-2043 GCA_964504785.1 uncultured Sediminispirochaeta sp. | reverse complement strand
CGCCTATGTCGATAGGAGATGCTCCTGCATCTGAATCTGAGGATCTGTATATCCCCGAAGAAGTCCCATAATATACAATATATCCTGCCAAGTCGATTTGTTGAATGGGGTTCCAGGACACCTCTATTGCACCGTTTCCTGCACGCGCGGTAAGGCCGGTTGGCGGCGGGGGGGGTAGATTCGGGCGATACCCGATTGTGGCACTTGAAACTTTAGGAGAGTGTGAGCCCGAACCGTCGGGGTAGAGTTGAAATTTAAGTTCGAGATAGCGGCCGGTAGGTGAGGGCTGAAAATTATCCTCGGGCTGAAAGGGGATCCACTCCTGCTGTGTGTCGATTCTGTAATAGAAAAAGCCCTTACTATCCCCCGGTTCCTCATATTCAACATCGATAGATAATAGGGTAGATTCTTCTTCCCCGAAATCCAGCGGACCGATAGTTGCATATCCTCCGGTAGCAGAAAGGCCGTGTAATGTCGGCACCTCCACAAAGCTCCGGGAAATTCGCAACTCATCGAGAAGCCCACTAAACTGCGGCCCTATTTTGATTTCTGATCTGGATCGTTCCCCCACATAGGGGCGGAATATGGTACCGAAGGGGGTTCCGTCTTCGGTACAATAAGTTACATCCGCCGGGACTCCATCTACTAGATATTCCAGTACCCCGGTTTCGGACTGATAGCGAAGCATATGATGATGCCACTTCTCCGGGACCATAGTAGTACGTCCGGTTAATATATACTCGTTTTCAAGGTGATCTGGACGGAGAAACAGATTTTGAAGGTGCCATTCCAGCTTACGGTCATTCACAGTGGCGCTAAGTGACTGTAATTGCACCTCGTTGCGATGTTCTTTCTGCCCGCTCCACCGAAGTATAGTTTCGCCGTCTTCAAGATATTGAGGAGAAAGCCAAAATTCTATGGTAAAACTATCTCCGAGCATCCCCGGGCTAAACAGAGGCTGGTTGGTAGCGTTTTGTGTGTTCACGGATGGAACCAGACTGAATCCGCCGCGGAAAGAAGAAAATTTACCGGCGTTCACTCCTGCCCGTCCATCGGGAACGATCGAGAAGCCCCCTTCCCGTTCCAGCGTGTAGTTTTCCGTAGCATCAAGGGGTTGGGAAGTTTCAAAATGAATCAGCAGGTCGGTCATAGGAGCAGCGGCTGAGTACTGAACCGGCTCCAAGGTGATGTCGAGGAAGCCCTGCCGGCCCTTCTGAAGCCTGGTACCGGCAAAGTGTGCCACATGTTGCCATCCGTCATCAAATCCTAGGACGATTTGTTTCTGCTCACTATAGACACTGCCGACAGTACTCAGCAACAGCAATAAAGTACATGTGAGTTTGAGTATACGCTTTCTCATCATTCGTATTATCGACCAAAAAAGTGACTTGCAAAAGTACCGACTGGCGTAATTCCGAAAGGAAGTCCTTCAAACTGTAAGATATAAGCCCCAGGCTGTCGCTATACCCCCACTATGCTTGTCAATTGAGGCTTCCCGCGGTATTTTAAAATGGATATGCATGAAGACCTAAAATTTATGGTACGAGAGTTTCCTCAGCAGCCGGGGGTGTACCTGATGAAGAGCTCCCTCGGTAAAATTATATATGTGGGCAAGGCCAAAAACCTGAAAAAACGGGTTGGCTCCTACTTCACCGGTTCTCAACCGGTGAAAACCCGGGTGCTTGTGAGCAAAATCAAAACTATTGAGTATATAGTCACTCAAAATGAGTACGAAGCGCTCCTGCTTGAGAATAATCTTATAAAGAAAAATGACCCGCGCTACAACATCAATCTTAAAGACGGTAAATCATATCCCTCTATCCGGGTGACTAATGAGAAATTTCCCCGCATATTCAGAACCCGTCGTATTGTCCAGGACGGGTCGGATTACTTTGGCCCCTTTACAAATGTAGAGAAAATTGATGTATACCTCGAGCTGATAGAAAAACTGTTCCCCCTGCGAAAATGCCGGGGACCGGTGAAAAAACGGGAGCACCCCTGCCTCTACTATCATATCGGCCGCTGTGCATCCCCCTGTACAGG
>CAZDFY010000317.1:0-2060 GCA_964504785.1 uncultured Sediminispirochaeta sp. | reverse complement strand
GCTTCACAAAACTAATAAGAATCAATGTGATTATATTTGCCAGCAGAAACGGGAGGGCCCCCTTGAATATCTTGCCTATCCCTAAGCCTGATATTGCTGAGGCTACATTCAAACACATTCCTACCGGAGGGGTTACCAGTCCCAGAGCCAGTCCGCTAATGAGGATTGCACCAAACTGTATCGCATCAACCCCCAAGGTCTGCATTGCCGGTAAGAACACCGGCGTGAGCAGCAGGATCGCGGGACTTACATCGATGAATGTTCCGATAAAAAGAATAATAAGATCAACAAAAATGATAATTAAGAAAACAGGAACATCCAGGCCGGTAATAAAGGCTGCAACCATCTGAGGTACATGTTCGAGCGCTAAAATCCAGATATAGATTTTGGAAAGTGCAATGATAATCATCACAGTGGCACTGGTGAGGATTGCCTTCCGCATGAGACGCAGAATACTTTTCAGACCCACCGTACGAAACACCGCTGTCCCTATAAACAGGGCATATAAAACCCCGATAGCCGCAGATTCGGTCGCGGTAGTAATACCGAACACCACCGCACCTATAATGAACAGGGGCATTATGACGGCAAGAATAGAACGCTGGACCGTAATAAATATTTCTTTTTTGCTTAAATTCACCTTTTCCTTGGGGTGCTTTTTTATGTGGGAAATTATCAAGGTGATGATAATCATCAACAGCCCTATCATGATTCCCGGTATGGCGGTCCCCAAAAATAGTTTCCCTACCGAAGCTTCGGCAACCAATGCATAAATAACGACGGGGATACTCGGAGGGATAATCATCCCCATTGTTGATGAGGCAACCGTAATCCCGCTGGAAAACTCTTTGGAGTAGCCCTTCTCCTCCATCTCAGGAATCAACACAGCTCCTACCGATGCTGTATCCGATACCGAAGAGCCGGAGATTCCACCAAAGATCATACTCGCAACAATATTCACTAAGCCCAATCCGCCCCGAAACCGACCTACAAAGAGCAATGAAAAGTTGATGAGGCGTCGGGTAATACCACTCTCATTCATCAGACAGCCCATTGCGATAAATAGCGGCAGGGCAATCATAAGGTAGGCATCCATCCCGGCATAAAAGCGCTGTGGAATTACCGAAATAAGTTCGGGATGATGTACCACAAAATAGAAAAACGAAGAGAGCCCGAGGGAGTAGGCAATTGGTACTCCAAGGATCAGCAGGATAACTAGGCTTACAATTAATAGAGTCATACGAACTTCTCCCCGTCCAGAGGTGCTCCTGTTTTGATTACAAGATAGGCCGCATACAGCGACAGCAACAGTGCTAAACTGCACCCGATTGGTACACTTGCTTTTACTATGCCAAGAGGAATTCCCAAGGACTGGGATAGGTCCGTTCCGACCAGAGAGATCCAACCCAGGCTATATACCATCATGGCCCCATTGATAAAGGCAACTAGTACATATACACAGGCATCAACGACTACCTGCAGCTTAGCCGGTAGTTGATCAATAAAAAAACTGATCCGGATATGCTTGTTCTTCGGGATAGCCACCGCGGAACCCAGGGCGGTAGTATAAATAAAGAGAAAGGTTACAGCCTCGCTTCCGCCTAAAATAGAGGAGTTAAATACGTACCTCAGCACTACTAAAGTGACGGTAAGACTAAATATTACTATCAGAAAAAAAGTAATTATCCATTCGATTGCGGCGATAATTTTTTCCACTATTGTATCAAATCGCATGCCCTTATCCTTAGCAACAGAATGCTTGATTCATTATTTGACCGGGAGGCGGCGCTGTAACAGCCGATCACCCTACCCGGTCAATTTCAACAGTTTGAATGAAGTTTACCTGAAAAAATGTTGTCCTTAGTTCAATGGAGCCAGACCGGCGGCCTGACGCACCTGGTTTATTTCGTCCCAGGTAAAGAAACCTTCATCCACATAGTACTGATAGACCTCCTGTCCCGCTTCGATGAAGCCTTTCAGGTTTTCCTTAGGTACCGTGTTTACCGCAATTTGGTCTTCCATTTTTCTTAAGAAGTCGGATTCCGAGCCAAGCCAGATAT
>CAZDFY010000316.1:0-2062 GCA_964504785.1 uncultured Sediminispirochaeta sp. | reverse complement strand
TGCCCCTCAGTATAACAGGAATTCCGCTGGTCTGCTATGGCAGAGAGTTCATCCGTCGGGCAGTCTCCCATAATTCCGGCCAGTATTCTAAAAGCCGGCCGTACTGTCCCAGCCATGACTGAAAAAGAGTAAGAGCTGCTTCTTTATCATTTTTGGGTTCATTCACTTTTGTCCTCAGCTCCCGCGGAACTGCCGCCACTGGATTTTTTGATTCCTCCTCTTGTGCTTCAAGATATCGCTGTACATCCTCCGCCCACCAGGAGGGTTCACCCTTGTAATGCTCCAGCATATCTTCTAAATGACGGCCGGCGACGGATACATAGTGCTGCTGTACGGCGCGCAGCTGTCCCTCAAAATCTGCCAATGAGATTTCGCCGATATCTTGAAACTGCTTACCTACCTCCCCCATTCTTTCCACCGGAGAAGATGAAAGGAAAGTGGCGGTATATCGATATAAGAGCAGTTCTATCATTTTACCCATACCTAATGATGCATCTGAAAAAGCTTCCTCGGAAAAGGGTATCTTAGTGGAAGGATCGTGATAGGCTGCTACCGGAAGATGCAGAAACAGAGCTTTTTCAAAACAGCGGTTCAACAGGATCCCGAAGGCAGTATCCTCATGTCTGCCCATGGGAAAACAGGGGGGAAGAAGTTTGGTATTGTCCAGAATCATAGTGCCGCCCTGCAAAAAAGACGATGAGGTGACAGTAGTGTCTTCAAAGCCGCATATGTTAATGCCGTTGTACTTCATTTTTTGATATGCATCGGGGTCATTCAGAAACTGCGTTTCGGTTTCATCAATATGCATTAAAAAGGTAATTGGTGAGTCATACCAGCGTCCGCCGTAGTAGCCGGCCGTAACTGCCCTTAACTCTGCGTTCCCAGTTTCAAGTTTATGGGCGATTGAAGGGGTAATACAACTAAGGTCCGCATCCGACAGCATGGAATACACACCTTCATGGAAAAGCTGTTGCGCTTTATCAATTAGACTGAATTTCGGTGCTGATGATGAAGCCTGCTCTAGGGATTCCATATCGGGAAAACATCGGAAAGCGGGAAGCAGAGCATCTTCGAATACAATCTTACTCGAAGTACTTTCGCTCGTTTGATTTTTATTCTGATAGAACCTGTAATACAGATCATCATCGCTGGAATAATAATACGCCCCTGCCGTGGATAGGAGTGCTGCATTCCGGTTGGCCCCGAAGGTACCGATACTCCTTTTTGAAGTAAGGCCCTCCCCTCCTTTGAGGGCAAATCGTACAACAGCCTCCGGAACCGTACCAGCAAGTTCATGTATAAGTTTTTCTCTATAAGAACGGTCGTTGTAGATGATCGTTCCCGGATAGTTTTTCCGTTGCTTATCTACTGCTAGCCTGTTTTTTTGTTGCATTCCTTTCTCTTCTGAATCGTCAGAAATAAGAATCGGCACCTTGTTGTTGCGGTAATCGGGTGAGTTTATTCTAGGGGTAAGCCATTTTTGCAGGGTATCGGGTCTGTTACAGGTAATGGTGCTGCTCATAAGCGGCGGATGCTGTGTATTTTTTGAGCGTGCTTTTTCCTTGAGGAGGGCTTCGGGTCTGAGGAGGCCCATTTTTATCCATTCCTGGATTTGTACCTGTAAAACATTTTCCGATAATTTGTAGGTATCAACGCTTTTCAACTGTGCTAATAATCCGTCCAAGCTGCGACAACCAGATAAGGCCTTAAATTTTTGAACCTGGATTTCCGGAAGTAAATACACTTGATTTGCATTGTGGTTAGTTACAAAAGCCACTTCTTTACCCGCCGGTGTACTCGTGATATGAGCCGGATAGTAGTACTTCCTATCCATTATTGCGTTCCCCCACCGCTTAGGCCGCGACCTTCAGCATTTAGCTTTTGAGCGCTTTCCCATATTAAAGGCCAGGCAACGAGTAGTTCTCCGTATTTATACAGTAAGTCCCGATAGCGTACACCCGCTTCCTTCTCGCTCCAATAAGAGAGGAACTCTCGAGGTATATAAGAGGATGATTCAAGGGCCTGCCCACGGATAGTATCCATAAATTCTTGTGCGTCCTTT
>CAZDFY010000315.1:0-2063 GCA_964504785.1 uncultured Sediminispirochaeta sp. | reverse complement strand
GTGCCCAGCTGAGTACCAGCATCAGAAATAGTTTCAATAGGTTCATATATATTATATAAGATACTTTATGGGAAAGTAATATTCAAGAGTGAAGAGAAAAGGTGCCTTTCAACGTCACTATGCTGTGGGCCGGCACCTCACAGACCAGCCCTTTAGATTCTGCTTTTTCCTTGAGTACTACCTCTTTTAGTGTCCCCTCTTTTAGTACCACCCGGGAATCTGTTTCAGACTCGTTCATAACCACAATGACAACTTCATCAGTAGGTGTAAGAAATGCAATATGATGCAGTCCTTCAACAGGTTCTGCTTCACTTGAACCGATACGGACCGAGCCGGGGGGCACAAAGCGGCTAAAATGGCCTATGTACCAGTAGGAGCTGTTGTAACAAATCTCTCCGGCAGCGGTATCGGCAATAATCGGCGCATCACAGTAATTGCCCACATGGTTCGGGCCGCCGCGTTCATCAAGGACAATATTCCAATCAATCCACGCCTCTACCCAGTTGCGCATATCCCCGATAATATTTCTGCCGTAGCGCTCACCGGTGAACCACTTTCCAACCTGCGGGCCGCCCTCCTGACAGCCTTCGGTAAAAACAAGATGGGTTTCGGGGAAGGCATTGTGCAGCCGTCCCAGGTTTTCAAACTCCTCGGAGACATACCAGTGGTGTCCTACTCCCCATATGTAACGAGCTGCTTCTTTGTCGGAGAGGACCTCTCGAGCTCGTTCAAAGACCAAATCCCGGTTATGGTCCCAAATAAGGAGCTTCAGCCCGGAAAAGGCGGACCCGGCAACAGTTGGTCCAAGGTAGTCGCGTACAAAATCCCGCTCTTCGGCGGCAGTGTACAGGCAGGAGTCCCACACTTGCACGGCCGCCGGCTCATTTTGTACGGTTATTGCATCCATACGGATTCCCCGTGCCGCCATAGCCTGCAGATAGCGAATGTAATAATCGGCCCAGACTTGGCGAAATTCCGGACGCAGTGTGCCCCCACCGTTCATATCTCCATTGCTCTTCATCCATGCCGGCGGGCTCCAGGGGGAGGCAAGCAGAAAAAGCGGGCGACCGGCAATAGCCTGGGCCTGATGAATGGTCGGCAGTACCCAGCGTGTTTCCCTGGAAATATCGAAGCTCTTGAGCTCGGTATCAAAGCTGTCTACATAGCTGTAGTTCTCCAGGCTGAAATCGCATGAATTGATGTGCACCCGGCTCATCGTGTAGGCGTTTCCCCGCCGGGGATCAAAGTAGGCCTGCAGCACTTCATCGACCATGTCCTTCGGTAAACGGCTCAGTGTATAAGCGGCAGCCTCCGTTATTGCCCCGCCGAAACCGCGGACAGTTTGGTACCTTTCTTCAGGGGTAACCTTTATCTCACAATTCGTTTTCTCTCGGCTTGAGGATGCGGAGCCAATATCCTTTATCCGCTCGCCCTTTTCTAAACTGGTTCGATACATCTGAAACATTCCGGCCCCCCATAATCATTGCCCATAATCATTGCCCATAATCATTGCCCATAATCATTGCCTATAACAGAGCCCCGCCGTTTTCAACGACAGGGCTTCAAGAAGAAAAACCGTCTAAGGAATCAGAACTAAACTTATACTGAAGCTTACTGCGCGGCAGCTAAAGCCCGATTCCATGTACGATCAAGGGTCTGAATAATCTCGTCCTTTGTCACTTGGTCCGAGTAGTAGCTCTGCAGCAATTTCGCGGTTTCATCGGTAACTGCTCCCGGGAGGGACAGGTCAAGATACGCGTGTCCGTCGGCTACATAGTCCATTGCTTCCTCCACCCAGGGAAACACCTTATAGTCATGGAAATCCGCTACCGGATTAAATTTAAGCTCCTCAAACAATGCCGGGGAATGCTCTTTATCCAGGAGGAAGTTAAGCAGTTCATAGGCAATATCCTTATTCTCGCTGGTTGGAGATACTGCCACGGAGGTTGAGGTAGCCAGGTTTATCATTGCCCCATCCGGGTCGTTACTAACTGGGAGGGGCGCGACGCCGAAGTTCATATCAGGATTCACTTTAAGAATAGATTCGGCCATCCACGGTCCCT
>CAZDFY010000314.1:0-2082 GCA_964504785.1 uncultured Sediminispirochaeta sp. | reverse complement strand
GGCAAACCGGTCCGTTATCTCTCGGGAGGAAACCAGCAGAAACTGATCCTTGCCCGTGAGCTCGCCGGTTCTCCGCCTGTTATTATTGCATTTCACCCAACCCGCGGGCTTGATATCGGCGCTACGGAGTTTGTGCGACAGAAACTCCTCGAGAGACGGGCCTCCGGCAGCAGCATTCTTCTTATTTCTTCAGACCTGGATGAGATATTCGCGTTGAGTGACCGGATAGCCGTGTTGTTTCACGGCAAGATAATGGCGGTGCTTGAAAATGATGGAAATGTGGATGTGAACTACCTTGGACGCCTGATGGCCGGCGAATCAGCAGAGAGTGGTTCCAATTCAAGGCGGGTAGAGTAGTGGAACGGTTAAAAGCAGCACTTTCATACATCTTGATTATTGTAATCATCCTGTCCTTGGCGGTAGTACTCATACTGTCTGTTGGAAGCGATGTACCAAAATCATTCATGAGCTTCTTCAGGGGGATATTCGGTTCATTGTACGGCTTCTCAGAGGTGCTGGTCCGGGCAACCCCGCTGATTTTGGCCGGCCTCGGTGTTTCTATCGGCTTTAGGACCGGATTCATCAACATCGGTGCAGAGGGACAGATTTATTGGGGAGCTATTGCAGTGACCACAACTGCATACCTTTTTCCCGGCCTGCCGGCCCTCATTGCCATTCCTTTGGGAATTGTGGCGGGTTTCGTTGCCGGCGGGATATGGGCCTTGATTCCAGGTTACTTGAAGGCGAGGTTCGGTATTTCCGAGGTCATCAACACCATCATGTTTAACTACATCGCCATCAACATTTTAGGGATTCTTGTGCGCACGGTGTTGAAGGACCCGGAATATCCACTCCCGATGTCCTCTAAGCTTCCGGATGGATTCATTTTTCCCTTGCTCATGTATCCCACACGCCTCCACCTTGGCTTTCTGATTGCACTCATCGCCATGGTCCTTGTGTACGTGCTGATGTGGAAATCCAGCCCAGGCTATAAACTAAGGGTTGTCGGCCTAAACCAGCGGGCATCCCTGTGCTCGGGAATACCCGTGAAAAAGTATATTGTCTTCTCATCTCTGCTCAGCGGCGGTTTTGCTGGGATAGCCGGGGTTGGGGAGATCGCGGGTATCCATTACAAACTGTTGGAGGGGTTCTCCCCGGGTTTTGGTTACGTGGCGATAATCGTAGCGTTGCTCGGAAAGAACAATCCCTTCGGTGTTACTGCAGCGGGACTGGGTATAGCCGCCCTACAGGTAGGATCGCTTAGTATGCAGCGACAGGCTGGGGTTCCCGCATCCATTTCCTGGATTATAATGGGGTCGATAGTCCTGTTGATCCTCTCAAGAAGTACATTACTCACACTATTCGCAGAAAAACAAAAGGAGGAAAAGGTATGATAGAAACCGGATTGATTGCTGCCCTCACAGCCTTTCTTTCTGCAACCTTGCGGATGGCGATGCCCCTTACCCTGGCAGGGCTTGGTGAAACCTTCTCTGAGAAAAGCGGCATACTCAATATCGGCCTCGAGGCCATTATGCTTTCGGGAGCTTTTTTCAGCTTTATTATAGCTTTTATGACGCAAAGCGTCTTGCTTGGTGTGTGTGCAGGTATTGCCGGAGGAATTGCGGTGAGCAGTATCCATGCGTATCTCAGTATTCACTGCAAGGTGAACCAGACCATAGCGGGGCTTGCACTTAATTTTCTCATTATGGGACTCACGAGCTTTCTTTTTCTTATCGTGTTCGGCAAGTCTACAACCCTACCCGAGTGCCCGGTGACTCCTAAGATTCCTATTCCGGTCCTCTCGCAGATTCCAATCGTCGGACCGGTACTATTTAATCAAGACCTTTTTGTCTACTTCACTTTTATTGCGATCTTTCTGGCCTGGTTCTTTATTCATCGCACGGAATGGGGGGTGAGCCTCCACGCTGTAGGTGAAAATCCAAAGGCAGCAGACAGTGCTGGACTTAATGTGTTTCGTATTCGCTACCTCTCAACTATCGCAAACGGTTTCTTCGGGGGCTTGGCGGGAAGCTATCTCACCCTCGGTCTGCTCGGATTCTTCATGGAGAATATTACCTCGGG
>CAZDFY010000313.1:0-2104 GCA_964504785.1 uncultured Sediminispirochaeta sp. | reverse complement strand
TTTCCGCTTCCTTGTGTTCAGTTACATCCATAAAAATGACCATTGCAGAATGTATCTTGCCCTCTTTGTCATATATCGGAGCGGCATTGGTCATTACAATCCTCTCCTCAAGAGTATCCCTCTTTACAATAAACTGTCTGCTGTTTATCTCTCCGTACTTAAGTGCACGAGCGAGGGGAACCTCGTCAGGATCGAGGGGACGACCATCAAAATCCAAAATATTCCAAGAGGCCACGTAGTGATCAATTCCGACCCCTTGGACTATCTCTTTTCGATTCCCCCCGCGTATACGGAGGGCGGCATCATTTACATAGCGGAGCTTTCCGGCGGGTGCATCAGCAATAGCTATCCCCGCTTGACTGTGGTCCAAGGCGGTCATTAAAGTAGCTTGTGAGAGATTGAGGTCCCGTGCGAGAAGGCGTTTTGACTCTTCAATCTTTATGTTGTGAAGTGCATATGACAAATCGCGGGCAATCTCTCGAAAGAGCTTATGCTCGTCCGAATTATCACTATAAAATGAAGAGAGTATCACACTAATCCAGCCGTATATGGTCTCATTTATGATAAGGGGCAAGGTCATTGTAACTTTATCGCCGTAGTCGCAACTTTCCTCCGAATGTTCATCTTTAAAAGGACATAATGGACATTCAATTGACGGCTCGGTAACGATGTGTATATCCTCTGTTTCAATAGCTTTTTTAGCACATTCCGGTACCTCTCCGGTTTTTAATAATCTTACCATTGGAGAGAAATTTTCTTTGAAACCGGAATGGTAAAACGGCTCCTGAGGGACACCTTTATCCATGAGTACGATCCATACCTGGTGATATCCGCTCGTTTCTATCAACACTCGACAGGCTTCATCAAGGAGGGACGTCACATCGGTCTCTTTTGTGATAATTTGATTGATATTTCTTATTGAAAGCAGCACCCGATTTACATGCTGGAGACGATACTCCCTCGCTTCCATCTCCTGGTAGGCGATTTCACTCTCTTTTTGATTGAGCTGGGCCTCTTTTTTAGCCTCAAAAAGGGTGTATGCCATGTTGATTGACTCTAGGAGTACGAACTCTCCTGAGTTTTTCAGCACATACCCGTATCCTGTGATCTTTTTTACCCTATCTACATACTCCTTTTCCGCATGACTGGTATGAAAAATGATGGGAAGGTCGTGCTTTTCGAGAATTCTTTGCGCAGCTTCGGTTCCGTCTATTCCCCTCCCGAGGTCTATGTCCATCAATATAAGGGATATATCAGGTTCTTCTTCTACCATTTCGGCGGCTTTTTCGCCTGTATGCGCTATTACCACCACAAAACCGTATTTTTCTATGATTTTAGCCGTAGACATGGCGATAATTGCTTCGTCTTCGACAAGAAGGATTTTTCTCTTCATTATTTACAGTATACACATAAGGATTGAGATTCTCAATGAAATCTCGACCCTTTTACTAAGGCCGGGATAGAGTAGGGCCAAAGATTTTTGTGGCGTAGTAACGATTACTTCAGAAAAGAAATTACCTCACGAAGATAGGCCGGCAAATCGGGGGGCCGGCGGCTGGAGATGATGTGGCCGTCGCGGACCACCGCAGTGTTTTTCCATATTGCTCCAGCATTGATCATATCATCCTTTATCGCAGGGGTGCTGGTGACCTGGCGTCCCTTGAGGATGTCCGCTGAAATGAGCACCCAACCGGCATGACATATTTCCCCGATGAGTTTTTCCTCTTTGTCAAATGCACGGATGAGCTCGATTATCTCTGGGTATCGCCTCAGTTTATCCGGGGCCCATCCGCCTGGAATAAGAACTCCGTCAAAATCCGCCGCTTCTACCGAAGAGTAGGCTGTATCGGCGGTTGCCGGCACACCGTGTTTTCCGGCATATTCTTTGCCTGCCTCTTCTCCTGCCAAAACTACTTCCGCTCCCGCTTCTCGAAGCCGGAGAACCGGATACCATAATTCAAGATCTTCAAACTGATCATGTACCAGGGCAACTATCTTCTTTGAACTAAGTTCCATTACAACCTCCTAGAATCTCGTCTGTGTACAACATAGTAAAAATAAGCTGTAACGGCAAATAGCCTATAAATTCCTGTCCCCATTTCCA
>CAZDFY010000312.1:0-2181 GCA_964504785.1 uncultured Sediminispirochaeta sp. | reverse complement strand
AGAAACAGTACGGATCCCCCCTGGGAAGGACAAAAAAAAGGCTTCTAAACTGACAAGCTGTCAGATTAGAAGCCGCGATGAAAATAGCCGGACGGCAACCGGACGGCTATTTTCGTCGTTTCGGCTGCCGTGAAGCGGCATGGGAAACTTATTCGAAGTTATATTGCAGTTCCAGGCCGCCCCCCGCAACAACTCCTGTCGATCGGTCTGCTGTGAACAGAGGCGAGAAAAAGCCCTTTACCCCGGCGGTTACATTAGTCTCGCCGAATTTAAGCCCGGCAAAACCGTTGAGAAGGGGTCCAACTGAAAAAAACGACTCCCCGCGGTCTTCCTGGGAAGAGTGGTAATCCGGTCCATGATGGAGGATTATTCCAAGCCCGCCCCCGACAACCGGTTGTGTTCCAGTACCATCACCGAAGGTGTGTTCATACATTACCGTCGGTTCAAGCTGCAGTATATCAAATGCTGCGGCAAAAACGATTGGCCGAAAGAGCGGAACGTTTATAACCAATGCCCCGCGTTCACTCACGGGAACCCGGATATCAAAATAGACCTCACCAATCGGACCTCCCGGAACACCCGCCGGTGACCCCGCGCACATCCTGACGTTATCGTATCGTCCGCCTGCTAAAATACGAATACCGAAAGATACCCCCTGCTGCTCCTGTGCCCACAGTCCGGATGTTATGAATATCGACACGCAAAAAAATGCAAATGCAATCCGTTTCATTGTTTCTCCTTACTTCACAGTATAACAATTTATAGCTTTATGCAATTTTTTCATTAGATTCCATTCTTTAGTTTCCACAGGGCTACAAGCAGCCTCAGAATGCCGGCTGTCGCACACATTAGAACAATTACTTTCAGTCTTCAAATCGTATTTTAGTCAAATACTTACAATATATTAACAAAGCAGTGTTACTTTTACTCAAACCCTTTAAGGAGGAACATTTATGGGTGACACACTGGTTTCCGCTCAAAACAGCAAATTAAATAGCCGCACACACAGTTTCCCTTACACTTTTCTCAAGGAACGGCGAGACTTCAGTCGAGTATTTCTAAACGCATTCTACTCTCTGCTTACCAGCACTACTGTGGAAGGAATTGAAAATATCCCTGAAAAAAGTCCTCTATTGGTTTTGCCTAATCATCTTTCTAATCTGGACGGCCCTTTAGTACTTGCAATGTACCCTCAGGCACTCGAGATGGTTGGCCCGCACGACTTCAAAATGGAACCCTTCAAGATGCTGATGATGTCTGTATATGGGATGACCCTTATCAAGCAATTCCTCACGATTTGCCCGCTGGGTATGATTATAGTATTTTTGAGTGGAGGAGGATGATGATGAGAATTGTTATTACTGGGGCAAGTGATGGCATAGGAAAAGAGACGGCTCGGCAACTCTCCCGGCAGGGGCACAGTATTGTCATGATAGGCAGGGATAGCGGGAAAAGCAGATCCGCCCATGCGGAGATTCAGGCCGGAGCGGAGGGTGAAGTTGATTTGCTTACGGCGGATTTATCCGATATGCAATCGGTGGCAACGTTAGCCGAACAGCTTATAAGCAATTTTTCTGATGTGAAGGTGTTAATCAACAATGCTGCTGTAATTCGTACCGAGCGTATTCTGACCTCCGATAATTTTGAAGAGACCCTGGCCGTAAATTATCTTTCACATTTTTTACTTACCCACAAACTTTTGGATATATTAAAGCGAAATGCTCCAAGCCGCATTATAAACGTCAGTTCTATGGTGCATGAAAGCGGCAGCATTGATTTTGACGACCTGCAGTCGAGCCGCAGCTATAACCCCTCACGGGTATACGCCCAATCAAAAGTAGCGATGGTTCTGTTCACCCGAGAGCTGCATAAACGCTACTTTAAGGATGGAATTAGTGCAAACGCACTGCATCCGGGAGTTATTAATACAAAGCTGCTGCATGTCCTGTTCTCCGGAGGAGCTTCCGTGGAGAAGGGAGCTGAGACCTCGGTCTATCTAACCTCATCGAAGGAAGTAGAGGGTATTTCGGGCAAATATTTTGTGGATAAACAAGAAACCTACTCGCGTTTTCTAGATGAAGGTGAGAGCCAGGCCCGCCGGCTTTGGGAGATTAGCGAAGAACTTCTGTCCCAATATATTTCCTGAGTAAACCTATTGGCCCCAGGATGCATCCTCTTTTC
>CAZDFY010000311.1:0-2211 GCA_964504785.1 uncultured Sediminispirochaeta sp. | reverse complement strand
CGCTTGAGGGGTGCTCTGCGGTCGTAATTGCTTCGTACAGCCATAACACAAAGCGCAGGCGCATACCGATTTCGACTATTTCCGGCTCAGGCAATCCAAGTTCCTCCGCTTCACTGAATATGCGCGGAACGCCGCTGCCCCACTGCTCTATGAGGTTTATTTCGCGAAAGACACGTGCGATGACGGGGTTTCTGATTTTCGAAACTCCCTGCTTCATATCTTCTATGGTAAAACCGGGCAGGAGTATGCCGGGATTCTCCACTTCTATACGATCGTCGAAGAAGGCTACCCGAATGGGCGCGCCGCGTTGAGAGTAGTCCGAGTGGACGAGTGCATTTATGACCACCTCCCGAAGGATGGTAAGGGGAATGCTCCACACGTCTTTTCTTCGAATATCGGAAAAATCGGCTCCCCGCATGGCGTGCTTCTTCAAAAAGAGCATGATACTGTCCACTGCCTGGGGGAGGTGCTCATAGATATCGATGTGATCGAATATTTTCGCTTTATCGATACCGATGAATCGGCCACATTGTATCCAAGCGTCGGGAAAGTGCTGCATTCGGGTCTTGCCGAAAAGAAGAATCGCTCCAATACTAGGAACGCTGCGACCCTGATACGGTCTTATGAGCTTTAGGGTTTCAAGCTGGGTTTCCGGCAGATTGTCCGCGCTGCCGAAGACGTCCCTCATTGCCAATATATCGAGATCATCTTTTGTACCATCGGCCACAGGAAGCTCATCGTATGCGGTTCCCTGCACAGTCCGCCGTATTTCCTCTATGAGTTGCCGATCGGCTTTTCTGTTTGAAGAGCCCAAGCGCACATATACGCCCTCGTACTCTTCCTCTGCAGTAATCCAATGGGGACGGGATCCGCTGAGGTACACTTCCACGAGAAGCAGGCTCTTCTCTTCCATGCTCACAATTTCGATATTCGGTACGATGTGGGGGGAGATGGAATCAGCAATAATGTTGCTCAGCCGCTCTTCTTCATCGAGGATATTCTCTATGCCCACAACTGCTTTGGTTCTATCCTCGACCCCGATGACCAAGGTTCCACCGGAGCTGTTAGCGAAGGCAACTATGGTCTTCATAAGGTTCTTCAAGGAGGAGAGGTCCCGCTTAAACTCGAGCTGTTTCCCTTCTTCCTTCTGTAACAGAGTATCGATTTTACTCTTCATCTACGCATTCAATCCTTTTACCTTCTCCAGTATAGCACCGAGTTTGGCGTAGTTCACTTTTACTCCGTCGTCGAGGTCCAGCTCGATACGCTGCGATGCGAGAGGATATACTACGTCTTTTTCCCAGGTTGAGAGCTCTTTGAGCTGTTTTTCATATTCGGTAATTTGTTTTTGGGCACGGTTCTTCTCGCCGGTTCCGTAAGATCCTGAGTCGATAATATGGGCGTTATTCTTTATTTTTGCCTGTAATTTCTGCTTGTAGGGGCGCAGATAGTCGTTGAGGAATCGGTTGATGGTGTCCTTATGGTAACGGTGCAGATAGATAAGGGCTTTGAAGCTGCCGTTCGGGGAAGAGATCATCCAGTAGATGGGGCGCTTTTTGTAGCGTTTTACGTGGTCGCTGTAGAAGTTCTTGAGGAAATAGCCCCGGATGTCTTTTCCGATCGCATCTTCTATGAAAGAGATGTTCTCCCGGTAGTGCTGATCACCAAAGGTGGTTCGAAGGAAGTTTCGAAACTGTGAGGGGAGATCGTCCGTATAGTCTTCGTCTGCGGTGACCGGCAGAATGCCGCTTTCATCGGGAACAAATGTCGGCTTCGGTATCTGGCGATAATATTCCTCAATATCATCACCGGCATTCGCCAGCACAAGGCCGTCTTTGTCTATGGAGTAGCGACCGAAGATACAACCAACAGCATAGGAGATATACTCACGCATCGTGTCGGCAAGAAGCAGCTTCTCCAGCTCCTCTTCGCTCTTATTTTTACCGTAACGGTAGTAGGGATTACAGGTGAGAGTAATCTCTTCCAGAGGAACATCAGGGGTGAGCTCATCTTCTAACCCATAGGCTTCGATAAAGATACGGTTATTCTCCTCCTCAAGGCGCTTCATCTCGGTAGTCATCTCTTGCCAGTGGGAACGGAGTCTTTTATAGGTGGTGGCAATGGTTTCAGTTCTATATATCTGATATAATAAAGGTAAGTGGTTGAAGTCCCAAGAGATTTCGTATGAATTCCAATCGGTTTTTGAAAAAT
>CAZDFY010000310.1:0-2221 GCA_964504785.1 uncultured Sediminispirochaeta sp. | reverse complement strand
AAAATAGATCCAGGCTGGTCTGATAGAAGGCGCTCCAACGGTATTTATCCAGCACAATATCCTCAGCTGCGGGAGTAATGTCACTGATGATTTCTACTGCATCGGTTCCTGAGCAGTAATACACCGGGGTTCCATTCGGGTTCAATTCTTCATCCCGTGAGAGGCCCACTCTGTCAGCCCGGTTAATTTGCCGGGTATAGATGATGGGAATTCCTTGCTCCCGGCATGCAGAAATAAGTGCACTTGCATTTTCGACTACACTTTCCACATTTTCGACTCCGAAATTGCTCTCATTCTGAATGTCGATGAGTATCAATACGGTCTTACTTTTGTTCAAATCTTCCTCCTTTTAAATATGTTTATATATATACCGCCTATGAACTTTGTCATCGGCGCTTTTTGAGCTGGGGGAGTTGCAGACTCCGGTCTTCAGACCGCGCGGCCTGCGATGAATCTTGGTGTTTTTAATGAGAAATTATTGGTGTTCCTCTGGCATGAAAAAAATGTTTTTCTACACACTACTTTGTATGCGTACATTTGTATACCAAAAATTAAAAAATGTCAAATAAGATTAAATAGTGGTTTTTGTTTTTCCTTTTCATACTTGCGTCATCCATACCTTGATCCTATACTATCATCAGTTTAGAAGAAGGATGAATGCCAAGTGCTTTCCAAACTGGATGTAAGAACTAAGTACATCACTGCGACCATTCTGGAGACCAATGTAAAGGGGAAGCGTACCGGGGAGTCGTTGGCGGTACATGTATGAGCGGGGAAGAAAGCTACAATATATACTGCGATGAGAGTTGTCATATTCTACACGATCACAACGATATCATGGCACTCGGTGCGCTTACGGTACCGAAAGAAAAGGTGCGATCGATCTCGAAAGATATTCGCAAGATTAAACAGGAGTACAACTGCCACGGTGAACTGAAATGGACGAAAGTATCGAAGAAGAACACCCTGTTCTACATTGCGCTTGTTGACTACTTTTTCTCTAATGTGGACCTCTCTTTTCGCGCATTGGTTATTGGAAAAAAACATTCCCTCGATCACGAGCAGTACAACGATGGCAGCCATGATTCGTTTTATTATAAGATGTACTTCTACCTTATAAGAAACATCGTAGAGAATAGAATCGATCATAAGTTTGAAATCTATATCGACATTAAGGATACCCGCAGCGGGGAAAAAGTATATAAGCTGAATGATGTACTTGCATACAACTTTCGCGACTTTGAAAAAAAGCAGGTTTCCAAGATTCAACAGATCAGATCGCACGAATCCGAGCTGCTGCAGTTGGCTGATCTATTGCTTGGTGCAATTACCTATGAGAACAGAGGTTTACACAAAAATCCGGCGAAAAAAGCTATCGTCCAAAGAATGAAGGATCAGCTGGGGAGTTCTTTACGAGAATCTACTCCGCCATGGGAAACGAAGTTCAACCTGTTTCGCTTCTCGCCACGGGAGAGTTTCTGAGTTTATGACGCCTTTGAATCTTCCAGATAAACTGGATCTTGACGGCTCGTTTGAGAAGCTTTTTGCTAGGTTGTATTCGGTTTTTAAGGCGGATTTCATTGACAAAAGCGTGTTCTACCAGGGGTTACCGATTGTCTTCGATAACAGGAAAGTGGACTCTGAATACGAAGAAAGCTTTTGGCACCTTGTTACCAGAGGTAAGAATGAGAGAATACCTGATTTCAAGCGGGCCAAACGAATTCCCTGGATACGGCCGATCATTGAAAGGTATCCACATGAGGATATCCTATTCTGGATTGAGTGGGATACCGATAGAAGGGGGAGGCGAGTTCAAAAGCACTATTTCTGGTACGAGGAGGGAAGTTACATCGTCGTGTTGAAGAAAATCCCCAAACGGTACTTCCTCACAACCGCTTTTTATGTAACCGGTAGGCGTAATTACTTATACTACAAGAATAAATATGAAAGTGCATAAAAAAAGGGACCCGGCTGTTAACCGGCCCCTCAGCTCCTTCTACCATGGGTAGATGAGTATCACTATGCTAAATATATCGGAGATTACGGTAAAAATCAATAAAAGTATTGTAAAATATTGAACAGGAAAGGAAGAGGGGGCCTCAGAAAAGAAAAGGCAGCCCGCCTACCGGCGACCTGACATTTTTCGGGCTGGTCTCGGATTACGCTGCGCGTAATCCATCGACTTCGTGTTTTTCTAACGAAAAACACTGAGGTACCCCAG
>CAZDFY010000309.1:0-2222 GCA_964504785.1 uncultured Sediminispirochaeta sp. | reverse complement strand
GTGCTTCGCTGCAACTCCTCGCACGCCCCAAGACGGGCCGCCTTTCGGGCTCCCTCCTGGCTGCATGGCTGTCGGCGCGTTCCTCTTTTCGGTCCGGTACGCACCTGATACATTATTACTTTACAAGGATTTATTATAACCGCTTTTATTACCAAGCGATTGAAATGGCTGGAAAAGAGGAGAAAAATATGGCCGTAAATGATTCCTTACCGGTTAAGCAAATATTGAATGTATTTCACGAACATAGCACCGATGAAATGTGGATCGATTATGACTCCTCTGCAGACGTGCTGTACGTGAATTTTCAGCGTCCTGTGCATGCGGATGACTCTGAGATGAGAGATGATGATACTATTGTGCGGTATCAGAATGGGCAAGTAGTCGGACTTACAATACTAAATGCTTCTACTAAACCCTAGGGGCCAGAGGTCTACGGTTTACTTATTTCTGCTGTAGAAATTTCGGGCGTCTCCCCTGGACGCATGGGCGAGCGAGCTTGCGAGCGACCAGGGCCTGGACGCATGGTGTCGGTGCGTTCCTCCCTTCGGTCCGGTACGCACCTGGTGCGAGCAGCGACGAAGTCGCGACCAGCCCCAGGCCCCGCGCTCTTCGCTCCAATTCCTCGCCGCCCGGCTGCTTTTCATGCTATAATACAATCACAGAAAGAAATCTCTCATGAATACGGTAAAAGATGAAATAAAAGCAATTCTGGACAAACTCCCGAACGATTGCGCGCTTGAAGATGTCCAATATCATCTCTACGTGTCGGAAAAAATCCATAAGGGTATCGAGCGAGCACAGAAGGAAGGCACGATTAGCCAGGATGAAGTGGAGAGGAAACTCAACAAATGGGTTTCGAAGTAAGATGGTCACCGGAAGCAACCGAGGACATTGAAGCCATCGCTGAGTATATAGAAACGCAATGTGTTGATAAAAACATTAAGAAGCCCAAATAATAAAGCACACCTAAAGTGTTGGATATCCCACCCGTCTTGCATATGCTATACTGAAGCTTATCGGAAAGAGGAGAAGATGCAGTAAAAAATATCAAAGAAGTGATAGAACTCTATATTGAAAGTCTAGAAGAAGACGGCATACCCCTGCCGGATGAAAATTTCGATACCATTGTAGTGGCTGTATGAGCAAACTTCCCGTGATATCCGGTTCTCAATGCGTTTCAGCATTATGCAAAGCCACATAGTTTTACGACGGGATGATCCCTTTAGCCAACTGGTAGTTCCCGATCACAAGCAACTTGATAGAGGAACACTAAGATCGATCATTCGGCAAGCCGACATGAGTGTGAAAGAATTTACTTCATTTTTATAGATTACACTACAACGCGTAACGCAATTGCGGGCTAATAATCAGAGTTGTACGGTTTACTTATTTCTAGTGCTGTGAACCGCTGACCATCGAGACTATATGGCATTTGGCTCAGACTATCTATTTGGCACCAAATACATTGTGAAAGGGACTATTGGCGAGAGGTTTGGAAAACAGGTATGAGAGAACTGGAGACAGTTGTGGTAAATAAAGATATCCCCGAACATGGAATAGAGCGGGGAGACATCGGAGTAATTGTTCATACATACGAAGATAAGTCGGCGGTTGAAGTCGAGTTTGTTTCCGGAGAAGGGACTACCCTTGGAGTAGCAACTCTTCTATCCAAAGATGTACGTCTCATGAAGAAGGATGAAATTCTCCATGTGAGAGAGCTTCACACAGCGTAGACATTTTTGTGGTACAATGTGAGTAAGGAGATAGAAAGGTGAAAAAAACGTTTACCCTGGTTATACAGCGTGAAGAAGATATGTACGTTGCCCTTTGTCCTGAGTTGGATATTGCCAGTCAGGGAGAATCGGTGCAAGCGGCTCGAGATAACATCCGGGAGGCCATTGAGCTTTTTCTAGAGGATGCGGATCCTACGGAAGTCAAGCAGCGGTTACATGATGAGCAATATGTGTCTTCTATAGAGGTTGCTATTGGCTAGATTGAAAAGACTCTCCGGTTTGGATGTCTGTGTTATTCTTGAGAAGTATGGCTTCAGGGAAAAAAGGCGGAAAGGTAGTCATATTCTAATGCAAAAACATACACCTGAAGGAACCTGTACTGTTCCGGTTCCGAATCACAAGGAATTGAAACCGGGGACTTTATCTTCGATTATTCGGCAGTCCTTAGTACCGCGCAAAGAATTTGAATAGATTTGAGCAGAGGTTTAC
>CAZDFY010000308.1:0-2230 GCA_964504785.1 uncultured Sediminispirochaeta sp. | reverse complement strand
ACCGACGCCCTGGACAGCCTGGGCAATACCAACGCGGCCACGGGCAAGGGCTTTGCCATCGGTTCGGCGGCCCTGACGGCGCTGGCCCTGCTGGCCTCCTATATTCAGGAGGTAAAGATTGCCATGAGCGAGATTATCGGCGGCGCCTTTACCACCCTGGAGCTGAGCGGCGGGGAGGTGATCAATACTGCCGAGGCGAGTTTTCAGCAGTTTATGGACGCCTTCCGGGTGAACTTGATGAACCCCAAGGTGCTGGTGGGGATTTTTCTGGGTTCTATGATGGCATTCGTGTTCAGCGGTATCACTATGAACGCGGTGGGCCGGGCGGCGCAGAAGATGATTAACGAGGTGCGCCGGCAGTTTGATGAAAAGCCGGGCATTTTGAAGGGTGAGGAGAAGCCCGACTACGCCCGCTGCGTGGCAATTTCGACCAAGGCGGCGCAGCTGGAGATGATTTTGCCCTCGGCCCTGGCGATTCTGGTGCCGATTTTCGCCGGCGTGTGTATCGGGGTGCCGGGGGTAATGGGCCTGCTCATCGGTGCCCTGGGGGCCGGATTTATTTTGGCGGTGTTTATGGCCAACGCCGGCGGTGCCTGGGACAATGCCAAGAAGTACGTGGAAGAGGGCAACTTTGGCGGCAAGGGCTCTGATGCCCACTCGGCGACGGTGGTGGGTGATACGGTGGGAGACCCCTTTAAGGATACCTCCGGGCCCAGTTTGAATATTCTGATTAAACTGATGAGTATGGTGTCGGTGGTGACCGCCGGTGTGGCGGTGGCCTACCATCTGCTATGAGAGGGCTATGGGGGCTGCCCCAGGGGCCGGCCCCGGGTCCGATGTCTATAAGAGAGCATTTTTTACATACCTTTTAAAAGGTGAATCGCGCAAATACATGTCCTATGTAGGCAAAGTTGCTGAGGTCGGCTTCCTGGGGGGCGAAGAGGAACATGGCACCGGTGCCGAGGCTGAAGGTTTCGGTGAGGTGGTAGGCGGCGGTGAGTTCGGGGATGTAGATGTGGCCGGCTTCGAGGCTGTTGAAGAGGCCGAAGAGGAGGAAGGTGCCGCCGCCGATGTGGGAGCTGAGGGTGAAGGGGCCGAGGTCGGTTTCGAGGGTGATGATGGGATAGGCGATGGATTCGAGGATGAGGGTGAACATGCGGAATCCGATGCCGGCTTTGAGGCCTTGTTCGTTGAAGAAGTAGTTGTATTTGAGGTCGGGGAGGAGAAAGAGGTAGTCCAGGGCTTGGCCTGCGTCTTCGTCGTCTTTGTTGTCTTCGACTTCGATGCCTGCGTAATAGGGGATGTGGAGGCCGATGTCGACTTGCGAGTCGGCGGCGAGGGTCGGGGGTGCGGGGAATCCGGCTGCTGCTGCAAAGAGTACCACCGCGATAAGGATAAAGGCTGATTTTTTTCTCATACTGCCCTCCTTGTGGGTCCTTTTGGGAGTGGTTTGAAGCTTATATCATATAATATACCACTTTTTTCGGGTTTCACCTATAAAGTTGTTTAGTGGTACAAAGCCTGTGGGATAAAATTTTTCACACTCTACGGGCGAGTAATTATATAAAAACCGATAAAATGGCCCCTTTTTTAGAGTCTTAGAGAGGGTGAACTTCTAAATTGTATAAAACCCCCACAAGCTTTGTACCATTATCTAAATAAAGCTGTACCTTTGAAATATAATGTCAATAAAATGAAGTTATGATATAATTTGCCTATGAAAAATGCTCAAGAATACCTTGATCAGATAAAAATACGATTGAAAGAAATAGAGCCGTACAAAATTATTCTATTTGGTTCTGTTGCAATGGGTAACTCAGATGTAGAAAGTGATATTGATTTAATAGTAATATTAGATTCTGAAAAAATATCTCAAAACTATGAAGAAAAAATGCACAATAAGATGCTTGTAAGAAAAGCTATTAGAGATATTAGTGAAGAGATACCGATAGATTTATTAGTCTACACAAAAAAAGAATTTGAAATAATCATGAATAATAAAAACTCATTTTTTAGAGAGATAGAGATGCAAGGAAAAGTACTGTATGAAAAAGCAGGCTAAAAGTTGGTTCGAGGTCCTACCTGAAGGAAAACCCTCATTAGAAAAAGCTAACAAATTTTATACATATGCAATAGAAATATTCGAAGTAGCATCAGAGATCATTACATAGTTGCAGCCCAGGCACAGGCGAAACAGGCCGGCCGCCGGTCGGGCAACCCCGCCGGCCCC
>CAZDFY010000307.1:0-2239 GCA_964504785.1 uncultured Sediminispirochaeta sp. | reverse complement strand
TTGCGTGGGGGTTCCATTTGAACTCCCAGGCGGATAGTTCACCGTCGTGTTCTTCTAATCGGCCGAAATAATCGGAGCCTTCTTTCCAAGATAAGGGGAGCAATTGGAACTCAAATTTTCTACCTGTTAATGCTTCGGAGATGCCCGCAGCAAGCTCAAATGACGAAGAACCGCTTGCAATAACTTGTACCTCCGGTATTTGATCGACCATCAGTTTTAAAGTGAGACCGATGTTAGGTATACGTTGGGCTTCATCGATAAATACAATTTGAGCCCCGGCTATGAGGTCTTTTATTCTGGTTGAAGTTGGAGAATTAAGCATGCTGCGTATGTCCGGTTCATCCCCTGTAAATTCTATGAATTTTTTTCCACTGGTGGAAAGTATTTTTCTGATGAGAGTTGTTTTTCCCACTTGCCGTGGACCTGTTACGATGAGGGCCCTTCCGCGGTAGAGTTTTTCTGTTATTTTTGGGTAAAGCTCTCTATTTATCATATATTTTGATTTCATACTCCATATAATATAATATTTAGCGTTTATAAACAAAAAATATTATAATAATTAGGGCTTGCTGAATAACAGATAGGAATTTACACAACAAAGAATTAAGTGTAAAATTCCTCCCAGGAAGTGCAAGGGAAAATGGGAAATCAATTAAAAACCCTTGCACCTGGGAGGGAAAATGTATCGCCAGGAAGATGCACGGCAGTATGAGCTCGAGAACTTCTACCTGCCCTTCGGGGGCCATCTGGACAATGAAAATCGGTGGGTCAGGCTCACAAAATTGATACCCTGGGAAGAGTTTGAAGAAGAATATTCACATCATTTTGCCGAGGAGTGGAAAGGGGGAATACCTGCAAAACCTTTCCGAACCGCTTTGGGTGCTATCCTGATAAAAGAAAAATTAAGAATAAGCGATCGGGAGACGGTAGACCAGATCCGGGAGAATCCCTATTTGCAATACATGATCGGGATGGAAGGCTACCGTAACGAAAAACCCTTTGATGCATCATTGATGGTGTACTTCCGAAAACGGATCACCGCAGATATGCTGATTAAAATAAATGACCGGATTCACCGGGAGTATGTAAAAAAAAACGACATACAGAAGAACCGAAAGAGCCCGGGGAAGAAGAAATAAAAAACAAAGGCAAACTCCTGGTGGACGCGACCTGTACCCCCGCCGATATCCGCTACCCGACAGATTTGAGTCTGCTCAATGAGGCAAGAGAGAAAACCGAAGGAATCATTGATACGCTGCATCAAAGGCACAAAGGTAAAAGGCCTAAGGCGAGAACCTATCGAAAAAAAGCACGGAAAGAATATCTTGCCGTTGCAAAAAAGAGAAAACCTTCTGCAAAGAAGATAAGGCAAGCGATCCGTAAACAGCTGCAGTATGTGAGACGTAATTTACAGCATATAGAGAACTTGTCGCGGGAAGGAAATGCAGGCGGTCACTCGGATTTAAGGATGTTGAATCGTCGAATGCATAAGAATCTTCTCGTGATAAAGGAATTGTACCGGCAACAGAAGAAAATGTACGATGAGAAAACTCATCGGGTTGAACACCGCATTGTCAGTATCAGCCAACCTCATGTGAGGCCGATTGTGAGAGGCAAGGCGTCTGCCGATGTAGAGTTCGGAGCGAAAATCTCGGTAGCCCTGGTTGACGGATACGCTTTTTTGGAGAAGCTTAGCTGGGAAGCGTACAATGAAGCCGGAGAATTGAAGGACCACCTGGAGAACTACAAATCCAGATTTGGCCATTATCCGGAATCTGTTCATGTAGACCAAATCTACAGAAACCGGGAGAACAGACGGTACTGCAAGGAGAGAGGAATAAAAATGTCCGGTCCGCCACTTGGGCGACGACCTAATGATCCATGTGAAAAAAGCAAAGTGAAGAAAGAAACCCGACAGTCGGAGATTGACCGGATACCGATAGAGGGAAAGTTTGGGAACGGAAAGCGTCGGTATGGAATGGACAATATCATGACAAAGTTACAGGAAACCAGTGAGACAACCATAGCTGCTGATGTCCTGATGTTAAATCTGGAGAAGCTCCTGAGGGAACTTCTTTTTGCCATTTTTTATCGCCTTATGAATTGGATAAAATATTTCCAGATAACTCCCTTAAGGCTGAAATTTCAGTAAAAAAGAGGAAACGATAATTATTCAGCAAGCCCTAAATAGAGCCTCTCTATGCAGCAAAGACCCGCCCTTATTGCCTCCTTTCTGCAC
>CAZDFY010000306.1:0-2240 GCA_964504785.1 uncultured Sediminispirochaeta sp. | reverse complement strand
TCAGACAAGTTATTTGTAAAGACATAATAACCCGATTTTTTTAGGCCGTCAAGTGAAAAAACGTATGACTTCAGCCTATGACTTCAGCCAACTTGACACCCCGCCTTAAAAAACCTATGTTGATGCGGTATGGAACAAAACACCGATGCCGCAACGATTCCCTCCCCCCTTCCCCGTATTCTCCCCCGCGCAATCCTGGGAGGAATTCTGATGGGTCTAGCCAACCTGGTGCCCGGGGTAAGCGGCGGGACTATGCTTCTGGCTGCCGGAGTATATACCATTTTTATCGGAGCAGTTGCCGACCTTACCTCCTTGCGTTTCAGCGCCCGGGCGCTGCTCATTGTAGGCACTGTGGCTGCTGCTGCAGCCCTGGGCATACTGCTGCTGGCCGGCCCCATCAAAGACCTGGTGGTCGGGTATCGCTGGATCGCTTACAGTTTTTTCATCGGCCTTACCCTTGGGGGCGTACCAGTCCTTAAAAACATGATCGGCCCCGTGGGACCCAGGGTATTTCTGGGTGCTTTGGCCGGCTTTGCCGGAATGGCCCTCCTTGCCTGGATGCAGCAATACGGCCCCGCCGGAGGGGGTGGCGGCAGCGGGGACACGGCCCTCGGCAGCTGGATTATGATGATGCTGGCCGGATTGGCCGGAGCAAGCGCCATGATTCTCCCAGGAATCAGCGGCGGCTATCTGTTGCTGATTCTTGGACAATACATCCCGATCCTCTCCGCAATTGATGCCTTCAAGCAGGCCCTGCGGACCGGAAGTATAAGCGCCGCCGGCGAAATCGGAGTTACCGTCATCCTTCCAGTGGGCATCGGGCTGATAATCGGTGTGGCCGGGGTGAGTAACCTGCTGAAAATGCTGCTGTCCCGCTATCGACAGGCAACCCTGGGGGTATTAATAGGCCTGCTGCTTGGCGCAGTGGTCGGACTGTGGCCTTTCCAGGAAGGGGTAAAGCCCCAAGCCGGCGACATCTATAAAGGGCAAAGGCTTTCCGCCGCTCAGACCCAGGAACTTTCTGCCGAGGATTACCCCACCAGCTTTTTTACCCCCACCCCAGGCCAAGTAGGGGCGGCACTTCTCCTCATCGGGGCAGGATTCGCAGCAACCTATGCGATTTCGCTGTTAGAAAAACGAACATAAAAGTAAAACTATTCATTTGAATCTGTCATCTGAATCTGCACCTCAGTGATGTAATTTTCTGCATCCCGCTCGACGAACTGATCGATGATGTTGAAATTGATTTTTCGCTTTGCCAGGGAGATACCTCGGTCCTTTGCCTCGGAGTAGAGTCGTTCGAAAGTTTCTTCAATCTGCTCATAGGGGCCAAGGTGATACCCACAGAAAAATTGCCCGGCCTCGATACTTTTAACCTGAACTCCTTCCCGCTCGATCTCCTCCTCTTCACGCACATCTGGTAGGAAGGCCCCGAAGCTTTTCTCGCCATCTTCATAGAAAACGACGGTTGGATAGTAGTAGAAGTAGTCAGTACCGTAGAGTATATCCTCCGATCCTATGGGAAGATAATAACGGGTGGGAAACTGCTTTATGCAGACCTGTCCTGTGTCGATGCACTCTATTTTTTTTTCGATGAAACGGATTTTTCTCTGAATGACCTCGTCGATTCTTCGCAGCCGGTCCCACTCCTTACGGATGACCGCCGACTGCCTTTTTAGCTGGTCGAGGGTATAGTGAATGTCCCGGGTGTCCATATACGACTGGATCTGCTCGAGGGAGTAGCCTAAATTCTTGAGGTACCTGATTGTGGCGAGCTTGTAAATCTGATCGAATTTGTAGAGGCGGTAGCCGCTTTGTGCCTCACGACAATAGGGCTTGAAGAGACCCATCCTATCATAATAATGGAGGGTCTGCACGTTCATGTTAAAGAGATCGCTTATTTCACCAACACTGAGAACATTCTTCATTCAGTCGTTACCTTTTACTCCTTATATAAGGTATACCCAATGCAGAAGGCTCGCGGCTCTTACCCACAGCGAGGAATAGAACAAGCACCGTGATAACATAGGGAAACATAGTAAAGAGCTGTGATGGTACCGGGATCCCCGCGGTCTGCATCCTGAATTGCAAGGCTTCAGCTGCTCCAACTACGAGGGCAGCAAGTAAAATGCCGGGAGGATTCCTCCGGCCGAGGATGACTACCACCAAGGCAATATACCCCTTCCCCGAGGTAATATTCTCCATGAAGAATCCGAGCAGACCGAGGGTGAGATAGCTTC
>CAZDFY010000305.1:0-2250 GCA_964504785.1 uncultured Sediminispirochaeta sp. | reverse complement strand
TCGTGAGGGTGCGGGTAAAAAAATAAGCAATACAATCAAATTATAGGAGAGCACTATGACACCCGGAGAAAAAAAGATAAACGACAGTCTAACAGCAATATGGGAAAAGTACGTAACAACCGGTCAATACAAAACCGACTATGCACCGCTCTACCGTACAGCCTTAAGACACAATGCTCTCCTGTTTGTAGGTCTCAATCCATCTTTTATTACCGGCCACCCCAGCATAAAGAACTATGGGTACAATGGCCGTTCCGGAAAAGATGCATTCCTCTGGGATCCAAAATGGTCACTGAATACCGATCCAAAGCGAATAGATAGTTTAGCCAATCATGAGAGAAAAGTTAGTACTCCCAGTAATTCTTTATACTATAAAAAATATTTTTCTATTTTCGAGACCATTCGAAATGAATTGGTTGAAACCTATCCTGATGTAAACGATATCGACTGGGAATATTCGGATATTTTCTTTTTCAGGGAAAAAGATCAAAAAAACGCACTGAGCTTGATCTATACTTCAGCATCCAAAGGCACTGCAAAAACTCTTACTCCATTTGTCAAAGCACAGTTGGAAGTCTTTAAGCAACTCGTGTGTGCAATTAATCCTAGGGCAATTATAATGAATAATGCGTTGGCTTCTCACATTGTTCTTGATCGTTTCACTGTGTCTAAGTTCGATACCGCCGCAGGCTGCTATTGGTGGGAAGAGTGTGGAGGAGAGATTCCTCTTTTTGCTCGTGGAACCATGCAATACGGAAGACTTGATAAATACGAAAAAGAAAGACTCGTCTGGCATATTGCACGTACAATATAGAACCGATATGAGTATTTAACACACAAAGGGATGGAAAATGTACTATAGCGGATATGACAAATTGTATACCGAAGGCCCCCTAGTAAAAGCCGAACTCATTTCAATTTCGGAACTTTTAGCCGACTTTGGAATGTTCACACCTATGCGCAGTTTTGGCCCGAAGAGGCTACTCGATTTTCTGCGTTGGTCTTTTATTACTCCTGTATTCGACCCGATACTCGTTCAGGACGATAGATGGGTACTTGACGGACAAAAGCGACTTCATGCCCTTCAAACCGTTTTCCACTCCTGCCCATCATCTTACGGATTCGATTCTTGTCTCTCTACTTTGGTTTATAGAAATAGTAAAGCGAAAAACACGGTAATACCATTGGTCAAACTCGTAGACTATATTCTCGAAAAGCCTGAAATCCATAAAATTGCCTACACTACCGGTATTCTCTCTCCCGCACAAAAAGGAACCTGGTCACAAGGATTGAGCTCTCACCAGGAACAATGGATAGAGCGTCTTGAGTACTTAAACCGTTATTGTGTTGAATGGGCTCAGATGCCGGTTGTGCCTTTATACACAATCCAACATATTTTTTCTTCCTACGAGGAGACTCTCGAGAATACCCTAATTTCGGAATCAAGCAGAACCCATAGCCCATTTTCCGACATATACAAGCGCTCTTTTCCGCCTCCACCGGTACCGCTCTGGAGCAAAATTAAAAGAAAAGGTATAACACAAAATGGATGTACCTGCTCAGATCCTGTTTCCTTAAACAAGCAAGCTATTGACAGGGGACCATTTTTTAACCCTTTTATACAGGCTGCATCTTCCAAAATTCGTACTCGACATTCCGGCTTCTTTGATCTCGAGGAGATACGGAGTGACGTCTATATAGTCAGTCAAGAAATTGTCGATCTTTTTACCTGGGAGCCATCTCGAATCCTTGAACAATTGGAAAGACTCAGTGAAAGATGCAAAAGTGCGGTAATCAATGGGAACTTAACTGGAAAGCAGATAATAAAAGATGCCGTAGATGCGTGCAATACGCTCAACAATTGCAAGGAAAAACTTTCCAGAGAAAAGGATGATTATTGTATCAAGGGCTTTCGTAAAATGCAGACCAGAATTGGATCCCTGCAATCAACGATCCTCTCCTCTGCTGACTGCAAAAACCAATACATCCCCGAAATCTCGGTGAGTTTTTCTGGCTGTTTTCTTTCACACAGCATACAATTGTTCGGTTACACTTTTGCCCCGGGAGTCTACATTTCCAATGAGGAGAATTGGACCGGTTACGAGCCGGAGGGAATAGAAGGCTCCTACTCAAACCAGCAGCTGATACCGGAAGAGGATATTCTTTCTTATGTAAATCCTGAAGTACTGTTTCATGAACTGACTCACGCCTACCTGCATAGAAAGAAAAAGAAAGGCACCGACTGTCCCT
>CAZDFY010000304.1:0-2342 GCA_964504785.1 uncultured Sediminispirochaeta sp. | reverse complement strand
CTGCGGTTACCAGGGCAAAGAAATACGGGATGAGAAATGCACCACCACCGTTTTCGAACGCCATATAGGGGAACCGCCAGATGTTTCCCAAACCGATAGCAGAGCCGACAGCAGCCATAATAAAGCCTGCTCTACTTCCCCATGTTTCTCTTTTCATACGCTATCCTCCTGTTCGTTCTATATTCTTGTCATTTAATTTGCTATGCGTCAACCTTTTTTTAAAAAGCACCCGGAAAAATTGCGTGCTGCCGGCGTTCTCACTGGGTGCTGCCGGGGGTGCTTAGCCCTCATTTCTGAAACGGAGAAGATAATAGACTATGCCGACGTACTCATGGAGTGCCTTATATGAGTCGTGTAGTTCACCCATCGTCGGAAAAAAGCTCCATATATTGTAGCCGTCCCCGTCAATTTTATAATCTGTAGGAGCGGGAAGGACTTCCATGCCTATTTGTTCGAAAACCCATACGCTGCGGGGAATGTGGTAGGCGGAGGTGACGAGGATAACTTTTTCGGGTTGATATTTTTCAGCTACCAATGCGGCGTTTTCAAAGGTGTTGCGGCTGGCCTCCTCCGTGTGTACTGAACCGGGGGCTGCCCCAAGGGAAATAAGGTAGCGCCCCATGGCGGCGCCGGCGGATACCCGGGGCTGGAGTGGGGTGTGCTGGTAATTAGGGGCGGGCGGCTGCATAGGGCCTTGCTGTGTAGTGCGATTGTCTCGGGCGGCCAGGGGGGTGCCGCCGGTTGTTATGATTGGAGTACCGGTGAGGCGGTGGATACGGTAGGCGAAGCTGAGGCGTTTTAGGGTCTCTACCGCCGGCGCGGCATTACCACCTTCTTCCGGAGAACTGCTTATGGTCCCGCCTCCTAAGACTACTATTGCTTCTGCTTCAATAGATTCGCTTTCCACTGTATCTACACGGCCGCCGGCGTCGCTCCCCCCGAGAACTAGAGGGGGATGGGCCCTTTCCAGGGGGCGTAAGAGAAGTTCCGAGACAGGTTCGATTGATAAAAGATAAAGGGCGATGCTGAGTAATGCCAGCAATAGGATTACCACGCGAAGGAGGCGCCGGCCCTTTTCTCCTGTTAGGTTTTCTGTTGAATCTTCTGTTCCGGCCGCCGGGTCGCCCCCCAGACCGCCCCCCGAGCGTTTTGTTGCCAGTAGGAGCAGGAGGATAGATGCCAGGAGTATAAGCAGAAAAATTCCGGGAGGTAGAAACAAAAACGTAACAATCTTTGAAATACTGAACATTTAGTGTTTCGCTTTCCTTTTATTAGAATATGGTCATGTTTTAAAATAGAGACTGTTGGGGTTCAAACGTGGGCATATGGTTTGTTCTTGACCACAGTTGTTCCACCAACTCATCGTCGGCATCCCAATTTCCTCTTCCTATCCATTCGGCGATATCGCTAAAAGCTTCCGGGTAGCCCGCCGGTTCGGGGTTCGGGTCGTCAAGCCACTTTTCTACGGTAGAGATATCCAATTCCTTCATGACCCGGCCGAGCTTGAGTTCTTCCAGGGCTCCGGCGTTTGCCTCCTGCTCGGTTTGGCGGGTCACCGGCTTGGTAAGCAGCTTTTTGCCGAGATGTATTGCTTCGCTGGAGAGGGAGAAACCGCTGTTGGCTATTACCCCTGCAGAATCACTTAAATCGCGCTGAAAATTTTCCCTGCTGAGGGGACGGAAGTGAATATTATCCTTGTCGAAGGGTTTGTCAATTGGATAGTACACATAAAATTCATGCTTCGGAAAGGGAGTGCACAGTGTGATGATGTCTTCCATATCTTCAAAGTGCAGGTATACCAGTATTTTGTTCTCTTGAATTGAATCGGCGTTATGTACGTCCGGCGGAATAGTGGGAGGAAGGATCGGTGCGTTAAAATGGTGCCAGTGCAGGCCAATAGGGTATTTTGCCGGGGCAAAATAGCGCATTATGAGGATATGAAAGGGATTGGGTATGGTCGGCATAGGGACTTTATGTACAAAGGCATACAAATGTCCGATTCCGATACTTGGTATTTTATTTATTTGTGCAAAACGGGAGGAAATCGGCTCATAATCGGTGACCACCAGATCATAGTCCTTCGGCTCATACTTTATAATATCTTGAATAAACTGGGGAACATCCAAAATTTTCGCCGTTTTAGGGATATTGATGCGCCCTTGTTCTATTACATAGGTTAAACCCTTAAAGTGTTCGTAGTTTTCAAAGTAATCGGGTATCCAGTTGTTTTTTAGGGGAGGGCCGCTCAGGATAATATGCACAGTGTGTCCCTGACTGATAAGCTCTTTTACCATTGCCCGGCCGCGAACTATGTGTCCGTGTCCTGTGGTTTGAATTCCATA
>CAZDFY010000303.1:0-2347 GCA_964504785.1 uncultured Sediminispirochaeta sp. | reverse complement strand
AAATATACTGAGTTTAAATGGGATTCAGGTATAAATAGCTAAAAATACATGGGGAGATAAAAAAATGAGTCAGATGATGGTCTACGCTAAAAACAAGGGTAGCTTTTCAAAGTATATGCAGCTGGTCAATACTGCTGCGACGGTATCTATCGCCCAAAGTACAAAAGAAATTTCGAAAGGTACAGAGCAGTTGCGAGGTGATGTGCAGAGGTTAGGCAGCGATATGCAGAGGTTAGGCAGCGATATGCAACATGCCCTGGGAGATGTAAATCGCGGCATAGCGGAGTTGGGAGCTCAGTTCAATTACGGGATGAGCATGTTGGCTTCGCAAATGCAAGCTCAACAAGACCAGAATATGGAAATCATTTATCGTTTAGGCAACATAGAAGAACTGTTAAGCAACCCTGACGGCACTAAGGCAAAAGAATGGGTAGACAAGGGTGTCGATTATTTAAGCAAAAACTTACTGGAAGAAGCTCTTGATGCTTTTCAACGAAGCAGTGAGGTTGTAAAGGCAAATTTTCTCACCCATTACTATATCGGCAAATTATACTTATTTGGTGCGGATGAGGATGAGAATATAATAGATATTGATAAGGCAATAAGCAGCTTTGGATATGCGATAAAACTCGGAAAGGGTGAAATCCAAAAGAGCGGAGACATTACGCCTCTATTGGTTGAGGTTTTTTTCAACCATGGAGTTGCTTACTATGTGAAAGGTCTTGAATCTGACGAAAAAGACTCCTCGCGTGAACTATTCGAAAAAGCTGCAGATTCGTTTGAGACGGCCTTGCAATATCAATCGAGCAAGAAGGACGCTTCATTCGGTATTGCCCCTTTCGAAATACGCTATCATTTAGCAAAAATAATGTCATTGTTAGAAAATAAAGAGAAAGCTGTAGAGCATCTTGAATATGCAATAAAAGAAGATAAGGGCTACATTGATAAAGCGTACGCGGATGATGATTTATCGCCGGTATATGCAGATATTCCAGCAATTATATTTAGACAGTATAAGATTGAGGAAAGAATAAATAATACCTTGAAAGAGGCGGCTAATTGGCTTGATAGGGAGGTAGAGAAAGGGTCAAAGTTCTCTGAAGCTGCTGAGCGCTTAAAACGGAGTCTTGAGATATATCCAAATATTGAGATTGATTTATTTCTAAAGATATATCCTAATATTTATGAAATTAATCAACTAGTAAATAAGATAGAAGCCGATATAGAAACGCTGGAATTCGCAAATAGGGTATGGGCCGGGCGAGAAGAATTGAGCAATTGGCTAAATAAAAAAGACATAAAGAAAATTTTATATTATTCTGAGGAAGCCAAGTCTGATCCGCATATAAAGAAAGTGATTATATGTAAAGAAGATATCGGCGCGGCTTCGTTGGAGGATATAGTGTGGGGCTTTCAAAAGAAAAATGACCAGGATTCATTTTTATATAACTATACTATTCCCTATAAAATTGTGTATGAAGAGGAAGTGTATACCGAGGAAGAGGACGTCGTTGTAAAGAAAGCGGGACTTTTTCGGCCAGCAAAGACAGAAAAGCGTCAGGTTACGAAAACACGAAGAAAGGCAAAACTGGTTCCTGCAGAAACCCCTGGAAAGAGCGATATGAAATCTGTTATACATAATGGTAAAGGTGGAGTACCAGAAGGGTTTGGACCGGCAGGTGGGAATGTGTTTTATGATAAGGGATATTACTCAGACGGTTGGCGTTTTTTGGAAGCTGCTCCCGAGTCTACGGAGGGGGTCGATAAAGAGTGGGGCGGCAGGAACACTTATGTAGGGGGTACCACAACGGAAAGAGGAAGTGGTAAAGAGAATACCGAGAAAATTGTGAATAAGCTGGGAAGAGGAGATTACGCTGCAAAACTCTGTGCGGACCTTGAGTACGGCGGCTATGACGATTGGTTTCTTCCATCGAAGGACAAGCTCAACAAGATGTATCAAAACCTCAAACAAAGAGCTATTGGAGGTTTGGCGTCCGACTACTACTGGAGCTCCTCGGAGGGCAGTGCGGGCAGCGCGTGGGGGCAGGATTTCAGAGATGGGAATCAGAACGACGGCAGCAAGAGCAGCAACAAACGGGTCCGTGCCTGTCGGGCTTTTTAGCTATTTAACAATGTAACTATTTAAGGGGGTGCAGGGGGCTTTAGCCCCCTGCCGAAACGGTTTGCCGGAGGCTATTACAGATTCCTGTTCAGATACAGTATGGTGATATCAATTTGTCGAGTTCCCTCAGATCCGGATTCGGATTGACGAAAGTGTAATCTCGAAAAAGATGTATCCTAAAATCCCTGTAAAGTTATAACGAGGAATTCGAAAATACCTTTAAAA
>CAZDFY010000302.1:0-2351 GCA_964504785.1 uncultured Sediminispirochaeta sp. | reverse complement strand
ACAGCGGGCCCCCGGCCACTGTTTTCACGCCGTACCTGCGGCAGCGGAGAATAATATCCCGGGCTGAATTTTTCTGAACCGACATGCCGCTGATAAATACATAGTCCGCCCATTGGAGCTGCTTATTTTTAAGGACGCTTACATTCGTATCCACCAGCTTTAGCTGCCACTCTTCGGGAAGCAAAGCTGCCGCCGTCAGTAAGCCCAGGGGCGGAGTGCCGGACTTTTTGGAGACAAATTTCAAGGCCTTTTTAAAACTCCAAAAGGTTTCGGGGAATTCCGGATACACGAGTAGGATTTTCATAGCGCACTCCTGCTGAAAAAATATGCCGGGTGCTTTGCTTTTGATGTAAAGGTACAGGTAAGTTTCAGGCTGAAATGAGAGGCTTCATCAACATGATAAAACACCCTGAGGATGAACACAATGGCTGCTTCGATGCAGTAAAGGCAAAAAAGCCCCTTGATTCCAATTTTACCCCCCATGTAAGATACCCTCTAAGGAGGATTCTATGGAATATATTCTGTTTAGCCTTTGGTTCACATTGATTCATATCGGCGCCTACACGATTGCCGGGATGGCGGCCTTGAACCTGAGCCGCGACCTATATGAGGGCGAAAAGCGGCTTCTTGATTTTCTCAGCGATATGTCCGAGGGCGGGGAGAATACCCGTGTGAAGCGCCTGTTTCTGCCGGCCCAGCTGCTGCGCGGGGTGCTGATGTCGCTGGTGCTGTATCCGGTAGTACCGCTGCTCGGCGGGATTTCATTCGGCGGCCGGTTCGCATTTCTGTTCGGGCTGATGTTTATCTATACCGACTTTGCCGGAGCGGTGCCCTTTCCCCACAATATCGAAGGCTGGGTGTACATGCGGTCCCGCTACCTGCGGAAAGACCGCTTGTGGAAACTGTATTTTGAAATACTCATCTACAGCCTGCTGTTTGCCGGTCTGACTGCCTGGCTGCTGTTTTAAAGGTACCCCCCCCACGATAAAGAAAAATGAACAGGTTCAAAAAGTTGCGACGACGCAAGTTAAAGTTTTTCTATATAGAAACCCCGGCCTTCCCGGTTCGCCTATGCGGTAAACCGTTCTTGCAAAGCCCCTCAAAGATGGTATAATTGGCTTCAATAAAAAAAGCGATTACGGATAGGCCTCAGTTATAGGTATGCTATCAGAGGAAATTGTATGGATCCTAAAACAAATCAAGTTACGATATATGAAACTCCGGATGGAAAGATACGCGTAGAGGTACGGTTTGAGGATGAGAACCTCTGGCTATCCCAAAAACTGATGGCCGAGCTTTTTTCAGTCACAATACCAACTATCAATGAACATTTAAAAAACATCTTTGCCAAAGGAGAACTTGAGGAACAAGCAGTTATTAGGAATTTCCGAATAACTGCCGCGGACGGCAAAAACTACAATACCAAATTCTACAGCCTCGAAGCTATTATTGCGGTCGGTTATCGGGTCAACTCCGACCGAGGCAGTCAGTTCCGCATTTGGGCAACCGACCGCCTGAAGGAGTATATTCTCAAGGGGTACGCTATAGATACCGACCGCTTCAAGTACGGCACCCGTTTCGACACCCGCTATTTTGAAGCCCTGCTCGAAGAGATACGCGAGATTCGTGCCAGCGAGCGCATGGTGTATCAGAAAATAACAGATATCTATGCTACTGCGGCGGACTACTCGCCCCACACGGCTGTGGCGGAGCGCTTTTTCTCCACCGTTCAAAACAAAATGCATTACGCCATCACCGGTCAAACTGCTGCGGAAATCATCGCCGATAGAGTGGATAAGGAAAAACCCCATATGGGTCTGACCACCTGGCGCAAAGCCCCCTCCGGCAAGGTGTTGAAATCCGATATTAAAATTGCAAAGAACTATCTCTCCAAGGAAGAGCTTAAAGAGATGAACCATATCGTGAATATGTATCTCGATTATGCCGAGCTGCAAGCCAGCCGAGGAAGATTAATGAAAATGCGGGACTGGGAAGAGAAGTTGAACGCTTTTCTACAGTTCAACGACTACGAGGTGCTGCAGAACAAAGGTAGGATTTCACGTGAGGTCGCCCAAGCCCTGGCAGAACAGGAATACAGAGAGTTCAGGATTACCCAGGACAAGAACTACATCTCCGATTTTGATAAAATCATAAAAGATCTGAAAAAACCGAGTGAATAGTCCGGACCGCGCCGGCAAAAACTTGCGTCGACGCAAGTTAAATTTTTTCTATATAGCAGCACTCCCCCCTAAGGGGGGAGCGGAGCCGGTTCAGTGCCCGGGCGCCCCAGCCTTTACCAGGTTGCATGCCCGAGCAACGAACGGAGTGAGTGGCCAGGGCCAGGTTGCATG
>CAZDFY010000301.1:0-2354 GCA_964504785.1 uncultured Sediminispirochaeta sp. | reverse complement strand
GTTTACCTAGAAATTTTTTGATATTCTTGTGAGGGATCCTTTTACTGCCGCCTCTTGCCGGAATAATACAAACAGTAGAATGCCTCAGCACTTTTCCAGTCCTTTTACTGCTTCAATAACATGCAGCACATCTGCTTCAGACATCTTTGGATAGAGGGGTAAACTCAACGTTTTTTTATAATATTCCTCTGCAACTTGAAACTGGCCTGCTGCTGTAGAAAAGTGTGTTTTATAAAAAGGTTGCAAGTGAACAGGAATATAATGCACTTGAGTTCCAATATTCTTTCTTCTTAATTCATCCATTACTTCAGTACGGCTCTTTTGCAGCCGCGTAAAATCAATTAATATTGTATATAAATGAAAACATGAATCTACACCTTTAGCTTCAAAGGGAGTTGTAATCCACTCGACATCATTAAACGCAGAGTTATAATGTTCAACTATCTGTCGCCGTCTCTTTTTAAAATCAGTTAGTTTATCCAATTGACTAGAACCAAGAGCCGCATGAATATCGGAAAGTCGATAATTATATCCTAGTTCCTGCATTTCATAGTACCACGGCCCCTCATTTCTCAACATTTTACCAGGATCTTTTGTAATACCATGAGACCTTAGTTGTAAAAGCCGTGAATATAACTCTTCATTGTTGGTTGTGATTGCCCCGCCTTCACCGGTTGTGATTGTCTTAACCGGATGAAAAGAAAAAATGGTCATATCAGAATATTTACAATTTCCAACTGGAGAACCATCTTGATATACGCTGCCAATTGCATGGGCTGCATCCTCGATTATATTTATATGCTGCGCATCTGCAATTTTTTGTATTGCCCTCATATCTGCCGGCTGTCCCGCAAAATGAACCGGTACAATCAGTTTAGTTTTATCTGTTACACTATTTTCAAGCTTGCTTGGATCCATTGTATAGGTTTTCGCATCAATATCACAAAACTTAGGTTGTAAAGAATTATAGCACATACAGTTAGCTGAAGCTGCAAACGTGATAGGAGATGTAATTCCTTCATATCCCGCTTCAATTTGAAGTGCAGCAACCGCCAGGTGCAACGCTGCGGTTCCGTTGGATACAGCAATACAATGTTTAGCTTCAGTGAATGAACATATTTTCTGTTCGAACTCCACCACTTCTGGCCCTTGCGTCAGAAAATCAGAAGTTAGCACCTTTTTTACAGCCGCAATATCATCATCATCAATCCATTGCCTTCCATAAGGGATAAACATAATCACAAATCCTCTTAATACGAAATATTTATATCAGCAATTCTTTCTCTTATTTCCTCTACGCTTAACCATTGATTGTTTGTGTCGGAAGAATAGGTGAAAAACTCAGGTACTTCCACACCTCCTTGGGTAAAGTGGGCTTCGAAATCCCACCAATCAAAATGGGGGTAAATAATATAATGATCATCATACTCATATGTATGCATAGAATCGTACTTAGTCACCATAACTTCATGGAGCTTTTCACCCTCTCTAATTCCTATCTCTTTTGTACGCCCTTCAGGATTCATAGCCTGTGCTAAATCTGTTACAGTAAAAGAAGGTATCTTTGAAATATAGGTTTCACCACCCTTACTTTCATTTAAGGCCTTAAATACTAAATCAACCGCCTCGTCTAATGTAATCCAAAATCTTGTCATTCTATTATCAGTTATTGGTAAGGTAATTTCACCTTTATCCAGCATCATCTTAAAAAATGGGATCACCGACCCTCGACTACCAGCAACATTTCCATACCTCACTACAGATAATACAGTATCTTTGCCTCCTGCGTAAGCATTTGCCGAGACAAACACCTTATCAGATACCATTTTAGTTGCACCATATAGGTTTATAGGGTTTACCGCCTTATCAGTTGATAGGGCGACAACTTTCTTAACCCCATTATCAATGGCCGCTTGTACAATATTTTGTGCCCCATGAATATTTGTTTTTACAGCCTCAAAAGGATTATACTCACACAGGGGTACCTGTTTCAAAGCCGCTGCATGTACAACATAATCGACATCATCAAAGGCTCTTTCAAGCCTCTCTTTATCCCGTACATCGCCAATAAAAAATCTGATCTTATCTTTATATTCCTTAAACAACTGTTTCATGACATAGTGTTTATACTCATCTCTAGAGTAAACAATTATTTTCTTTGGTTCATATTTCTTAAATACTCTATCAGTGAATTTTTTCCCAAAGGAACCGGTCCCTCCGGTAAGTAGCACAGTTTTATTATCCAGCATTGTTTGTAATCCTCCATCCATTATTACAGTGTTATTTTAATCTATCTACTAGCTGATCCCGCATCCAAGCCTTATACACATCCATACGTTTGCGGTACATAGATG
>CAZDFY010000300.1:0-2369 GCA_964504785.1 uncultured Sediminispirochaeta sp. | reverse complement strand
ATCCGTAGTGATCAAGCTGACGGGCAAGCCACGCGGCGTTGGTGTTGACAATCTCTCCGTCAACAACTTCTGTCCCAATCGTAAAGATCGCCGCTTTCATATGAGTGCCTCCTGATTGACTCCGGTTCTGGGGTTAGGGGTGAATGTTAGATTGAATCTTAGGAAAATTAATCGAGGGGCACAAGCTAAAATCGTGGAAAATAGGAAAAAAATCATCAAAACAGCCCTGTGACTGCCGCTGGGCAGCTGCGCAGCGGCGTAAAAAAACACAAAGACAAAACCTCTCTCACAAGTTATAATCATCCCTGTTATGGATATTAATAACCCTGTTCGGCACATAGCAAAACTACTCATGTATGCTGCCCTCCTCCTTCTGGTGAGTCTTTCTGCCACTGCAGCTGATCGGCGGGCAACTGAAAAAGCGGAGTCCGAGGTACTGTCTGCGGGGGCACAGAAGGCTCTAAAGCCGGAGATCAGGAAGGGCGTGCTCGATCTGCGAGGGTATTCCTTTGAACAGCAGGGGGCGGTGAAACTGGACGGCGATTGGAAGTTTTACTGGAACAAGCTCATTTCACCCGGGGAAAATTCGGAGTCAGGGCACGAGATGCTCATGTACTTACCCGGAATGTGGTCTGATTCTACTCTGTCAGCTGTGAAGATCAGCGAATACGGCTATGGGACGTATCACCTCAAGGTGCTGCTTCCAGAGGAGTTCCCCAAAACCTTTGGGCTGCGTTTTGGATTCATAGGTTCTGCCGCACGGCTCTATGTAAATGACCAGCTGGTGTACCGGGCAGGCCGGGTCGGGAAGACATCGAAGGAGTCGATTCCCGAATGGCGACCGGCGGTGGTGGATTTTCAAACCCGCGAGCGAGAGCTTGATTTTCTGTTGCAGGTATCGAATTTTCATGACAGGACCGGCGGCGTAGTTGATTCAATTCAACTGGCGACAGTATCCCAGGCGTATCACCACCGCATCAACCGTATACTCTACGATATGTTTTTGTTCGGGGCGCTCATTATTATGTCGATCTACCACCTGGGGCTCTATTATTTCCGACGCAGTGATGCTTCGCCATTGTTTTTTGCCCTGCTGACCCTGGTGCTCGCGTTCAGAATTATTCTGTATGAGGAGCTGTTGATTCTGAAATTCTTTCCCGATATGCAATGGTCCTTAATAGCGAAACTCGGATATCTCACCTTTTCGCTGGCGGTCCTCTTCTTTTTTCGCTTTATCCATGCACTCTTTCCCGAGCATGTGCACCGGCCGGTCCCCCGGGTGATAGACGCGCTGGCATTGCTCTATTCGGCGGTTATCCTGTTAACCGCCGCAACGGTGTATATGCGTCTGCTTGTGTATTTCCAGATGTTTACTCTAGCAGTGGCGTTGTATGTATTTTATGTGTTATTTAAGGCGGTGAGCACACGTAAAGCCGGTGCAGGGCTGTTTATAATCGGTTTCAGCTTTCTGTTTGCTGCGACGGTGCACGACATTGTGAAGACCTATATGGTGCTGCCCACTATCTTTCTGGTACCCTTCGGGCTGCTCCTGTTCATCTTTTTTCAATCCATGGTCATGACAAAGAAATTTGCCAATGCGTTTCGGCGGTCCGAAGAGATGGCCGCGCATCTGTGGAAGATGAACCAGTCGATGGAGCGCTTTGTTCCACGGGAGTTTCTGCGTTTCCTCAAAAAAGAGAATGTGATGGAAATCGAGATCGGGGATCATGCCAGCCACCGTATGACCGTGTTGTTTTCCGACATCCGCGACTTTACCAGCCTGTCAGAAAAGCTGACCCCGGAGGAGAATTTCCGCTTCATCAACTCATACCTCAATCGCATGGGGCCTATCATTCGTGATCATAACGGCTTTGTGGATAAATACATGGGCGACGGTATCATGGCCCTGTTTCCCGACCGGGCGGAGGATGCGGTGGAAGCGGCCATTCATCTGCGAGAAGAGCTGGTGCACTACAACCGCGACCGCAGCAAGATGAACTATCAGCCTATTAACTTTGGAGTAGGCCTGCATACCGGCGACCTGATGTTGGGGACCATCGGCGAAAACCGCCGGATGGACGGCACGGTTATCTCCGATGCAGTCAATCTGGCCAGCAGACTCGAGGGCCTTACTAAGAAGCTCGGCATAGGCATCGCCATTAGCGAAACCACCTATGAATGCCTGAAATCACCCGAAACTTACAAAATTAACCATGTCGGCCGGGAAAGGGTAAAGGGCAAGGCAAAAGAGATCTCCATTTTTGAGGTAGCCGGCCGGAACGAAGCGCCGGAACAAAGCGAGCCCTGATATTATAAAAAAATTGGTGGAAATCTCGCAAAAGCTATCGTACACTACTATCACAAGGCGA
>CAZDFY010000299.1:0-2417 GCA_964504785.1 uncultured Sediminispirochaeta sp. | reverse complement strand
GTGGTATGGGAAGGTTCGAAACCTGTTCCTCGTAGATAAATGCATTGCTTAAAGAAATTAGATTCGGTACCATCGAGACATGGAAGAAAAAGAAAAATCCCGTGATCTGCCCGACTTTAGTAAGGACGGGAGCGTTCACGTTACCGACGAAATAATAAATACCGCCACCCATATGGTTGGCGGTTTCTTTGCCCTGTTTGGCACCGCCTTGTTGATTGTCTCCGCCGCCGCAGAGGGGAAGGTGTGGCATATGGTCTCATTTGGAGTCTACGGACTAAGCCTGATTGCGCTGTTTGTGGCCAGCAGTCTGCACCATGGGGTGAACTTGTCCAAGCGACTGAACGATGTCTTTCGTTTGTTTGACTACATTGCCATTTATCTGCTGATTGCGGGGACCTATACGCCCCTCTGCCTGGTGGTGCAGCGGAACAAGTGGGGATGGACCCTCTTTGGAGTGGTGTGGGCCCTTACGGCTATTGGAATTACTATTAAATCCATATACCCCGAACTTCCACGTTGGGTTTCGAATACCTTCTACATTGGAATTGGATGGGTCGGGGCAATTCTGATCGTACGCTCGATTCCAGTGATCGGCTGGGGCGGTTTTGCACTTATTCTTTCCGGGGGTGTGGTTTACACTGCCGGGGCGATGGTGTACTACTTTGAGCGCCCGAATCCGGTGCCGGGGAAGTTCGGTTTTCACGAAATTTGGCACCTGTTCGTACTGACCGGGGCGGTGCTGCACTATCTGTTTATGTTTTTCGTGGTGCTGCCGCTGAAGTAAGGGCGGCCCGCCCGGGTGCATGGCCGGCCGGGGTGCGGTTGGCCGAGGCTTGGGTGAACTGGCGGACAGCTGTGCCGTGGGCCGCCGGATGATTGAGAGAAAAGTGTGAAGAGTAAAAAAACTGCAATAAAAGTTGAGTCGCCCCATTTTGTCCGCAATACCGCCGGGATTACCTCGGTTGAGTTTTTCTGGGGTATGGGGATGCCGGTGCTTATCGAGTCCACCTTCCTGCAGCTGTTTCTCCGCAGTCTTGGAGCTTCGTACTTTCTAATAGGCTTGCTGCCGGTATTCCTGGGTGTTTCAATTCCGGTATTTTCACTTGTATCGGCCTATGTTTCGGCGGGACTGAAGAGTAAGCGCCTCAGTGTGGTACTCTACCATATGGCGGCGGCCCTGCCGGTGGCCTTGTTCGGGCTGTTTCTGCTTGTATTTCGTCCCGAAACCGGGGTATTGCAGCTCTTTATTGCAGTGTACCTGCTGTTCTCGATCGGGGTCGGATTTACCCTGCCGGCATGGCAGAGTTATCTGGTGTCGCTGTTTTCTCATAAGGACAGTCTGCGGGCCCTCTCAGTTATGTATATCATGCAGAGTTGTTCCAAGCTGATCGGCAGCTTTGTTATCTATCGTACGGTGGCCCGCTATGCCCTGTCGATTCACGGGGCGGCGCTGGTGTTTACCTTTGGCGGGGTGATCCTGTTTACCGGGGCCTCGCTCTTTTTCATTACCCGAGAGCAGTACGACCCTGATGAGGCGCCGCCGCCGTTTTCGGGGCCGGTGAGTTTTATGCGCAGTATGCGGGCTATTCTGGGCTCGCGGGGTTTCCGCACTTTTATCGGCAGCGATTTCAGCTACTTTGCCCTGGTAGTGGTGCTCTCCTTTTACGGCAACTATGCCCGTGACTATGCCGGTGTGCCGGAGGAGCTGGTGGCCGGCGCCTTTGTGGCGGTCAGTTACACCGGTGGTATTGTCAGTCAGGTGCTCTTCGGCTGGCTCAACCTGCTGTCGCTGCGGGATAAATTCGTTATTTCTAAGGCGCTGGCGATTATCGGGGTGCTTGGGCTGCTGCCCGGGGGCGGCACGGTCGCGTTTTTGATCTGCGCAGCGCTGTTAGGGGCTTCCCGGGCCCTGCGGATGCTGATTTATCCACCGGCGGTGAAGGCATTGGCCCGAACTCACGATACCACTGCCCATTTCGCCCTGATTGCGCTGGTGGAGATGCCGCTGAGCAGCGGACTGCCCCTGGCCGCCGGTTTTTTCTTGGACCGGGCGATTACGTTGGGGGCGGACAGCTACCGAATCCTGTTTGCGGCTATGGCCCTGCTGCTGGCGGTGGGCCTGTTCTTTGCGCTAAAGCTCGATTTTTCCGATGAAGGGGCCGATACGGCCCAAATTTCTGATTAATTCCCGATTTAGATTATTTCGTATTGACAGAGTAGTGGGTTTTCGTTAGTTTTATATCGAACACTGTACGAAACAGTGTATGAAACGATGTTCTATAGCTGAAGGAGGCGCGCGGAAATGGATGATCAGCAGCAGGAAGTAAAACAGAGGATTCTGCAGGCAGCCATCGAACTGATACGGGAGGTGCAGGCCTTTGAAAAGGTTTCGATGCGCAAGATTGCCGAACGGGCCG
>CAZDFY010000298.1:0-2425 GCA_964504785.1 uncultured Sediminispirochaeta sp. | reverse complement strand
ATCCGCCATCGTTCCCAACAGATCGTACATGGTGGTAAACCAGTCAAATAGGATAATTCCTGCCTCATCTCCTTTGAAGGTGAACTCTTTTCTTCCAGTTTTTGTTTTAATTGTCAATTGAGTGGGTATCTCGCCGCCCAATTTGCGTACTGTTCTATCTGCGGATCTATTTCAAAGAGGCTTCTCTTTCCGCTCAGCATATCTTCGAACCGCCAAGCGAGGGTTTTGTGCTGTGACCGATGGATTGGTAACTCGCAAAGGTAAAGTACGAGCCTTTGGCGAGGGTCGTTTTCGGTACGCCTACTCTCTACAAGGTTGAGATAGGAGTAGCTTTTTTACCGTTTTTCCGTTTCGCACGGTGAACCGAAAAATGAACATGCTTCAATGATACCAGCGGAGAGGGGTTGTGTTAACCATAAAATATCACTGTTAGTCACAACAATAGAAAGTTAAAAAACTATATTACTGTATTATGATAACTTAAATTTTCAAAAGTGCCGAATTCCCCTGTTTTATCCCATTTTTTCAAAATTTTGGCAAAGTTAGTTAAAAAATAGTGTTCGAAGCCTAAATGTGTTTACCCTGGGGCAGTACTCATCAAAAATAATTCAGCACCTCGGTATAATTATTCGATCTGATCTGCTCTCTATCCAAATTGGTCCTGTCCGTGTCGATGAACCGAAAACTACCTGGAAGCGGAATATGAGGTCGCTTCCCCCGATAATTTCTTCAGATTCGCGGGTATTCGGATTTTTTCTTCCGGTTCCCAGGGTTTCCAGTAATGGTCTCCGTAAAAAAGGCGAATGGAGTGGATATCAAGCGAGATGGACGATGTTCTGATGTTTTTTTCATCCTGTTTCTGCATCTCCCATACTTCTTCGGCGGTAAGTATCTTGGAAAAATACTCTCTTTCCCGTAAAAAATCTGTCAAAGTTAAACTTTCAACTTGGATGCCGACGAGACGGATATATTGGTACCGATTGTCTTTCGCGTCGATCCACAAATCCCGCAGGCTGTTTTCCCATCCGAAGGTGATAAATCCATCGCCTGAGAACCGAATGTCATAAGGAATACCGGCCCGGTTTCCCTGGTTGTCTTCGATAATCACCGTTATTTTTACCGGATCTTTAAGATTACGCACTGTAATTTCCGCGCCCTGTATCTGCCCCGCGTGATGGACAATGCCGTAATTCTCAAACCGGAACCGGCCTTCATATTGGTCCTCTTTTTTTATCACCTTTTCCGAATCAACTATTTCTATTCTGCCGGTATCCAGGTCCGGCGGAAAGGGGGGATAAACGAAAAAGCCGGGGCTGCCTGTATCAACCTCTCCTTTTATACGCATGCAAGATTCGTCGTGAACTGCTGCCTGACCCACAGAGATCGTCTTCCGTGTCTCTGCGCTGCCGTAAGGTACGATGCTCCACTCTCCGGGGAGGTAGGAACGGTATCGGCAGTCCGCATACGAGAGGGTTGCTTTGTTAACGGGGGTGCCGTTTAGGTCCGTGTCGTGTTCAATTTCAGTAAAATCGATAAGGACCGAAATCTCTCCAAATCCATGAGCAAGGGGTATAATTAAAAGAAAAAAAGGTATTATAAATTTTCTCGTTCGATTGTTATTATTGGACACGCACTGCCTCCTGGTGGAAAGTATATCAGTTTTGTTGTAAAAAAAGTATAGTAGTACAAAGCTTGTGGGATTCATAATTATTTTTTTCTACACTCTCACAGGCTATAAATCTTTTCCGGATTGGGCGTTTTTTGTATGCTTTTTGCGTGATTACTCGCCGACGGAGAGTAAAAATCGTCGTTCCACAAGCTTTGTACCAGTAATATTTCTTTCGAGAAAATACTCCTTCATCTATCGAACGGAGCATTATGGAAGATTTCGGAACATCCGAATCAGGGACGGTATCCGGGCCAGAGAATCTACTATGTGATGGTACATGAGTACATCTATCTTGTCCCATTTGTGCAAAAGAAAGATGAAATCTTTCTCAAGACCTCACTTTCAAGAGAGGGGGAGAGAAATATGAACGAAAAATATACAGAAGAGGAAAGTGAAATTCTCGAAGCCCTGGAAAAAAACCAAATATCGCTTGAAGACCCTTCTTCTAAAGAGCATGAAAGGGTTCGCACAGCTGCCACAGAAAGTCTAAAAAAGTCAAAACGAATAACTATTCGACTTTATGAGCACGATTACATAGCTATTCAGGAAAAGGCAAGTGAAATTGGCATCCCCTATCAAACCCTCATTTCGAGTCTAATACATAGATATGTGGAAGGGGATATGATTCCAAAACACGGTTAGAATCGAAACTGGATACACATGCTGAAGTAGTCGGGACTGCTTCAGCAGCACCCCTGCCTGCCGTTGACGATTCACACCGGTGATGGTACGCTTCGGCACATGAAAGTCGTTGCA
>CAZDFY010000297.1:0-2428 GCA_964504785.1 uncultured Sediminispirochaeta sp. | reverse complement strand
CACCGTTGACCATAATCTCTTCCCGGTTCTCTACGTCGCGGGATTCGACTGCGGCCGACGCCTCGGCCATGGCGAGGTACGCCTCCGTCGACTCTTTAGGAACTGCGGTCATTTTGGTCATGACTCGTGCACCCGGCTCATCGAGGTCGTCGGCGTAGATTGCGCTGTTGCTATCCGGATCTTCGATCTGTTCCTCGAAACCGACGGGCAGCTCGATGGAGATTCGTGTCGCCCAGCTGAAAAAATGAATGTAGTTCGTCGTTTCCATTTTGTTCTCACCTATGGTCTTAAACTCAATATTCCTTAACATGGGTGCAGTTTGCACTCCTGGTGCTTTATCCCGTATTACCCCTTCTGCCTGTGAGAGGAATGGAAGGCAGAGAAATAATATTAATAGTTTTTGAAACTTCATATATGGATCTCTCTTTAATGATTGGAGTTTAGCACGGACAGGAGGCTTTTGTCTTTTTATTTGATCTCTTAGTACGTAAAGAGAACATTATCGAAATATTTGAGTGTGACACAAAGTGTAACGCATTTTCCCATGAGCTATATGATGTATATGGAAAAATCGGTGATTTTGACTATCAGAGCACCTCATACATGTGCCAAATGACAAATATGTAAAAAAGATAGCTTCAGGGTCTAGTGGCTTTGCGGCTGTGGGGGTTCGAATCCCCCCCTGGGCAGTTTTTTTGTATAAGTTAAAGTTTTGCATATAAAGAGAATAACTTACTTTCTGCTTATAACTTTCCAATGGTATATATGTCCCGGTTGGATGGTTGCACCTTAAAATGTACAATTTTTTTCAGTGAACACTCACGAATAACCGTTTATCATCAATTGGCGGAATTACAACAAACGTGCTCCATGAATAACCGTGAGAATTTCAATCATATCAGTTTTATGCGATATATAACTCTGTATTTGTCTATAATCGGTTCGCGAACATCGGGAGACTTGTAATCAGGTACTGAACGCCCTGATTTCGGGAATGCAACGAGCTGTTCTTCTGCTGAAAGTATGCGCTCGACCTGACGATCTGCGTAGTGTAGTGAATCTTTTGCGATAAACGCATGAATATCCTGAAGATCTTTGACTGATTCATCAGCCCATCTTATTTTCATCGTGTGTAGTAAATGTGTTTCTCAATTCATCAGTACTGACTGTACGCCCATTATCTGCATCAGAAATGCCTCTTTCGATCTTTTGTCGAACATAAATATTATACATAAGATCATCCCAAGAAGCATTTTCCGGAAGATGATTGATGAGCTCTTCTGCTTTCAATTTCATTTCTTCTTTTGTCATGGCTAACCTCTACCCTTGTTCTCTATTATATACCCAAAAACGCAGAAGATAAATATTGCAGACATACTAACTCAACCAAACCTTATTCTATCCCGGCAATCGGTAAGGTCAATGTAACCACGGTTCCGACCCTCTTCCGAGGCGTCAAGGCAAAAATCAGGAAAAATTGAAACCTTCAGCTTTAAACCGGAATAAATCGCCGTTCTGCAGCGAATGTGAGGAAGGAGTTATTAATTCAGCGAGGCCGGATCAAACCCCGGGGGAGGCCGCTCCTGTGTAACGTGCATGGTCGCGGCCTTCGCTGTCGGCACTGGCCTTCCTTTCCGATGTTGGAGATGTACGCAGGTTCAAGACAACGAGAAAAATGAACGCCTACCTTGGACTTGTTACAAAACTGAAGGAGAGTGGTGATAGCTCACATGCAGGGCATATCAATCGGGCTTCGCGAAAAACAACACGGACCTTGTTTACCCAGTCCCTGGTACAGGTAATGTTCGCTTCACCGTACCTCAACAGATATTATGAGAATGTGAAGGAACGAAGAGGAGCAGGAAGAGGAAGAATCGCATTGATCAGAAAATTATGCGGAATAATGAGAAGAATGCTTCTTACAGGAGAACAATTTAGGGAGGTAAATATAAACCTTTACAATAAAAAAGTCCGGCATTTTGACCGGACGATAAAAATAATGGAGCAGGAGAAAAAAATCGCTTGACTTTTATCATAGTGGAAAAAGTAATCCGAGGCGTCAAGGCGAAAAAATGGAAAAACGGGGATCTTCTGCCCAAAATCGGCCGAAATCGTCGCTCTGGAACGAACAGACCCAACTTGTCGGTCTTCAAAATCCTTTAAACCGGACAAATAGACCAAAAAAAACATAATCACCTGAATGCACTGACCAAAAGAACCCACTTCACCCGTGGATCGATGCAGGAGAAAGGATAATTAGTACAGAGATGCCGGATCAAATCCAGGAGTGCCTTATATGGGGTAGAGCTGGTATTTTGCTACGCAAAAACCTGAGGTGGAGGCCGACCCTGTTTCAAAAGAGACATGAGAATGCGCTCTATTTCTAATGGTTCCTGAATTACCGCTATCACCTTCATTTCCGATCCGC
>CAZDFY010000296.1:0-2431 GCA_964504785.1 uncultured Sediminispirochaeta sp. | reverse complement strand
GAGTATTCTGATAGTCGCCGTGATTCATGGAAAACGACTACTTGAAAACGTCTCAGATCCTTTTGAAGGATCCTGAAAGAACATAAAAACACCCCTTGTATAGAAACTTTCGTAGGGTCAGAGGTTTACCATTTACTTATTTCTGCTGTGTCCTCCCGGCAGCCCCCAGGGGCTGTCGGGAGGTCGGGTGCTTCGCTGCAACTCCTCGGGCCCGGATATAAAGGTAAGTACTGAGAAAAGCGAGTAACCAGCTGCCGGTTGCACGCCCCAGCTTGCAGGCTCATTGCCAATCGCCCTGCTGGGGCAGCGGGCCCTGCGGGGTTTCCGCTTCGCCCCCTCACAGGGGCGGGTAATGGAGTGTTCATCCGGCAATCGATACAGCCGCCGGCTGCATGGCTGTCAGTGCGTTCCTCCCTTCGGGCCGTTGCATCAATATAATGGTGAATAAGGATACAAATTATGCTTGGAAGTCTTAGTGAGAAAGAAGAGCAAATTATTAAAAAGTTCAAACAAGAGTTGGTAGAACGGTTCCCGGACGAAGTAGTCACAGTTCTTGTGTACGGCTCCAAGGCCCGAGGAGACTATCATGACGAGTCGGATATCGATGTGTTGGTTATTGCCAAGGAGTCGGACTGGAAGTTTGCCGATAAGGTAAGAGAAATCGGATACGCCTTGGATGAAGAAATCGATTACCGGCTATCCATACAGGTAATGTCCAAGGAGAAAATTGCATACCTGCGGGAGAACAATTTTCAATTTGCACAGAGTATCTTTCGAGATGCAGTATCTGCATAGAAACATCTCTAGGGGTCAGAGGTTTACGGTTTACTTATTTTTGCTGTGTCCTCCCGGCAGCCCCGGGGGCTGTCGGGAGGTCGCGTGCTACGCTGCAACTCCTCGCCCGCCCCAAGACGGGCCGCCTTTCCGACTCACTGCCGCATCCCATAGTTCATGGCTGCATATATCGGGTTTTTCAATCCTGTGTTACACTAACGAAGTATACCTTCAATCCCAGAAGGAGGCAAAATGATAAATAATTTAACCGCAAAATACACCAAGTTACCTTCCGGTGGGTATATGGGCCAGCTTATTGAATGGCCTGAAGTAATCACGGAAGGTTCCGATCTTGAAGAGTGTAGAGCCTCTCTAAAAGATGCAGTGGAACAGATGGTGCGTGCTTACAATGATCAAAAGAAAGAAATACCGCGAATGCTCTTTGCAAACAGGCTGGTTTAGGCAAGCCGTTCTAAACATTAGTTTACTTGAGGTCAGAGGTGTACGGGTTACTTATTTCTGCTGTAGAAATTCTGGGCGTCACCCCAGGATGCATGCCCGAGCAGTGAGCGTAGCGAACGACCAGGGCCTGTACGCATCTTTTACGAGCAACGAGACCGAAGCAAGCTTAGGGGTCAGAGGTTTACGGTTTACTTATTTCTGCTGTAGAAATTTCGGGCGTCTCCCCAGGTCCCCGCCCCCGGCGCGGGGAGACATCGGAGTAATTGTTCATACATACGAAGATAAGTCGGCGGTAGAAGTCGAGTTCGTTTACGGCGTGGGAACTACCTCCCGGTAACAATTGGTTCCCATTAATGATAAAATGCAGTGAAAATAGTTCCAAAGGAGGTAGAAGTAATGGGTGAAGCAAAAGAAAAAATCACCATAAGTATACCAAAAGAAATAGTTGATAAGATTGCTGAACTTAATAATGTGGACAAGAAATATATAGACAGAACAATTGTCAAGATACTCAAAGATGAGATAGATGTTGAGAAAAAGTTAAAAGAACTTCAGGAAGAGAAGTCACAATAAAAAAAAGTAACGACATGAGAGCATATATAGATTCAAATTTATTGATACGAGTAATTTTTCCGAATAAAAAGAATGTGACCGAACGGCGTCAATATAAGGCTATTATAAAAAGTTTTGAGGTCGAACATAACATTATTTCTCTTGTTGAAAGCGCTCGTAATTACAAACTATCCGATTTCAAGAGGAGAAAGTTACACCAATTAATAGGCAGTGGTCCAACCGTTCCCGATAATGAAGATTGGAAAGTATCTCACTATATGCTTATGCAGTGGGCAAAAGACAATAAAGTAAGAGATAAGAAGAAATTGCGAAAGATGCAAATGGATTGCCTAATTGCTGCTATGGCAATTAACAGAAGATATTATGTAGTAACTCATGATAACGATTTTACGATACTAAAAGATACAGATGTAGGTAGATCTTTAAATCTATTTTATCCATAAGCTGAACTTGCTGCTTTAAACGAATATCCAACCGTCTCCCCCGGATACATGCCCGAGCAGGTGCGAAGCACCGACCAGGGCCTGGATGCATGCCCGAGCAGGTGCGAAGCACCGACCAGGGCCAGGGGCCGGGCTCTTCGCTCCAATTCCTCGCCGTGCGGCTGCGGGATTTCCGCTTC
>CAZDFY010000295.1:0-2467 GCA_964504785.1 uncultured Sediminispirochaeta sp. | reverse complement strand
GCGGTACAGGGGGCCGCCCCTAACAGCACTGCCCCGGCCAAGTACTCGCTGGCCAGAGAACTATCGATAAATGGGGCGAACAGCACCTTAAGGAAAAAGTAGGCAATCAGGTACATGGTAAAGGGCTTGATGAGCCAGTTGGTCACGGTAGTAATGGTAAGCCCCTTCGGTTTCTTGGTGGCATTCACAATGCTGGTAAAATCCACTTTGAGCATCATCGGATAAATCATCAGCCAGATGAGCACCGCCACCGGAATGGAAACCCGGGCGTACTCCAGGGTGCTGAGAAACTCCGGAATTGCCGGGAGAAAGCGTCCTATCAGCGTGCCCGCTGCAATACAGAGGGCCACCCAGAGGGTAAGATATTTTTCAAACAGACTAATCTGCTTTTTCTCTGCGGTCGGCATATTGATTTGTACTCCCTCAGGTGTCTTTTCTTGTTTAATATGATTTTATGATCATATGTGAATATAATAAACAAAGACAGCTCCCCTGTCAATTCATTAAACGGTTTGAACCCTGGTACCTATTTATAAGTCGGGTGCAGCGCTGGAGTAGGAATCTTTTATTCAGCCGGCGCTTTTTTCGATCGGCTCCCGCCGCCGGTCCGCCGGCTACTGGTCGCCTCACCGGTCTTCCCGCCACTTCTCTTCTGGCCGGACCGCCGGCCCGCCTTTACCCGTTCAGACCTTGGGCGGCGCAGCAGCTTATAGGCAACCAGGGTGGTGCGGGGAATGGTGCGGTAACTCGATTTTGCACCGCGCACGAGAAACTCCGGAATATAGTGCAGCCGCAGCAATCCGAAACCGAGAAAAAGGGCCAGACTGAGAGCAATAAACAGGTAGAGTGCTACCGGTCCGAAGCGCGCCATGGCGATTGAAGCCAGCAGCGGACCGAGCATCGAGCCCAATCCGTAGAACACGTACAGGGCGCTGGCCGCCTCTATCATTTCATGTGAGGCGAGCTGATCGTTTACGGTAGCGAGGGCCAGCGGATAGAGCGGCATCATAAAGCCGCCGATCAAAAAACCCATCAAGAGCAGGAAAGGACTCATCCCGTCTGCCAGGGTAAAGCCGAGTATCGCCGCAATCGAGACAGCCGAACTGATGATGAGGGCGATACGGCGGTCGCGGTGGTCGGAAATCCAACCGAGGGGCATCTGCAGTAGAATTGTACCGAAGGAGGCTACCATCAGCAGGATTCCGATCGCCCCAGGGTCCATTTCCAACGTCTGGGCATAGCGGGGCGTCAGGGTCAGATGGGCCCCGATCACCAGTCCGCTGATGATCACACCGGTGGAGCCGAGCGGAGATTTTCTGAACATCCCCACGATGCGGATCTTGATGCTGCCGACTTGCGGATTGCCATGGACATCACCGAGGCCGATCGGCATCACGCAGATCGAGATAAGAATGGAGGTAATGCCGAACAGATTGAAATCTGCCGGTGAAAACACACCTAACAGCGGCTGGGCAATACCATTGGCAGCCAGAAATACAATACCGTACAGCGAGAGGATCCGCCCCCGGCTCTTATTCGGTGCCGAGGAATTGAGCCAGCTCTCCACCACCACCAGCACGATAGACAGACACATCCCGTGCAGCAGGCGAAATACTACCCACCAAAAGGGTGAGATGACCAGCACATGGGCCAGGGAGGTTGCCGAAGCCAGCGAGGCGAAGGCCGCGAAGGTCCGCACATAGCCTACGTTGCGAATAGTCAGGAGTGCGAGAAATGAACCTGCCAGTAGTCCGCCGTAATAGCTGGAACTGATTATGCCGATAGCCTGTTCGCTGAAGCCCTCGATCCCTGCGCGCAGCGATACCGCCGTCGTCTGCAGGGCCGATCCGCTGGCAAGCAGGAATACACTGGCGAATATAGCGAGAACGGTGGTAAGACTTTTCTTTTGCGATGGCTGCGGGGCGGCAGGGCCCGCGTGCTGCTGAACCTCCGCAGCCTCATCACCTGCCGACTGTTCGGTACCCGCTTCTACACTCATAGCGTTTCTTCTCTCTTTGTTCCCATATAAAAAGCCTAACAATTGAGAATCCACTAATCAAGCAGCTGCAATAAATCCGGCCCCATATTAGGTACGTATATACAATATATCACGTACGTGATACGATCAGATATGAATAGGAGGTTATCATGCGATACTCAGCCACAAAGCTCCGGCAAAATCTTTACCACATACTCGACATGGTCATCGACGAGGGTCAAGTAGTCGAGATAGAAAGAAAAGGTCATATACTCAAGATCGTTGCCGATTCTCCTCTCTCCAAGTGGGACCGCCTTGAACCACACCAGATACTAAACGACGACCCCGAATCAATAGTAAGCCTAGATTGGTCCGAGTATTGGAGCGGAGGAGAAGACGTGTGATTTACCTCGACACACATGTTGTTATCTGGATGTATCAAAAAGACCAGCAGAGGTTCACGCAGCGAGGCTACTCGCTCATCGAAAC
>CAZDFY010000294.1:0-2503 GCA_964504785.1 uncultured Sediminispirochaeta sp. | reverse complement strand
TCTACCAATTCATCGATCGTTCGCACCGCGCTGCCGACAGGGGCAACTGACTCGATGTTTACATTGGTCAATAATAAAAGCTGATTCCGTTCAGGCTCTACAAAACTGCGCATATTCTCCCCCAGAAAGATAGCAGATCTTACCCCCCCTTATCCTGTAAATTCCGGCTTCAAATCGACAGCCTGAGTAGGCGAGTATAGAAGATGGATCTTCTATTTTCAAGAAAATCTCGTGATTATGCAGCTCCTGGACGTAGAAATCAAAAATCCGCCGCAAGGTCTTTTATTTTAGCCTTGAAATAACAATAGCAAGCATTCGCAATTGAAAATTTTCAAATTCCGAATTACTGTTTCGACTATAGCTTTTTTAAACAAAATGGTCTAAATTTTGGGGTACATATTAAGCGTTACTCTACCGATACTTATAAGGTAGGATTTTCATAACAAGTATAGAGAGAATAATGGAAGGCAATATAGAGAACGAATACAGCGAAATAATACAGCGAAATGAGCAAATTATTCTCAATGGCATCTTTGGTATAAGTAATCCCATTGAGGTAGGATCTAGTATGGCCTTTGCAAAATATCTAAGCCATGTAGGAATCACATCACGGAATTATCTTCTCTTTCTTAAGATCGTTGAAGGAAACAATAAGTGGGTTGTTGATGAACTCATATCCGACAGAGATCCAAGACTTCTTTTTTCGGTCATTCGGCCAAATACGGAATTGGTAAAGAAGGCTTTTGAATTTCTCTCCTACTGGCATCCGGGACAGATCTACGAAAAAGTTCTTTTAATAATCCTTGGTATTGTGGAATATACCTTTCATAAACCCGATGACGGATTCTCCCTCTACCCTATCACAATAACCGATCTGCACAACCTGGGTAAATTTTTAGATGAAAAAAAAGATCAGGAATACTCAATAAACGAACAGATTCTTTCCATATTGGACCGAATCATTAGATTAGGGGAGTATGATACCGAAGTTAAGAAAAGTATCATTTCAAAGCATGCCTATAATATTCGAGATGCCTTCTTTGATAACACAAAGAGCCTCTTGGATATTATACCCAAACTGTTGTTAGTGCGCTTGAATCGAGAAGACAGAGAGGTGTCTCCCTCAAAAGAATATGTTGATTTTGCACTCAAAATTAACAATAATGGCTTATAGAAGTTAACATAGAGAGGACAACAAAATGGGAATATCTTTATCTGAAATCAACAACGCAACATCAATTGTTAAAAAGCACCCAAACCGTCTGGTTAACAGTTATGGGCATCCTGGAGGTCTGATCGATCTTTCAAAGGATAATAAAGCTGCAATTATCATTGGAGATCTTCATGGAGCCGTAGATAACTTGAGAAAGATTGTGAACCATGAAGAAAATCTTGAGTTGCTTAAACAAGACAAACTGAGAATCATTCTTGTAGGTGACGGAGTACACAACGATCAAACCGGGCAAATGAAAGAGATGGACTCATCCATAGAGGTAATGGAAGAAGTCTTCCATCTAATAAACACTTACAAAGAGAAAATACTCTATCTTCGAGGAAACCACGACACTTTCGATGAATACCTTGCCAAGAGCGCTATTAAACAGGGGCTGGAATTTCGGCTGAAGGTTGAAGAAACCTGGGGTGAAGAGTTTGTAGAGGCTATTGAAGAATTCTTCGAGGCCCTGCCTATGTTCATTATTGGGCAAGGGTATGTCATTACCCATGCCGGTCCTGTTCGGCACGGCTGCTCGCGACAGGAACTCATAGATATTGAAGATAATCCCGACTATTACCGTCAACTTATGTGGAATCGGCTGCATGAATTCCGAGGTACTCCAAGTCTGAAGGAGTACGATGAGCGTGATATTAAAGCTATGCTGGAAAAACTGCACCTTCCAACTGACACACCCTTTATTGTAGGACACAATCCCATGTGGCAAACTGGTAACCTGACAGGAATTTGGCGCGATATCATTGGTATTAAAAATCACATCATTATTTATACAAATCTTCAAACGAAAGCTCCCTATTTACTCATAGAGAATGGGGAAATTACAGAAAAATATGCACTACCTAAAGAAGCGGAGAGATTTTATGTCTGATAAATATACAAATATGAACATTGCTGATACGGTTATTGATCAAGAGATTAGAGACTATTTTTATCTTGATATGGACATAATCGAACTCATAGACAAGATGCAGAACCTAAAACTTTCCAATCTTGGAGATGACAAGCTTACCCCGTTCTTTGCCAAGGTCAGGGGGTACACCGGAGCCATAGATGAGGACGGTTCTTCTTGGTTGGTCAAAGAGATACCTGTTAACGAAGCCCCTTCCCATAAAATTCAGGAAGTTGCCTACTATGTTGACTTCCTTTTGAAAACCCCCGCCGCTCCTACGGTCCTTTTTCAACAAGACGGTAAAATCTACAGGGCAACCAAACAGGTAACAAGCGCAATGCAGATTGGCTCCTACAATTATCTTCAGGAGCCTTATATCA
>CAZDFY010000293.1:0-2518 GCA_964504785.1 uncultured Sediminispirochaeta sp. | reverse complement strand
TGAAACGCCAAAAGGGCAGTCATATCATTTTGCGTAGAAATGAGCCTTTTGCTCAGCTGGTAGTACCGGAACATAAGAAATTGGATCGCGGTACCTTGCGCTCCATTATTCGTGAGGCGGATTTAACCGTGTCCCAGTTTATATCATTACTTTGATAGAGGCCAATAGAGGTCAGAGGTTTACTATTTCCCTTCGCCGGCGATCTGATGGAAGAATATAATAAAGGAAACATGAAGCCGGAAGGTATGGTTGAGAGTATAAAAGCGGCCAGAAGCGAGCCTCTTGAGAAACTTGAGAAAGGAGTTTCTTTACAGGATTTCATCAGTCGACGAGTAAACAGGCACATAGTAGTATTACACGTCTGAGGAAAAAACAAAAACTTCGCTTTCCGCAGTACCGGTGGGTATTTCTTCTTTTTCCTCTTTTAGTCCCCTGATGTGGAGCTTAATAGTCTCATATATAGAATGTTCAGTAGAGGGCCTGTCAGGGCCCGTTGCAATGCATCCTGGCAAATTCGGAACAAAAGCGCTATAACCTGTATTCGTCTTTTCAAAGACCACTAAATACTTATACATGCTGCATTACCCGATTTAGAAGGGTGCTTAAACTGCTTATGGCTGCCTTTTTGTCGAACCTCATACCAAAGCTTACAAGGGGTCAGAGGTTTACGGTTTACTTTATCGTGTAATTTCGTTTATAGTCGAAAAAATAGTTTATTTAACGAAAAGAATCGATTATAATCTAAAGAAACCATAAAAGGATAGAGGGGCGCGGTTATACTGGTTCGGAGGTTTCCAAATGGGTGCTACCACCAGGAATTCGAAATTTGAAAGAGTTTACTCTTTCAAATTTCGAATTACCTCAATACCTTAAGCCATTTTTTCTTCCTCTAAAGGTTTGTGAGCATTCGAAATGTGGAGTGTGCTTAGCACACTCCACATTTCGAATTGCTGTGCTACCACTAAATATGTGGCAAGGAACCGATACATAAAAAAAATATGGAATTTTATCGATACTCCGGTAGTAAAGGTACTTGTCGGCATGCGTCGGGTGGGTAAAAGTGTTATACTAAAAATGCTCATTGACGAGCTTATCAAGAACGGAGCGCCCCCCTCACATATTCTCTATATTAACAAAGAATCATTGGAGTTTGACGATATAAAAAACTATCGCCACCTATATCAGTATGCAAAAAGGTATTTTGCAGGCAATAGTAACACCAGCACCGAGCATACTAACAGAGAGCAGCACCACAACTATATTTTTGTGGATGAGATACAGGAAATCGAGGAGTGGGAAAAGGCTGTCGCTTCTTTTTCTGCTGATCAATTAGGGGATGTTATTATTTCCGGCTCCAATGCCAATCTGCTCTCAACTGAACTTGCCACCCTTTTAAGCGGAAGATACGTGGAAATACCGATCCATCCATTGACGTTTCAAGAATTTCTCCAGTTTAGGCGTTGCCGCGCCCAATCAAACAGTACTGATATAGAGAGTGAGTTTGCCAATTTTCTTCGGTATGGCGGCTTACCCGGAATTCACAGCTTGCGATTTGAGGATGAGGTAATTTTTAATTATCTCAATTCCATCGTCAATACCGTACTCTATAAGGATGTAGTTGGAAGGCATTCTGTAAGGGACGTGGCCTCTTTAGATAGAATTGTGGAATACGTTTTTGATAATATTGGCAATATAACAACGGCAAAAAAAATCGCTGATTACTTTAAGGGAAAAGGGATAAAAGTATCAATTGATACAGTACTGAATTACATATCTTATCTTGAGTCATCATTGTTAATAGACAAAGTCCCCAGGTACGATATAAAAGGTAAAAAATTACTGGAGTTCTATGATAAGCTTTTTGTAAACGATGTTGGTCTCCGACATGGGCTGATTGGATACAAGGAACAGGATGTGAATGGGGTTCTTGAAAACATTGTGTACAAAGATCTCGTATCAAAAGGGTATACAGTAAAAATTGGCGTCCTTAATAATGTAGAAGTAGATTTTATTGCAGAAACCCAAAAAGAACGGAAATATATTCAAGTGTGTTATACCCTCAACAGCAAAGAGATTGTGGAAAGAGAGTTTGGCAACCTTGAAAAGATAAAAGACAATTATGAAAAAATTGTTCTCTCCATGGATAAGTTTTTTCCTGAAGAGAGAATGGGCATCAAACATCAATATCTTATCAATGCCCTGGCCTAGGGGTCAGAGGTTTACTGTTTACTAAAATCACAACAAGGAACATCGCTTGAATACGCAGGGACAAGAAAAACGTAGCCCTGAACTTGTAGAGTGACTATGAGGAATGTGGTATACTATGAGACAGCAAAAGGGTTAGAGTAATTTATGAAAAATAAAGAGTATGAGATCCATGCGTTTTGGGACAAAGAAGCCTCAGTTTGGGTTGCTGAAAGCCAAGATGTAAAAGGACTTGTTACGGAAGCCGATTCCTTTGAAGAGCTTCGCGACAAACTGAAACATATGATTCCGGAACTGCTGGAAGCAAATGGTA
>CAZDFY010000292.1:0-2539 GCA_964504785.1 uncultured Sediminispirochaeta sp. | reverse complement strand
GTATGAAGAAAAAAGTTTGACAGATCAGTAAAGTCCTGTTAAGTTTTAAGGCGATCTGAGTGTTATTATGAAAGTAAATACGAAATGTGTAGCGTCGATCCTTATTTTGCTCGTCTTCTTTCAAGCGCAGGTGTCAGCACTGCCTAATGCAACATCAATTATTTTGCGAGTAATCCGTAAACCTTTAGTTGGCGCGATAAACTCAAATGATGGAGTCACGGATGCTGATCCCTTTGTCTCAGCTTTAATAAGGTTTATTGAGAACAACGAAGAACAAGCTGCCGGGTTTTTTGTTCAGGGATTAATAGTAAATGCAATTAAAGATCCTGTAAAAGCAAATAAGATTCTCGACTCAATTGGAGGTGTCGCAAAAGGTGTCTCTTTTGGTTTAACCATGGCAGGACAAGGTGGGGCAGTTACACAAATATCAGATTTTGTGGCTGCTATGGGGAACGCCCCCATGCTTGACCGTTGGGCAAATGCGGTGGAAGCGGGAAAAGAGGTAACTTATAAGAATGGAGATCTTGTCATAGAGGATAAAGAAAAGGTTGTTGTAGAAGAGAAAGAACAGGTTGAAGTGGCTGGATATGTACAAATGCGAGATGATGAAGTCTTGCCCATGCTCAACATTCGACATGGTGTGAAAGGTGCGGGTGTATATTTAGACGGGGAGCTGGTTGATACCTCTATACATGATGAATATATGTTTGAAAGCCTTTCCGCAGGAAAACATGTAATAAGAATTGCCACAAAATACAATGAAGGGTCTGTGCAGATTTTTGTAAACCCCGCAAGAGAAACTCCAAGTGGATATGATCAAGTTGATTTGGATATCAAGTGGAGAACTTCAAAGCTTCAAGTTGATCCGGGAATAGACGGGCTTTCTGTCTATCTGGATGATACCCTGCTGGGAAAAACTCCAATCGATAGGACAATACGAGCTGGTGAATACAAATTAAGTATTGAAGATGCATGGATAGAGGATTTCAGTTCTGATATAGATGCAATACCTGATAAAGAGATTTCATTTACACCGGAAATACAAAGAAAGGGAGCGCTTAAATTTTCTGAGGAAATTCCAACTACTGCAAAAGTAAAGATTAATGGCCAACCGGTGGAGTGGAAGTACTCTTCTGTGTATTTATTGCCCGGTGAATATACCGTAACAATTAAAGATGAAAAAATGTATGATTTTCAGGAAATTATTTCAATAACCGCTGATGAGAAAATTAGTTATTCTCCTGATATTAGTTACCGTACAGGTGTGATTGCGTTCGATCAAACACCACCGGATAGTATTGATCTCTATCTTGATGGAGAGAAAATTACTGAGCGACTAACACCAGAAAACAGTATTGAAGAAGTGGTGATTGGCCGCCATGTTATTGCTTTTGATAATCCATATAACAAAGAGCCAATACCTTTGGAGGTAGATATTAGAGAAAGTGAGTCAACGTCACTACAACTTCCAGTCGGTGTACTTGAAATACAAAATATGGATGAATATATTGAAGTTTATATTAATGGGAAGAAAGCAGATAATAGTAGGAATGCTGGGAATAATATTGAGTTTAGTTTATTGGAGGGAGAGTACAATATTCGCTTAGAAGGGCGATATATCAAAGAACATAAGCTTACACAGAACATTTCTCCAGGAGATACCACTCAAATTGCCCCTGATTTAATTCGTTTTGGAATTGTTCCAATAAAGATTACGGATTTTAATAGATCTGATGGTAGTTTCGTTATCAAAATTGAAAATACCCAAAAAAAACAAAACGACGAGACAATATATGATTACACATACAAACAAATAGGCAACCTCATTGAAATCAGAGTGAATAAACCTGGGGAAGTTATAGATATTAATCAAGAGAACAAATCTGCTTTAATAAAATTGCCTCAAGGAATAAATAGATTAACAGGTACCTATACGAATGATTCTCCGTCATTCGAGAAAAGCCTCAATGTTCAGGTTAATACTGAGTTGCCTACATTAGAAATTCCTATGGAACATAGCCAGCAGTTCAAGCTTGCACAATTAGAGCAGTCTTTGAAAAGACATAAACGGAAAACAAGATGGGGCTGGATTATGACGGGAACATCAGTGCTGACAGCTGCAACAGCAGGGATGATGTATTACCTTGCCTCAGAGTCCTACTCCTCCTACGATTCTGCCACGATTACAGCGGATGCGGAAAACTACAGAAGCGAGGTCGATACCTATTCGATGATGATGTATGCTGGCGCCGGCATATCGGCAGCGAGTATTGCCATCGGTTCTATTCTATTTTTTAGCCGGGCGGACAGAGACGAAATAGAGTCGAATATCAAGTTGTTGAAAACAGAGTAAGCACTCCCGAGCTTATAGGATCGTTTGAGATGGGGATGGAAGAAATGAAAAATAACAAGATACACACAATGCGATATGCAGGAATAATAATTTCGATTATAACGATTATAGCCTTATCATCCTGTACGCCACCATTCGACATGGACAACCCCGTCGACCCGGAGGCGGATAGTTATCAGGGGTTTG
>CAZDFY010000291.1:0-2543 GCA_964504785.1 uncultured Sediminispirochaeta sp. | reverse complement strand
CCTTTGAAACTATAGAAGAGTTGATGGATGCCGGCTGGAAAGTGAGTACGTAGAGATGGTATTCACCTGACAGATATTTTGGAAACACTACATGCCATTTCCATGGTCTTTGCTGTTACAATAGAGATCATAGTAAGAATACATTAGTCCTCCCTTTTGGTGGTTTGATCGTTACCAATGCTACCCGGTTTCGGTGATTCTGGGTAGCTGTAAGAGGGGACCTTCTTTCTTTCCTGTTCAAAGCGGTATAGGTTTTAGTTTGCGTACTTTATCAATTTATGATAAAATACGCAAACAGGAGCCGATTAGTAATGGTAAAGACCGTAGATGATTACATATTTTCTATACGAGCTCAAGGCGGGTACTCATTTTCGCTTGATGACCTTCGGAGTCAGGTGCCAGGGTCTGAAAACGCCCTTAGCCTTGCATTAAATCGTGCGGTTCAGAAGAAAAAAATAGTGTCGGTGCGTAAAGGATTTTATATAATAATTCCTCCTGAATATGCTGCACAAGGAACATTACCGGTCACGTATTTTATTGACGACCTTATGCAGTGGCTTGATCGAAGCTATTATATCGGGATGTACAGTGCAGCAGCTATCTTGGGCGCCGGCCACCAACAACCGATGGAAGCGTATATATGTATTCACAAACCGGCCTTAAGGTCGATTCGTAACAACAGGCTTGTAATTAACTTTATAGTTAAATCGGAATGGGACAATCGAGATCTTCAAGAGGTAAAAACAGATATGGGGTATATTCCGGTATCCTCCCCCGAGCTCACCGCCCTTGATCTTCTATATTATCAACACAAAGGAGGAGTATCGAGGACTCTTCCTGTACTCGAAGAATTATGTGAGAGTATGGAACTAGAAATACTTCGGGAGACTGCGGAGAGGTATCCCTTTACCACTGCAGTTCAGCGTTTAGGTTATCTTTTGGATCGTGAACTCCAATTGAACGAAATTGCTATACCTTTAGAGCGGTTTATAGAGCAAAAGCAGCCGGCCTATACAAGACTATCTACGCTACATCCTAAGCAGGGAAATTATGATCAAAAATGGAAGATCATTAAAAATCTATATCTGGAGGAGACTTTTTGATACCTCGAAGATACATACAACAATGGCGTAATCAAGTATCCTGGATTACCGATGCACAGGTGGAACAGGATTTGGTAATTGGTAGGGCGGTCATAGAAATATACAGCCATCCTTTACTTAAGAAATCATTAGCCTTTCGAGGCGGGACGGCCCTCGGTAAGCTCTTTTTCAGTCCTCAACTACGGTATTCTGAAGATATTGATCTTGTTCAAATACATGCAGGACCTATAAAGCCCATAATCGATGGAATTCGGGAAGCGCTTTCATTTCTCGGCATTCCTAATGTTCGTCAGGCAAAGCATAATAATACTCTTCGCTTTTCTTTCGATTCTGAGATACCGCCAGTAAGCAATATGAAGTTGAAAGTTGAAATAAATACACGGGAACACTTTACTGTTTTAGGTTACACAGATAAATCTTTTTCTATGGAAAACGGTTGGTTCTCAGGAAGTTCATCATTGACTACCTATACCATCGAAGAGCTGGCTGGAACAAAATTACGAGCTTTGTATCAGAGAAAGAAAGGCCGAGATCTTTTCGATCTTTTTACGATCCTTAATTCCCAACAGTACGATGATAAAAAAATAATTGATTCATATACGGAGTACATGAGTTTTGTTACCGATCATCTCCCTACAAAAAATGAGTACTTAATAAACCTATCAAAAAAATGTGAAGATCCTGAGTTTATTGGAGATATGGAAGGATTGCTGTCTCCAGGAGTCAGCTTTGATATACACACAGCCTATGAACTGGTACGACAGACCCTCCTGGAAAAACTATAAATATATACGGACAAGCACCGGGTCAATATAAGAAACATCTTGCAAAGAGGCAAACTCATCGATACCACGGAGTTATGGGGCACGAACGTATTCACGGTGTGGTATATCAATTAGTGCTAAACAAAACCATCAATCAATCCCTCTGCTTCCGCAACCTCACACTCGGCAAAACGATGCGGTACTCTTTCTCTTCGGCCGGGTCTTTCCATACAAGAATGAAGCGGGCCTGCGCGCTCTCGATGCGGTATCCTTTGTGAAGCCATTTTTCTTCTATTTCTGAAGAGAAGCGTTTCGAAAAGTAGAGTCCTGCCCGGCCGTTGGAGGTGTAGAGGGTGTTCTCCCGCTCGCCGGTATAAAGCCGATCGCCGGCGGTGAGGTTTTTAATTAGATGCTGCTTTGATGCATGCTCAAAGCAGCCGAGGTTCACATCCCTGTGTCCCAGTTGAATTACTATTTCGTTGGGCGGTTCGAAATCAGCAGTGATGGTTTCATAGTGTAGATTGGGAATATCTATAGGAAATGCATCTGCATGAGTATTAGTGTGAATAGACAGATTGTCCTTGGCGCGGGTCATCGCCACATACAACAGGCGCTTGCGCTCCTCATGCAGACGAGGTCCTTTGGAGTGGCCGTCCAAAGTTGTGCAAGGTAATCC
>CAZDFY010000290.1:0-2564 GCA_964504785.1 uncultured Sediminispirochaeta sp. | reverse complement strand
CACTTACCTATGCCGTATATCGACAAATGAGTACCGGAAATATGGTATTCAAGATTGGACGGGAACTAAGTACAGCCCTATTCAACACCGATTTTAAAATCAAAATGGATCAATTACATTTCCCTTCTGATACGTTTGTCATCTATTACCACGATGCTACGATCCCGGTATATGGAAAGCCACTTAAATGGTTGTTTTGTGATCGCATTGATTACATTAGAGGATTGAAAGAGATGCGGATCGTGTACGGTTTCATTGATGATGATGGAGATTATGCTAATTCAGGATTCTTTCTCTATACATACCAACCGGTCCTTGAGGTTAATAGCAATGAACTGTTTGCTCAGTTGGAGAAAGAAACAGTATCTAAGTTATCGTTAAATGCTGTTACAGATGAACATCGAACGAACTCACGCAATGTGCTCACTGCATTATTCAACTTTTTACTGTATGTAGGGAGTGTTGGAGATCAAGTTATTGTACAGCCGAAAGACTATCAATCACGGCTATCTCAAATAACAAATCCAAAGAAGAAACGACGATTAGAGAAAGAAGTTGCTAATAGTACGATTTACCGGTACACGTACATTGGCCGGAACTACGAGAGACGAATAACTGCGAATCCAATGGATCGAGCATCAAATCTCGCCCATAGAGTACTCGTCCGTGGTCATTGGCGACACCAATGGATCGGCTCGCAAAGAGATAGTAATGGTGATCGGATGCCCGGAACATCACAGAAACTAATTTGGATTGAACCATATTGGAAAGGTCCCGATACAGCAGACGACAAAGTAACTGTACGTGTAATAAGGTAACTGGTCGTTGAATCTTCCTTATTATTTTAGGATTAGATGGGAACCGTTTCCTGGCGGAGAACAGTAGAGGTAATTTATCAAGTGATGGAGGAATTAAACATGAAATATAGATTGTTTCCGGTATTTGTTATCTTTGGGATACTACTTTTTGTTCATGTCACAGTCCATGCTCAGCAGAACCAGTTACATGAGTTAGTGAAAAATGGTTCGGAGGAAGAGGTTAAAGCTGCAATTAGGAATGGAGCTGATGTAAATTCTAAAAGTATAAGCCATAGAAAGACACCATTATGGATAGCAGCAGAAGAGAATGGGAAACCTGAAGTAATCAGAGCACTAATTGATGCAGGCGCAGAGTTAGATGCACGAGATAGCCTTTTTGGCGAGACTCCACTCATGAGAGCAGTAGAAGCAAATAGAAATCCTGAAGTAGTAAAAACACTGATTGATGCAGGAGCAGAGTTAGATGCCCAGGCAAGTGGCGGCGCAACAGATTGGACGCCTCTTATAATAGCGGCTAGATCAGACAAAGTAATAACGGTGAAATACTTAATAGAAGAAGGAGCCTCACTCGATATTAAGCAATGGGATGGGAAAACGGCACTAATGGAAGCCGCAAAAAGTGGAAATACTGAAATACTAAAACTCCTTCTTAATGCAGGCGCTGATAAAAGAATTGAGGACAATAAGGGCAAAACTGCTTTTGATTATGCTAATCAAAGCATCAAGGGCTCTGATATTTATCGGCAACTAAAAGTGCAGCAAGAAGAGCATAAGTCCTTTTTTGATATAGTAAAAACCGGAAATTTAGAACAAGTTCAAGGTGCAATTCAGGATGGTGCTGTTATTAGTCGTCGTAATGAGGATGGCCTTACATCTTTGATGTTTGCCATACAACATAATGATAACCCTGAAGTGGTTCAATTGCTTCTTGAATCCGGGGCTAATTTTGAAGCAAGAGCTGAAGATGGCCGGACTGCCTTAATGTTTGCTTCATGGTTTAATAAGGACCCTGAAGTTGTCGATATTCTTCTCGATGCGGGTGCTCGTGTTAATGCAAGAGATCAGTTTGGGTTCTCTCCTTTAATGAGGGCAGTCGCCAACACTGAGAATCCAGAAATAATAAATAGCCTGTTAGAATCTGGAGCAGATATTGATGCACAAAATGAAGATGGCCTTTCAGCTTTATCTATAGCTATCATTAATAAACGAAGTATAGAGGTTCTAAAAGGCTTATTAAAAGGTGAGGCTGATGTGAACATTAAAGATGACGATGGTCTTACACCTTTAGCACATGCAGGAATGATTAGTGACGAGCCAAAAGTATTACAGCTGCTTATTGAAAATGGTGCTGTGATTGATGTTAGAGATCGGTATGGTGAAACGGTATTGATGAAAGCGGTAGCAAGAAATGAAAATGTAGAGATTATAAAAACTCTAATTGATAATGGCGCAAATGTGAACGAGGTCTCGGGATATGTTGGTAAAGCTGATTTATTTAATACACCTCTTATGTTAGCAGCACAATATAATGAAAACCCAGAAATAATCGAGCTACTTATTGAACAAGGAGCTGATGTAAATGCGAAGAATACTATGGATAAGACAGCAATAATGTTAGCTGCAGGCAAAACTTCTAATCCTGAGATCTTAGAAGTTTTACTAAATGTGGGAGCTGATACAAGGGTGAGAGATTGGAATGGCGAGGATACATGGGATTATATTCAGAGGAATGAAGATCTCAAAGGT
>CAZDFY010000289.1:0-2570 GCA_964504785.1 uncultured Sediminispirochaeta sp. | reverse complement strand
AAAAACTGATATATTAGGGAGGATTAATATAAGGGGGAAAATCATGCATCCAGTACTTGAGCGAATACATTCTTTGGGGATAGTGCCGGTGGTAAAAATAGATACTCCACACCACGCGTTGCCCCTGGGTGAGGCCCTGTTGGCGGGAGATCTGCCGGTGGCCGAGATAACCTTTCGCACCGCCGCTGCGGAGGAGTCGATTAAAAGGCTTACTGCGGAATTGCCGGACCTGCTGGTGGGCGCTGGAACGGTGCTTAACCGGGAGCAGGCGGAAAAGGCGATAAAAGCGGGGGCCAAGTTTATTGTGTCGCCGGGGTTTAACGAACCGGTGGTTGACTACTGTCTGGAGAAGGGGGTACCGGTTACTCCGGGGGTGAATTCTCCCACTCAGATTGAGCAGGGGCTGTATAAGGGCTTAGAGGTGCTGAAGTTTTTTCCGGCGGAGGCCTCGGGAGGGCTTGCGATGCTCAAGTCCATGTCGGCGCCTTACAACAACCTGCATTTTATTCCCACCGGAGGAATAAAAACAGCGAATATGCAGGAGTACCTCGGGTTTTCCAAGGTCCTGGCTATCGGTGGAAGCTGGATGGTGAAGCCGGAGTTTATTGCCGAGGAGCGCTTTGATGAGATTACCCGAATTTCCCGGGAAGCGGTGGCGTCGATGCTCGGTTTTTCGCTGCAGCATATAGGCATCAACACCGGTGATGAAACGGCGGCTAAGAGGGCTGCGGCCCTTTTTTCTGCCTTTTTTCCTGGGACACCGGGGGAGAGTGACAAATCGGTGATGGTCGGCGGTGCGATCGAACTTATGAAGGTGCCGGGGCGCGGGGCCGACGGGCACATTGCAATCGGTACTGCCAATGTGACCCGGGGGGCTGCTTTTTTAGAGCGCAAGGGCTTTGCCCTGGACTATCAGAGTGCAGTTGAGAGGGACGGCCGGGTGAAGGCGCTCTTCCTGAAGGATGAGATTGCCGGTTTTGCCGTGCATCTGGTTGAAAGATAGTGCATACATAGGGCATAAAAAGGCCGCCTGTCCGGCAGCAGCGTGACTGTTCCGGTGGGCGGCCTGTTTTTTTAATTGCAACGGCTTGGGTTTATGTGTAATACACACTGATCAAGCACATTTTTTTGGCGTTCTACAGGCTATGGTACCTATTCTACTCCAAGGTTCTGCTTTACTACTGGAAGAGCATCTTTTCCACCGGGAGTCTTAATACCTTCAAACCATGTCTCCAGAATTGAAGGATTTGCTTTAAGCCACTTTTCAGCGGCATTCCAGGCTTTCATTCCGTCGGCGATGTCCTTCATAATTTTGTTTTCCATTGCAAGGGTGAACTCGAGGTTGCTGAAAAACTTACCAAGGTTGGGGTTTTCTTCAGCATAGCCGGGTCGGACGATGGTGTGCACGGTGGCCGCGCCGTAGTTGGGGCCGAAGTAGTCGTCCCCGTCTTCAAGGTAGGTAAGGTCGAACACGGTGTTCATGGGGTGCGGTTCCCAGCCGAGGAACACGATCCACTCTTCCTTGGGGCGCATGGCGCGTACCTGGGCCAGCATGCCGGCTTCGCTGGATGCGACAAGCTCAAAGTCTCCAAGTCCAAAGGCATCGGTGTCGATCATTTTCTGAATAAGCAGGTTGCCGTCGTTGCCGGGTTCGATGCCGTAGATTTTGTAGTCGAACTTTTCTCCGTATTCGGCAATATCTTTAAAGCTCTTCACTCCACCCTCGGCTACGTAGGTCGGTACTGCCAAGGTGTATTTTGCGCCGGTGAGGTTTACTGCATGGTCTTCTATTTTTCCTTCAGCCAACAGCTCTTTTGTGTAGGAGCTCATGGAAGGTTCCCAGTCGCCGAGAAAGATATCGACATCTCCTGTTTCGAGGGACTGAAAGGCTATTGGTACGGATACGATATTGCTGTTCGTTTCATATCCTGCAGCTTCCAGGGCGATGCGGGTAGCTGCTGTGGTGGATGCAATGTCCGACCACTGTACTTCTACAAAGTCGACTACCTGGTCTTTGTCTTGAATTGGGGTGGTATCTCCGCTGCTCTTTTCAGCGCTTTTTTCCGCCGGTGCGGCCTCTTGCTGACCCTCGGCGAAAATCATTCCAGTAAAAAGCACTCCAACAATGAAAAAAAGTGTAAAAACTTTTGTGAGCGATTTCATTTCTCTCTTCCTCCTATTGTAATTTACGGTGCAACAAAAAATTATTTGTGTGCACAAAGATGAAATAAGTATATGTAATTTGAATAAACCTTTCAAGTGAAAATATTAGAAATATAAAGAAAAATGATTTTAGAAATGGAGAAAATATATAAAATAAATCTATATAATTTGAATGAAAAAATGTTAAATTTTTATATGTTTATATAGTAGGTATTTACAGGTTTTTATATGTATGGTATAGTAGCGTTAAGCTCATTTGGCATCTTATATATCTAAGTAAATAGTTTAATTATTATTAAAAAGTTTTAATAACATTTATATGTATAACTTATTTTTACACAGGAGGATCATGTATGAGTGATCGTTATCTGGAGGGACGTGTGGCCATGGTAACCGGCGGTGCGTCT
>CAZDFY010000288.1:0-2571 GCA_964504785.1 uncultured Sediminispirochaeta sp. | reverse complement strand
CCATATCCGCTATGTGCTGAAAGGACTGGGAGATAGTCCTGCGCTCTCGGATATAATGTCGCTCTCGCCTCCTACGCTCTTCTTTCTGCTGGTCGGTCATCCGACCTTTGCGCCGCAGATGGGCATAGTCGTAGGTAAAGAGGAATTGGCTGGTTTTGATTGCCCCCAAACGGGTTGAATTCAACAGATACGCCTCAAACCCACACCTTGCGTGTCCCATCATAGAATCTAATGATAAGAATCTATCCGCACTGTACAACCTAGTTGAGGAGAAGGAAAAACGGTATGAACTGCTCAAAAAAGCTGGATGAAGGTTCAATCAATAAAAACATCATCCTCATGGCTCAAAAGGCCCGGGTTGTGGGCATCCATTTAGTTCTGGCAACACAACGTCCTTCGGCGGATGTGATCGATGGGCTAATCAAGACAAACTTCCCCGCAAGAATGGCCTTCCATACCGCTTCGGCGGTGGACTCCCGAATTATTCTAGACGAAAACGGTGCTGAAGACCTCCTGGGCATAGGAGACGGCCTCTTCATACTCTCTGGGGCTCCGATAAGAGTTCAGGGGGCCTTTTGGGAATAACCGTCAATGCAACCGCTGTAAAATATTTATTCAGGGACGCAGCACCTGGAGAAGCTCCCAAGCCTGAATGAATCCGGTGTTCAAAAATTCCCACATTCCCGTATGCCGATTGATAACAAAGGCCAGTAATAATCCGTAAGAGAAGATATTCCCGATTATAATAAAAACCATAGAAAATAAGTAACCCTGCCGTTTGATATCAGTCTGAAAAAAACCGGTTTCCTTTATGGTGCTGGCGGTATGGTAGCCGGTAGCTAACCCCAAAACCAGGAAGTAGTATGGTCGGGCCGGTTCAATAAGAATGTAGTAAAAGGGAATGAGGATGTAGGAGATGGTCAGAGTCACATAGGGCCCCAACATCTGCAAAAAATTGCTCTTTCCGTAATACTCGAACATTCCCGTACCGTCATTGTTTATATGAAAACCAGCAGGCTTATTAAAGGTAAAAAGAGCCCAGATATTATGAGTCAGTTCATGCTCAAAGGTGGCAAAAAAGGAGGGTTTCTTCCGGGTCCTGTAGTAGTGAATAATGATGGATATAATAACGGCTCCAAAGAAAAATTGAATATGTTGGGCGGTGAAATCAATCTGAACCACCGTCAAAAACAGAGAGTACCCCAGAATGGGAATAAGCAAAATAAACAGAAGCAGTAATAAATTTTTCACATTTGTCTCCTGATATGGTTTGATAGCTTATCTTTAAACGCTGACTGCAATTATGACGTTCCCCCTTTCGGAGATACAAACGAAAAAAATTGAAGTGGGGAATAAGAGGAAAAATCTAAAGAAAACAACCCGGCGATCTTTCTCCTTATGTCCGCTTCAAATTGATGAATTCCCGAAGAAGGTTCTTTTATAATCTTAGAAAACATATTTTTCCATGTCAAATGATTTTTTTCCGGACAGTTATTTCATCCGGCGGAAACTCTCACATAAAAAGACGAGATGCTTGTGTTATTATGCCATGAGAATTGCTCAATTTTCTATTTTTTTGAAGTTATTTTTTTATACACCTAAAGGTAAGCTTCAATTTAAGCTTGATTCGAGGTTTTCAATTCCAATAAATCTTATTTGACGTTCCACGGGAGCAGTTCCTCCAGGCTGTCGATTTATGAATCTCTGGGGCTCTTGAAAAAACAAAATTGAGATATCCATAGGGATTCAGTCCGTTCTGCCTGGCCGGCCGCTGGAATGCTGAATTTCGCTCATAAATCTGAAATCTCCCATTCTCTTTGTCCTTACTTTAAGTGCACAAGCCGATGCATCCGCGTGTAAAACACGACAACAAATCTATTCAACTGTCAGGTTTTTGAAGTAGAGCTTTCCTCGATCTCGGAAGGTGATTTCTAAAAGAGGAATCTCTTTAATTTGCTCCGTTCCCACATTGAAAGGGACTTTTCCTACCATTGGAACGTCCTGAACACAGTCAAGACCGCCCCAGCCGCTACTGACCTCAAGCGTGCCGCCGCTGGTTGGATCGTATTCAAGACCTCTGGCATCTACGATACGGCCATCATGGAAACCGATCCACTCTTCAGGTTCTCTTCCTCTGTAGGTAACGATAAAATCAGCCCACAGCTTTGTTCCTTCCCTTCGTAAACCGGTGAGTTCCACCCGAAAGTCGTCTATTGTTTGTACGAGCTTCGTTTGTTCGTTCTTCGTTTTTTTCGAAGGCGAGGATGTTTTGGAAACATCTCCGCTGATTGAGGAGAGACTATTGTTTAACATATCTTTCACTTCGGAGGAAGTTTCAATTTTGACCGCCGCCGCTGAAATAACCCGACCATCCTCTACAGAAAAAATTCGGGCATTGATTTTTATATATTCTTCAAAAGGAGTGATTGAACCTATTACCAAAGCATCGGCTCCCAAAAGCCTTCCCAGTTCTGCAGCCTGCTTTTCGTCGAAAACTGCCGACAGACCCAGTTGTAACTCTGAGAGGGCTGCCTCCAGCTGGCTTCGTTCAACCAGACTAAAGCTGGTATT
>CAZDFY010000287.1:0-2583 GCA_964504785.1 uncultured Sediminispirochaeta sp. | reverse complement strand
AAGCGGCAGCAGCTGGAACCAATTGGGCGAGCTTAGTTTCAGCTCTTTATCAATAGGCTCACCCCCATCCATACCTCTTACCAGCAACTGCTGTCCTTGCCGTTCCACCGTAAGGCTGGTATCTCCATCAGTAAACATAATCTTTTTGGTCTGCATCTCCTTATCTGCAAAAACTTCAGTAGTGTCGTTTATGCCTTCCCATACAGCCAAATATCCGTTCGATATTTTTTGTAAAATAAACACGCTTTCCCCAACTCCATCATAATAGTGCTCTTCATAGGTGCACACATATTGCCCCTCGTCCAAACGGCTGAGGTGTATCTGCTGCGGTTCAGCAGCCAGTTTTGGCATAGGGAGTAGCATACCCAGTAACAATACTATAATAGTTTTCACAAGCCCTACGGCTAAGCTTGATTGTTCATATATGTTCATAGTTATTCATCTACCTCTCAAGATATGATTTTCAAATGCTCCAAATGGTGTTATATTTATGTCTATATTATCACTGACAAAGAGGTACTTCCAATGCGTTTCAACCACTTTTTGATACTAGTGTTTACAATCTTAACCATAACCCGTAGTTTTTCATTCGAGTTTTCAGTTTCCGGTGAGCAGCATGTAGATACTGATGAACAATATCAGGTATTAAATACTGCACTTACCCATGACTTTTATGATGCTCTGTTTGTTGCTGACCTTTCTTACTACACTGATAATAAATACTCCCCTGCTCTCAAAGGCAATTATTATTCCGGATATTTTTTCTTGGAGCAAGGCGGTTTTATTTGGAAGAAAGAGAATTTTGAGTTTAGTATAGGCCGCTTAGCACCAGTGTCTATGATAGAATCTCCATATTCCCTGTTTATCTCATCCAATGAGATTTCTACTATTACTAGTAATTTTTATATTGAGAGCACACATTTTTTCTTTCAAACACAATGGATACAATTAAATCAAAACTCAACAATAAAAACAGACGAATTTGAAAAAGGTTTTCCAGATAGAGGTGCAAATATTCGTTATTATGGTCTGCAGTTTGGGGACATGAGGTTCGGACTAAAAGATAGTGCTCTATATTATGGAAGAAGCTTCGACCTAGAATATTTTGTAAACCCATTACCTTCCTACTTTATTCAACATATCAACACCTCTCCTGGAAAACCATGGCAACAGAATGATAATGAAAACGCCTTAGTAGGCCTTTTCTTTGATTTTACCCGGCCGGATTACTATATATACTCACAGGTTATACTTGACGACCTAAATGTGCATATGTTTTTTGATGATAGCCATTCTAATCCCAACAAAATAGGCTGGTCTATGGGCGGAACTTATAATTTTACATTCGGTAAAATGGGATTTTATCATGGAGGGGCTACTAAATATCTGTTCGAACCTACACGTAACAGAGACCCGTACGGCTACACTTATTACCCCGATTCCACGTATTATTTAACCAACGGCACTGAGGTAGGCATAAAACCTGAAGATAACTATATTGGATATAAGTATGGTGAGAACAATTTAGCGTTTTTAATTAGCTATATTCCTGAAATTTCCTATTTAGACTTGAAGGGAGAATTAGAGTTTGTTGTTTCGGGCAGCAAATCGCCGGTTAATCCATGGCATCAGTATACTGAATACGAACAGGGTGGCTTGTACACAAAAATGCTAGATGAATCACCCCTAGAGAAAAGAATAAGCTTAAATATAGATGCAGTAAAGGAATTATCGAAGGGACTTTCAATCTATTCGAATATAGAGCTCGGATACATCTGGAATAAACTTGAATTAACCGCGGTGCCACAAGAATATATCGATTATTATGAAAACCAAGACTCAGATTTTGATGATACCCTTGAGTACGATACTGAGTATCTAAAATATTTTTCCCCTTCTTCTGACTCAGAACCTATAGCTAGTTTTTCTATAGGGGTAACATATTCTTACTCACCCTTCTAATGCAGGGCCTAATTCTTTTGTAGGAAGGCAGCAAATTTCACTGCGAGCTCAGGAGTAGTTTGAGTTGGACGGGGAAGGTCTTTTGGGGTGCCAGGAAGTATGCGCGCCCGAATAAAAGTTAAACCTGCATTTCGCGGTTTAGTTAGTATTGCCTCTAGTTCTTCCGGTTGGTTAATATCCCATATGTGTTCATACCCGCATGATGCAGCAACTGCACACAAGTCTACAGAGGGGCTCACCGTATACTGACCACCAGTTGATTCATGGCAACTATTATCTAAAACAATATGCACCATGTTTGCAGGTCGTTGATAGCCATTTGTAGCCATAGCACCCATTCGCATGAGTATCGCTCCATCTCCATCTAAGGCAATAACTCGTATATTTGGTCGGGCGATTGCAATGCCAAGTGCGAGACTTGAGACGCAGCCCATAGAACCGACCATATAAAATTGATTATCCTGATGCTGTAATGCATAGAGCTCCCTGCCGGTATAACCGGTCGTCCCTAATATAACATCCTTCCCACTAGAGTTTGATTGTACTGTTTTTAACATAGTGGTGCGTGATACTTTACTCTCGGGGATATATGAAGTGCGTGCTTTAACCCAGGGCATAGAT
>CAZDFY010000286.1:0-2585 GCA_964504785.1 uncultured Sediminispirochaeta sp. | reverse complement strand
TCTGTTGTTACAGTATATTAAAGAGAATATTGGAGATAAAGATGAATGTATATATGTATCTGTTGATCATATATATTTTTCAAAAAATACGATTATTGATTTTATAAATGAGTTGTATGAGGATTACGGAGTTAGATATTTTTTCTTTGATGAAATACATAAATACTCTCAATGGAATCAAGAGCTAAAAAATGCCTATGATTCATACCCAGATATTAAAATAGTATTTTCAGGTAGTTCGAGTATAGATCTAATCAAAGGATCTTATGATCTGTCACGACGAGGCGTACTGTTCAGAATAGATGGTATGTCTTTTCGCGAGTACCTACTTTTTAATAATATTTATGAAGCAGAATCAATTACCTTAGAAGAGCTATTGAACAATAGAAGCGAACTTGAAAGACAACTATCGAGCATAAAGAAAATTAAAGGGTATTTTAAAGAATATCTACAGGGAGGATATTATCCTTTTTACCTCGAAGATAAAGCAACCTATCATCAAAAGATACTAAGAGTAATTGAAAAAGTAATATTTGAGGACATATCAAATTTCTATAAGTTGAAGACAGAGAATTTGTCGAATTTTAAGAGAATAATTTCATATCTTGCAACTATTTCACCCGGTGAGTTAAGCATAAACAGTATTTCAAAAAAAATTGGTTTAGATAATAAAACAATACAAAATTACTTAAAGATATTATATGAAACGGGAATGATAGAATTGTTAAACAAGAATAAATCTGGCAGTAATTTATTAAAAACCACTGAAAAAATGTATCTGGATAATCAAGACTTATATACCGCTATCATTGAAGAAATAGGATATGCAGCACAAATAGGGACAATAAGAGAGATATTTTTTATAAAAATGATAAAAAACTCTCACAATAAAATTTATTATAACGAGGTTGGCGATTTTTCTGTTAATAATTACATATTTGAGATTGGTGGAAAAAACAAAGATAAAAAGCAGATTAAAGGAAAACTTGATAATGCTTTTTTAGTTAAAGATGACATTCTGTATGGCAACAAGAAAGAGATTCCCTTGTATTTATTTGGGTTTCTCTATTAATAAAATGGGTTTTAAAATCACTGAGAGTTGGTTCGGGGGCTCCTGTTCCCCGCCAAGAGAAATTTTCCCACTAGGTGTTAGGATTATATCATCGGGTTGAATAGGAGCGATGTGGATATTGCACTAAACTAATCGAGAAAAACCGTTGAATCAAGAAACGCACCATTGGAATCGGGTAAGTCTTCTAACTCGAGTATCAGCGCACACGGCCGGCCGTCGTACACATTGGTGCTGCTGGTGGTAATAACGCGCCCCTCGTGTTCAAAGTAAGGTCCCTGCGTTGCTTTTCTGGGTTCGTGGCTGCGGATCAGATACCGCAGATCCAGGCGCTGCAGTACCGTCTCAGTGATATCCGGGCCGAACAGTGAGCCGGCTCCCCGCATACTGGCGTACAGGCCCTCTTCAGGATAGGGATCGTTCCATAACATCTCACGCCGCAGGGCTGGGCCCGGAAAGGCCAGCTCGTCTTCGGAGTAGATGCTTGAGTTGATGCCTCCGTGAACGAACATGGCGTAACCGGGAAGGAGTGCTGTGAGAAATAGCTGATCACGAAATTCCTTGAACCTTGGAAAGTACTCATCCCAGCTGCCGCGCTTGCGGGTTGCTTCATCTATCAGCGTGCAGGGCATAAAGGTGGGCTCCCCGTACTCGCTGTAGTCCTCGTGGTTTCCCATGAGGGCAATTACCTTGTTGGGAATCCGAGCGCGTAGTTCCTGAATTCCTTCAATTACTTCGATACCGGAGGGCCCGCGGTCGGCGTAGTCTCCAAGGAAGATTACCAGATCGTCGGGCCTGCGCAGATCCAATCCATTGCGCAGGGCCGGCAGATCGCCGTGGATGTCTCCGAACACGATGATTCGCTCGAGTTTTTCCGGTTTGATTACTGCAACTGATTCGTGCCGCTCAAACATGCTTATCCTTTATCGTTGGTGTTCTGGAAACCAATTCGGGTCGGCTCAGGTTCTTTGCCCGGGGTTTCGATGTAGATAGTCTGGGTAGGATAGGCAAATTCAATTCCCTCGTGTTCAAAGGCCTCATAAATCTTCAGGTTGATCTCCTGCTGTATGTCCATATATTTTGCATAATCGGGAGTCAGCACGTAGTAGACGGTTTCGAAGGTGAGGGCAAAGTCGCCGTAGCCCTGAAAATGGGAACGGTCGAATTGGGTGTCTTCTATAGATTCTATAAAACCACGAATCATATCTGGAATAGCTTTTAGTTTTTCCAGCGGGGTCTGGTAGGTTACCCCGATTCGGAAGACCACCCGCCGTCGCTCCATTCGTTTATAGTTGTGGACCCGGGCGTTCACCAGGTTCGAGTTGGATATAATCAGTTGTTCCCCCGAAAGAGCCCTGATGCGGGTGGTTTTTATGCCGATTTTTTCTATGCTGCCCAGCTTGTCGTCAAAAATAATGAAGTCGCCCAGTTCGAAGGGGCGGTCAAAGAAAATAACGAAGTAGTTGAACAGGTCGCCCAGAATGCCCTGGGCGGCAATTGCCACGGCAATACCGGA
>CAZDFY010000285.1:0-2586 GCA_964504785.1 uncultured Sediminispirochaeta sp. | reverse complement strand
AAGGGAAAACACGAAGTCGATGGATGCTGCGCAGCGGCATCCGAGACCAGCCCGAAAAAAGGCAGGTCGCCGACAGGCGGGCTGCCTTTTTCATACCTGGGGAACCTCAGTGTTTTCCGAAGGGAAAACACGAAGTCGATGGATGCTGCGCAGCGGCATCCGAGACCAGCCCGAAAAAAGGCAGGTCGCCGACAGGCGGGCTGCCTTTTTCATACCTGGGGAACCTCAGTGTTTTCCGAAGGGAAAACTCAACAAGAAAAGCACTCTACTCTTCTCTAATTCTGTGAAAGTCTGGTTTATATGAGATCGTTGCGAGTATTTGCTTATGCTCAAGCAGAAGGGACTCTCAGCAGGAATTATCCGAAATGTGTGATGACTCTACTAATTATATAGTGGAAATTGAGATTGCTCGTAAGTTACCCTCCGCAAAGATACTTCAGAGAATAGCAGATGCCCTTGGACTTAAACCCTTTTTTGTACAAATGTTTGCACAAAATCCCTTTCCTATTTGTTTAGTACCATACGACATGCCTCATGATTTGCTTAATTTTTTCATTAGTGAGTGCATAAGAACGATATTCCACTACACCGCTGTTTGAATAAGCATCTATAAAATACACAGTATTGTTTTCTATTTTTTCAAGTAGTGCGACATGCGTTATTTCCTCGACACCCATAAAAACTAAATCACCCTTTTTCGGTTCCTGAACTGGAACGGTATGTGAATTAAGAAGGTTGACGACCGCCGCATCATCATAAGGCAGTTTGTACGGTGTTCCTGCTAGGGCTTCCTTGAATGCGTTGACAATCAAACCGGAACAATCAACACCTTTACTACTCCAATGAGTTTGCCCTCCCCACTCGTACTCCATCCCTATATAAAACTGAGCAATGGTATATGCCTTTTCTCTGATTTCTTGTGGTGCTTCAACCACTTCATAGTTTGGTTGCAATTCACAACTACCAAGCAATATAAAAGTACTCAGAAAAAACAATGCCACTTTCATTATCGATATTAATTGTCGCCACTGCATCACAATCTTCATTATTATCATACAACTGCTCAAACGTTCAATGAAACATTATTCTCCGTAAAAGCGGTCATTGATGGTAACCATATCCTTACCAGTCTGATTGGTGAACTGAATGGGTTTTTCAAAATCATATCCGAGAGCCTGCCAAGGACTACCATCAGCTCCTATATATTGAAAAACCAGTTCTCTGTTCCAGACAGCGTACAACAGGTTCTCCCCTTCATCTGGCGCTGTGGAAAAGGTCTGCTCCTTAGTTTCGTACGTAGAGAGAGAAATACTCTCTTCAAAGGTTTGACTGACTTCCTCAGAGTATTCGGCTGTAACTTCAGCACTTACAAAACCGTTTGTTGCACCCACAGTTGCCGATGTTCCCCATCCGGAAGTTTCCTCAAAGGCTTTTGCATGGGTCGTCTCCGTTCCAGATGTTACGATGTGTGTTTCACTGTAGGTTGAAGGGTAGGACATCTGGTGTTGGAAAATTTTACGATGGCGGACTTTTTTTGCCAAACAGACCGGGCTGTCTTTGAGGGGGTTGTCGTAACGGATTTTCTTAAGTTGTGCAGAACTTATATAGAATATATAATAGAATATATATATTGGTTCGACAATCTCACCATTATCAATGAGAGTTACATGTTGTGGAACAAAAGTATAATCACCCGGTACTGTATCAATTGGATCAGCCGTAGGCTCTTCTGTTAGATAGGGTTTGAAGTTTGTAAGATTCTCCTGAAGAACTCTTGATTTTTCAACAGCAGTAGTTATGTTTGGAAATTGATAGCTTGAGGAATCGGGAATTGGTATGTCGCCGGGGCGAGAGGAGTGGCTGTCCTCCGAAGAGGAGTGACTGTCCTCCGAACCGAACATAAGATCACAGCCCACAAAGGTACTGGCCGATACTATTATCAGAGTGAAAAGAAGATACAACCTTCCCCTTAGATACAAACGTTTCATTTCATACTCCTTATACGCAAAATCAAGGGCCACTAATCTTTCTATGAGATCGATAACAGGAACATAATAGGAGAATGTCAACGTTCTAATATAAGATGTTTTTACTACGACAGCATGATACAGTAACACAGGATAGGGGATTACACAAGTAATTGAGTATACATATCAGAAATACCTATTTATAGATCTATCAGTGTAAGTCTGGTCGTGTGAGGTATTTTATTCAAAAGGATGAATTAATTATTTTTTCACCCCCCGGAGGATAAACCTAACTCTCTAATGTTCACTCCACTTTAAACACTTTACTTGGGTAATACCAACTATTCCGCTGAGCCGACTTATGGGTGATTACTCTTCTCTCCAAACACCTGCCTAGGGGATATAGCTTACGTACTCTCCCATAACAATATGTGCAATATTGTCCCCTTGGTGAAAATTTTTGGGAAATTTTCATAACTGAATAATAGATCCATATTAGTGGGTTTACAAATAAAAGCTCTCTGCGCACCGTACCTTTTCATCGATCTATGATATAGTCTGTACGCATATGCCGGCAGACAAAAAGCAATTCAAACAAGTACCTAAAAGGTTTCACCCG
>CAZDFY010000284.1:0-2587 GCA_964504785.1 uncultured Sediminispirochaeta sp. | reverse complement strand
CATGAGAATCCTCCAATTGAAGCCTTCTGAAATCCTCCGGGGTCTGCCCTGTCCAGAGATGGAACACCCGACAGAATGATCCGGGATCTTCAAAACCCAGAAGAAAAGATATTTCGGCACTGGATATGTCTGATTGGGAAAGATAGTGACGGGCCAGCATTTCCCGGGTATGATTCAATTGCTTCTGATAACTCGTATTCTCATCAGTCAATCGCCGTTGGAGGGTTCGGCGACTCACCCTCAGTTTTTCCGCTACCGCAGGGATAGACGATTCTCCCAAGGGTAAGAGTTCTACCAGGATGTTTCTCACCCGTCCGGCGAAGGTTATGTCTTGTTCCAGTTCTTCCAACCGCTTTTGGAGTTGGGGCTCAAAGAAATCCCAGAGGCCCTCGTTTTCCGTAACAAAGGGAAGCATCGCGTCTCTCAGAGACATCGTAATGGCATCCCGGGTACCCTGTTTCTGTTTAACCCCAAAATAATGATCGTAAGCCTTATCTCGCAAGGGTTCCCGGCTCACAATCTCAATGGGTGTCACGTAGGTGCCGGTGGCTTTCCTGATCAATTCTGTCCAGAAAACATGTTCCCCGGCCACCACCAAAGGATCCAGAGCGGGCTCTCCCCCCAAGCTTTCATATCTCACTGTCACATGAAAGGTCTTTTTTTGCACTTCCAGGACCATAGGACCGATCAGGGGCTTGAACTGCTTTATTCTCCTGGCACACGTGAGAAAATCCGGCGAGCAGATAGCAGCCATCAGGGGTGGAGAAAACTGATCAAAATTCACCGTCTTTGCCATCATCAAGGGAAAAGGAACATCTGATTTCACAAGCTGGGTCATAGCCTTCCACAGATTGTAGTATCCATGGGAGGCAATACTGATGTTCTTATTTTCCAATAAATCTACCGAAAGGCCGGCTTCCCGGAGAACCGATTCCGGATCCATCCCCAGAGTTTCCAGCCTTTTCTTAAACCCCGAATCCAGTTGATATCGTCTTGTATAGATCATCGCAAAGCATCCCTTAAAAAGATTATACACCATTTTCATGGCCTGAGTAGCTGGACAGAGTTTCTCTGCACCATTAAATAGAGAGGCTGCGGCCCAACTCATAGCTCTTGCCCATAACATTCCGGCAAAGCGGCGCTATTTCCTTAACTGATACACCTCAATCACTTATACTGACTTAAGATCAACTTATCAAAAGCCCGGTCACTGAGCATTTTCTTTAAGAAAACCAGCGGCTTAGCCATGAACCCCTTCAGATATCTTGTTTTGGGCTTCTTTTCCGTTGAAACCTTCGCGATTTCTTTCCCCAGAACATCAACGGGTGTAAGACTATTTTTCTCGTGAAGTTCTTTGGTTCCCTTTATCACTTTTTGTGCGATTTCAGAATAGGGTCCTGTGCTGGATATCTTCTCCAGATTTTCCATAGCAATCCAGCCCCATTCCGTCTGAATCCCACCGGGCTCCACGACCACTACATCAATCCCGAACTCTTTCAACTCGATCCTGAGACAATCACTCCAGCCTTCCAGAGCATATTTCGTGGCATGGTACCAGGCTCCAAAGAGGGTATGTATTTTTCCTCCCATGGAAGAAATATTCACGATACGCCCCGACTTTCGCTCACGCATACCGGGAATCACAAGCTGGGTAATCGCAGCTAGACCAAAAATATTTACCTCAAACTGATATCGGGCATCGGAAAGAGGAGTATCCTCAACTGAACCGTAAAGTCCGTAACCAGCATTGTTTACCAACACATCGATCTGACCTTCCTTTTCAAGAATCCTGTTTACAACCTCACGGCATTGCTCTTCTTTTGTGATATCTAGAACCAGCGGAGTAACACCTAAAGATTTAAGATCTTCCATTTTTTCTATGCGTCTTGCTAGGGCATAGACCTTGTGTCCTTTTACTGCCAATTCTCTGGCCGCTGCCTTCCCCATTCCTGACGAAGCACCTGTAACTAAAATAATCTTCTTATCCATTGATTTCTCTCCTTCAGCTATCTTGATGGACGCAATATACAGGTTTATTGCCAGTTTTATATGGCCGTTTGTGCCATAGTATGTGCAATTTGCGCCAATTTGTAATTTGTCACAGAATGAAGGCAACGGATGCCGCGCAAGTGAAGCAGAATCGACTATATATAGATTTTCCTAAGTTGCGTCGACGCAACTTTGTGCAATTCCAAAGGTAGTATAAACCTTCCAAAATAGATACACTTATGCCGTCTCACCCCTAATCCATATGGAACAGGAGAAAAATCAATATGGAAGTAGTCACTATTAAAACCCCCAAAGGAAGCATCTCACATTGTACCTTTCAGGAAGCCCCTGCCATTAAAAACACTTCCGATTTTTTGGATGTCCTAGGCAACAGTACATCTCAGACTGTTGCTATAAATAAAGAATCGCTTTCCCACGAGTTTTTTGATCTCAAGACCGGTATCGCCGGAGAATTCCTTCAGAAGGTCTCCAACTATGGAAGGCGGCTGATGATTCTCGGCGATTTCTCCGAGTACACCAGCCGTAGCCTCCAGAGCTTCATTCACGAAAGCAACCGCGGCGGGACGGTATTGTTCGT
>CAZDFY010000283.1:0-2600 GCA_964504785.1 uncultured Sediminispirochaeta sp. | reverse complement strand
AAGTTAACTTGACAATATAAATGATATCTCATAATTTGTAAGCAACGACTGCATTGCAATCACAAGGAGTGTACCATGGCAACTATAACCATACGTAATCTCGACGACTCGGTAAAACAACGTCTGAGAGTGCAAGCAGCTTCTCACAACCGATCAATGGAGGAAGAGGTACGGCTTATCCTTCAAGACGCTGTTCAGAAAACCGAAACCGCCGGGGGAATAGGGAGACGCATACACAGGCGGTTCAAAGAAGCCGGCGGCATCAGCTTGCCTGAACAGAACAGAAAACAGGACCCGCGCAAGCCGGAGATAGTGTAATGACACTGGTAGACACCAATATTCTATCAGAACTCATGCGGCCTAATCCGAGCACTCGGGTAATAGAATGGATGGACTCTGTCGAACCACAGATTCTTGGAATAACATCGGTCACGGTGGCCGAAATTCTCTATGGTATCGCCGCCTTGAGCGAAGGTAGAAGAAAGCACCAGCTGTTGGAAGCGGCCCGTGCAATGTTTGAAGAAGATTTTAATGGACGGATATTCTCTTTCGATGAGGCGGCGGCGGTAGAATATGCCGATATAGTGATCCGGCGCGAAAAGAGTGGGCGGCCGATTTCAATGCCGGATGCCCAAATCGCGGCAATCTGCCGTGCCGGGAATTGTAAGCTGGCAACTCGAAACACTAAAGACTTCGAAAAAACTGACATAGAACTCGTCAATCCGTTCAATTAGCAGGGCCGAACAAATCAGCCAGTGGGGTGCGAAAGAACTCTTCCAGCGGCATACCGCTGCCCCCGATGATACACGGCTTGGCATCCGGGTAGAGCTCGTACGGGGCACCCTGCAGTTGGTTGAGCAGGGCGGAGCCGACCGCATTGTCGACTAAGCGCCCCCACTCTTCGGAATCACTTTTCGCATTTTCAAATCCCTTACCCGATACGGCGTTCGATAGAGCATTGTTCCACAGGACCAGTTTAGGACTACTGCCGCGTTTAGGCCTCTGGCCAATTTTGAACAGCTCAAGCCCTGAAAGTAGAAATGCCGTATGTAACAGGCGTACATAATGGGCAAGGGTTGTGGTGTTGCCGGCATCGGTCAGCTGCCCGAGCATCTTGTTATAGGAGCGGATCTGCGCTGGATAGGCGGTGGCCAGCATAAACAAGTGCCGAAGAAGCGCCGGCTTGGCTATACTCTGCAGCTGCAGCACATCTCTTGACAGTACTGTCTCGATCAGCGAGTCTAAACTTTACTCAACGACTGAGTAATTTTCCAATACTTTTTCTCAAGGTAGTCTACATTTTTGAGTGACGATTTAGAGGCCGGGTTGTTCCCGAGAAAAACACCTTGGCCTTTACCAGGTTGGCACAACTAATACCCCCAACATCTTTAAGATAAATTACTTATCTTACACAAAATTTTCACATTGCGAATTGCTGTAGCACCGCTTCTTTCTTTGACTAAAAGGTACGAGGAGCGTACAATATACATATGGAAAACGATGCGGCGCCCCTCGGACGGGATATACAACACAGCATCCTGAAACATCAGAGTCCGGAGCAAAAGCTGGAGTCCCTCGAAAGAGAGTCCCGTAGTATCCTCGAACTAAACCCTGAGTACGGACGTATATATATAATTGAGTCCTTCAGACGAAAGCGAAAAGATGACGCACAAAGAAATTCTTAAATTATTTATCGAGCACAATATCGATTTTGTGGTTGTAGGTGGAGTTGCCCTGCGACTCTACAACAGCCCCAGGGTTACCCATGATATTGATATCGCCGCAAAAACCCTCGACTTAGATAAAATCATCCCGCTCATGTACAAAAATTCATACTACCTTATAACTAAGTTAAAAGAGAACGCCATCACCCTAGCGTTAAATGGGGAACACGCCGAACGATGGGTAGAACGAACAAAATCGGGTTCGATCAGCTTTGTATCACTGTACTCTGTACCGCAGCATTCTGAAGTCCAAATGAATTCTGTCGACATAGCATCTCAGATCGATATCCTATTCGAACTTGGAATACCTATTATGAGGCTAAAAGAAAACTCCCGGATAATAGAATTGCAGGACATCTCCTTCCGGGTTGCTTCAGTTGACGATCTTATAACCCTCAAAGAACAACGATCAGACAAAAGCTGGACCGATGAAGAGGATATCCGGTATCTTAAAAGCTTGAAGGAAATCTAATCGCCGGAATCAAGCTGTATAGTTATCATCCTCCAAATGCTGAAAGTGAAACTAAAATATTCTAAAACAAGCACTACAAGCAAATAGAGAGCGTGCAAGGATAAAGAGAGGAGGCTATATAAGGACAGCACCAGGAAACTCAAGTGAACGTTAGGTGCTGTATTCACTCCACACACACTTTGAGCCGGCCGAAAGCCTGATGGTAAGCCCACACAATCAAACCGGAACAGTCGAACACCTCCGGGCCGTTGCCGCCCCACACATATTCGGCATGCTGCTTCTCCAGTGCCAAATCCAGGGCAAGATGCGCCTCCGCCGGGCTGACCTCCCGCCGCTGCACAAAGGGCTGATCTTCCCGGGTGTGCTGTACGGAGTTCCGGCAGGTAAGAAAACCAACCGCAATG
>CAZDFY010000282.1:0-2612 GCA_964504785.1 uncultured Sediminispirochaeta sp. | reverse complement strand
TCAAGTACTTTTTCTGAGAAGTTTATTTCTGTAAATTTCATGTAGTTCCTTTATATGTATATGCGGTAATACTAACATATGAGGGGGAGGTATGAACAGAGCACCAGGCCCGCATGCACCGGGCCCACAGGGCCTAAAAAGTAAACTAAGGGTTTTCCCACGCATAGATCCGCCAATACTAACAATTTGTTGAAATTTAAAACCCGTCGCACTATAGTAGTTAAATAGGGAATTCACAATGGAGACGTACATGGATAAACGCTTTTTTTCAATTTTCTTGTCGGTGATTTTTGTCTTTCTTTCTCTTCCCCTTCTTTCAGCCCAGTCAAATGAAATTATCGATCAGCTTCTTGAACAGGAAGAGGCAAGCTTTGCCCTCTCGGCCTATATGGTTCTCTCGGCAGTTGGAGAAGTGCCTGAAGATGCTGCCCCTGGGAGGGCGATAGAGGTCCTAAACGCGCAGAAGTGGGATTTAGCTCCTCCATCGCCGGATGGGGTCATTACTTTGGGAGAGTATTCTTACCTGTTGATGAAGGCCTTTAACATGAAAGGCGGTATTATGTACTCGATATTCCCCGGCCCACGGTATGCGGCGCGGGAGCTTGCGTTTCGAAATTTGGTAAGAGGAAACAGCGCAGCCGGGCGGACTATCTCCGGGAATGAGGTTATGCGCATCCTCGGCCGGGCCCTTGAGCAGAGAGGAGAAAACTTATGATACATCGACCCCACGGACCGTGGTTTATTTTACTTGCAGTAGTGCTCCTTGTGACAGTCCCCGCGGCCTATTCTGAGACAGTGTTTGATTGGGGCGGCTCTGTTGATTATATGGGCACACTCTCCGTCACCCCCGATGCCGATTATAACCAGGAACTAAACGCCGGCTTAAGAGCAGCCATATATATTTCCGAAAGCCTGACCTTCAAGGCCAAAGGGTCCTATACCTATAACGAGGACCGGCCCGTGTATGCTGATGTGGACTACGGGTGGTTGAAAAAACAGGTGTTGTTTGATAAGCAGGCGGAGCAAAATGGACGAAAGTCGCTGCTGCATTTCACCCTCGGTAGGTTCCGAGTAAAGGAGTTTTCCGGTTATGTCTTTAACCACACCCTGGATGGAGTACAGATGGGATTCGAACTGCCCTTTATGAGCTTATCCGCCGGCACGGGATATACCGGACTTACCTTCATGCCCAGTTCCTCGATCATTGTTACGAACAGCGATTATAGCGACCACAGTGGGCTCGCTGACGATGGATATGAGTTGTCTCCTGAAAAGCTTATTGGAACGCTCAATGTTAGTTTTCCCTCCCTTGCCTTCAAACAGAACCTTCTTTTTTCAGCGGTAGTACAGAAGGATTTTCGACAGGATTTTTATGAGGACAAGGATGACGATGAGCTCGACACGGAGTACTTCGGCATAGGTGTACAGGGCAGGTCCATCCCCTCTCTGTATCATGATGTGTATTTCTTCCTCAACACCGGCCGGGGAAATTTCGATGTGCTGGGGTATCTGGCGGGGGGAGAACTGCGGTACTACAACAAAGAGCTGCTTTTTAGTCGAGTGCGCCTCGGCGGGCTTTATTCCTCCGGGGACAAGGAGAAGGACTATTACACCTATCTGTACGGCGGCCCTGATTTTAACGGAACAAGCTCTTCTTTTATGCCCCTCTCCGATTCGCCCTCTTTTGGACTGGTTTTTTCTCCGCAAATTGGAAATATCACCCTTGGCAGGTTATCTTATTCTATGAAGCCCTTTGGTTTTTCCGATAAGAAAAGCCTGGAGAGTATTCAAGTGGAGCTTTTGGGGGTGAGTTTTTTTCGCAGTACCGGCGGCATTATTTCCAATGAGACCCTGAAACCCGGTTCCAGCGAAAAATACCTCGGCACCGAAGTAGACCTCAAAGTGAGGTACCGCCCCTTCTCTGATTTGGGGGTTTCAATTACCGGGGGACTGTTCTTTCCCAACGATGATGGTGATGATGCTCCACTTGTAAAAGGAGATTCACCAGTGCGTTCGGCTATCCAAGCCCACGTGTCTTTTAGTTATTGATAGGAGTCTAAAATGAGACGCAGTATATCCATAGGAATAATTTTTCTCATGTTTTTTCTGACGGCCCTGTCGCCGATTTATTCAATTAGCGCGGTGGTTGATGAGCTCAAGGGAAAGGTAGAAGTAAAGGTCCCGGGGGGCACTTGGAAAAAGGCCCGCAGCGGTATGGAAATATCCCTCGGAACCTACATATCCACCGGCTTTAACTCTAAGGCTATTCTCTCGTTGGGTGAGTCCATTGTTGAGGTAGATGCGCTTACCAGAATGGAGCTGGAAGAGCTTGTGGAAAAGGAAGGCACAATCGATACCAAACTCCACTTAAAAGTGGGGAAGATAAAAGCCGAGGTAAAGTCGAGCGAAGGTCTTAGAAATAATTTTGAGCTTCGAAGCCCCGTCTCTACCGCTGCAGTGAGGGGAACAAGTTTTGAGTACGACGGACACACAATTACCGTCGATAATGGTGTGGTCCAGTTTTCAAACCTCCTCGGCCAGGGAATCCAGGTCGGCGGGGGCGAACAGAGCAACACCGGAGGCTACACTCCCCCGGAGAACCCCGAATCGGC
>CAZDFY010000281.1:0-2615 GCA_964504785.1 uncultured Sediminispirochaeta sp. | reverse complement strand
TTGGCGCAAGTTCATTCTCGATCACAACCGCGGTAAGCATTAATTTCGCTTCCGGCAGCTCTTTAAAAGCAGTTGATAGCTTCACTTCTATTTGATCTTCTTCAGAGGTATCTTCCCGGCCTATCTTAATTGCACAAAAGGAGGTTTCAGATATCCGGTTATAGTATTCTTCCCCGTAATAAAGCCAATAATCAGTATCATTATAATATTCGACATCCAACAAGGTATTTAGGCTGGTACGCATTCCGGTAAGCATTGGAACACCACCTTTTCCATATAAGAACGTATAAAGAGACTCAACACCCTCAATTTCCAGCTGGTCGCCTACATGATAATTTATGCCGAGGGCTTTCCCATCCGCCTCCTGAATTTCAGTGTGCATTTCATACTCGCTCATCGGGCTCGCCCCGCAAGATGTGCGTACAAAGTTCTCAAACAGAAAATAGCGGTCAAAATCATACTGCGACAGGTCCGGGCCGCTGGCATCTTGCTGCAGATTTTCACATCCGGACAGTATAATGAAAATAAGAAAGAGCACTACAGTTCTTTGATATGTGTTCTTTTTCATGCTAGTACTCGTATGTATCTGAATAAAAATAGTTCAACATTTCGACCCAGCCTTCCACTACCCCGTCGGAATCAACAGCCGAAAAATCAAGATCCGGGCAATTGAGGTCATTCTCGATCTGTCTGTAAATTTCCTTTATATCCTCGCCGTCTTCATTATCCGGCTCAGGAAAAGAGATCGTTAAAGCATCGTTCAGGTGTGGCCCTGAATAGCTTTTACCATCGGCAGAGTTCCATGCATACAGGACATTCGGTTCATAGAGATCCAGCACATTCTGGGCCTGGTCAGCTGCAATCCCGTCATCGATTAGATTTTCGCAGATGAGCCCCAGATTATAAGACCACTTTGCCACATCTTCACTTTGTGCCGCTTGGGTAAAATAGCTTTCAACCTCAGAAACTGCATATGAGGAAAGCTCAACAGCCAGGGCATCAACGGCATCCTTACACTCTTCCGCCCCGGCGGTGGCTACCACCGACAAGGCATTGGGATTAGTAATATATTTAGATCTATTCTCAGAGGTTTGTGCTACCTCGACTGCAATATCAGCCGGGAGAGTATTCTCCACAAACGGTAGAAGAAAATCCCGTCCTGTCCAGAAACCGTATTGGATGTTCGGGCTGGCAATAAAATAGCTGGTAAGGTCTCTCAACTCATAATACACCTCAAATCCGCCCGAACGGCACATACTATAGCCGATTATATCGAGATTTGTCTTACTCACCCCTGCGTTGTTCAGAGCAGATTGAAAATCTTCAATCGACATATCGGGGTATGACGACTCATTATCGTAGGCAATCGCTCGTGCCGATATCCCATTATAGCCGTTCCCATGCCCGGACAAAATAAGAGTTCTACTTGTATAATCATTGTAATTTTCGTAGGCATATTTGAGGAAGTGTTCCAGTGTTTCCGGCGTATCTGTTTCAAGATCGTCTCCGGCCTCAAACCAGCCATTGAGTTCAGGAGAATTAACGGTATCTCCATACCCATAGTTATAAGGACCTAATTCAAAAAGCTTTGTAGGCCCACTGGCCATATCAAAAAGAACCAGAACAGTAAGGCCGGCCCGCTGTTCTGGTGTGAGTGCATAGTAATCCTGCTCCATTCGCCTAATGTCCCATGCGGCTGTATCACTTAAATTATTATCCGTTGCAAAATACAGCATAAGCAGATTACCCTTTTCCGGAAGTTCCTGCATTGCTACTTCAATCTGATAATCCTGATCAATCACAATTTCCGTTTTTCCTGTATTGTCCCATGAAATCCCCTCCCAGGAATGGAAATAATACCCGGTTTTCGGATCTACTTCAAAATTGACAATTTCGTACGCCGGGAGTTCATATTCCTTTTGCGGCTCAAGTTGCTGAGATTTTTCACTTGATAGAAGCGTTACTTTACATTGTGTACTGTCAAAATCTACTGAAAATTGAAAAGTCTGATCATAATCAGGATTCTGTCCGGTTTCGGAACACGCGGTTATGAGAAAAACAACAATAGAGAATAAAAAAACGTTTTTCAAAAACGTCTTTACCATTATTTTTTTACTCCCCCGCCGCCCTGGCGGCATCGACCTTTTTCTTCAGCTCTACGTATTTTTGAAACAGCTCCTGGGTGCGTTCATCATTGGGGCCGTTCTTTTTTACGCTGTCCATATATTGCTTGTACGTAACCTCGAACTGTCGCTCCAACTTGTGAAAATCTTCGCTACTCATGCTGCCGGCACTGCTCCCCTGATCACCAGTGGAGACATCCGAACTTGAAACATCGGAGCTTGGGGTAACGCCCTTTTGAGAGGAAGAAGAGCCGCGTGAGCCGGTGGATTCAAATTGCCTATTTATAGCATCGATTTGTGCCTGAGTGCCCCCGGCCTCAAGTATTGCTTCTTCGTAGCCTTCAAGCATTATCCTTAGGTCCCTTACTTCGTCTACTAAGCCGCCCCTCATTGCCTGTGCAAGCCTGCTTTTCAGGTTTCGGTAGTCCTGCAACAGCTTGTCCAACCGGCTGCCGGAGACAGCTGTATCGGAAGGGTCTGAGGTATTTGAGG
>CAZDFY010000280.1:0-2624 GCA_964504785.1 uncultured Sediminispirochaeta sp. | reverse complement strand
TCAAGTGCACTGGTGGCTTCATCAAGAATCAAGACTGAGGGGTTATGATATACTGCCCTGGCAATCCCGATACGCTGCCGCTGACCACCTGATAGACGAACCCCACGCTCTCCAACTACTGTATTGTAGCCTTCTTCAAGCTCAGTCTCTATAAATTGAGAAAGATTAGCTACATTTGCAGCTCTTTGCACAGCTTCCATATCAATTTCGTTTGCAGGTACTCCAAAGGCAATATTTCGAGCAATAGAATCATCAGTAAGAAAGATTGACTGGGGCACATATCCGAGATTCGCCTGCCAATTTCTAATATTATCCGAGGTAATCTTTGTTGTATCAATATAAATTTCCCCGTTCTGTGGCTCAAGTAATCCAAGAATTATATCAATCAAAGTAGTCTTTCCGCATCCTGTCGGCCCCACTAAACCTACTGTAGTATTAGCCTCAATCGTGAGGGATTGATTTTTAATTACTGAAATATCCGCTTCCGGATAATGGAATTTAATATCTTTTAGATATATTCTGTTTTCGAAAGCAAGTTTATCGTACTTAGTTGCCTTTTCTGGAAGGGGGTGTTCTTTATATTCAGTCATGTGCTGATACAATAAATCTACAATAGGGATACTATACTTAATTTTAGTAATAGCCCTGAATACCTTTTGCATTGCAGGCATTAGGCGGTATCCAGCAAAAGCATATAAACTCACAAATGGGATAATACTTTGAAAGTCGCCCTTTACCTTAATTAAAAATAAGGTTATTAGCAATATTCCACCAAAAGCGATAGTTTCTAACACATATCTAGGCAAATCACCCATAATATCGTTAAATGCATCATTTTTGCAAAACCTTTTTGAAGGGCCTTTAAACAGTTCTAAAAAAACTGATTCCCTTCCTAGGATTTTTACATCCTTAATACCATTGAGAACTTCATTAGTATACTTAAATCTCTGGGTATTTGCGTTTAACCGTTCTATACCAAGCCTTTTTAGTTTTTTCCTAAACCCTGCGTAAATTAGTACATATGATACTGTAAGGACAATCGCCACCAGTAATGCTAGAACCGGATCAATAAAAACTAACATTCCAATAATAAATAGACATACAATCGTGTTGGTTATCATTTCTAGTGAAGGCAATAGTACCTTATTTATTACTACTCCTACTTCACCAAGTGTATTTTTAACAAGATCGGAACTATTTTGATTGAGAAAGAACACATATGGTTGTGACACATATCTTTTTAACAGTCGTACAGAAAAATGATGGTATCTCATTGCAGCATATCTTTTTACCATATATGATACAAAAGCTCTGGAAGCGTTACTTAGCAGAAGAAATCCGACTACTGCAATACCCAATGCAAAGAGAAATGAAGAATCTGAACTAAAGTGAAGATACTCGTAGGTAGCACTAAGATATTTGTTAGAATGTATTGTCATCGGATTCGCTGCTACACTGATAAACGGCATGATCGAACCAACACCAACCACTTCAAAAGCTCCCATGATCAGCATGCCGATAAAAACAACAACAAGCTTCTTTTTCTCTGATTTTGTAAGTAAGAAAAGTAGTTTCTTAAAATATGTTAACATAAGTAAATCCAGTTAATATGCATACTTCACACCAATATTTGTATGGAAATTCGCCACATGTGTGTCGTCTTCATAATTATTATTTAAGAGATAGATAAATACAGTTTCAACATTTACGCTAAATGAATCAATAAACCTTAGGCAATCTATACCTATATTAAATTCGGATAATTCATCCACATCATCCTGTTCATCTTCAATGCTATAATAATAATCTTTATCATGGGCTACTCTTTGCACCGACAGAGCCCATCTGCCCTTCGGGTGATACCAAGATACTTGCATCCATTGGCTGTCGCTGCCCGGGCCAATCGCCGCTCCCAGTAATTGTCCCTTATAGGTATACCCCTGAGTCCAACCAGACCACCCATGCCGATACCAAGGCCCTGCGGCCCTTACTTCACGTGTCCTTTCCTGACCTAAAGAAGTAAACTCTACAGACAGCTGCAGAAGATTTGCTGACCATTCTCTTAGTATTTGATTGAAACCAAGTGTAAATCCATGGGTATGTTCAGGCGAATTATAAAGATCCTCCAAGCCACCAAAATTATCATTTCTTGCCCATTCTCCATACACCTCAAACCCCACTGTTGGAAATACCCAATAAAACGGGATCGACATCATCATATCTTTGTTGTCACCGGTAGGATTGGAGCGGTCGACAAAAGGGAATCCCTTTCCTAGATCATATACCTTCCACTCAGAAAGGGGTTTATAGTACTGATGGTTAAAACCGATTGTAAAATTGGAAAAGAAAGCAGGTGAAAAGGCAATATAAGTTCCACTAATCCATCCATAGTTATTGGATGAATCCATATCATAGAACTCTGATTCCTCCAACATACCCCACAACCATTTAAACTCAAGTTGCCCAAATCTTTTGTGTAGGTAGACAAAGCACCATACCACTTGTGGTTGTTATGACTTGTGCGACGAATAAGCTGCGAGCCATTAGGACCAGCTGCAATGTTATCCTCTACAATGGCATCAAAAGCTATCTGCCCATCTACATTGTAATAATTATCCAGGTTG
>CAZDFY010000279.1:0-2628 GCA_964504785.1 uncultured Sediminispirochaeta sp. | reverse complement strand
CATGAAGCTCGAGTAGATCTATCGGGGTATTACGGGCAAATAGAAAATCTTGATGAAAATGTCGGACGGATAAGAGCCGCTTTAACCGAACTACAGCTGGCCGATGATACCATTATTGTATTCTTTTCCGACCACGGAGATATGCACTGTTCTCATGGAATGCGGGAGAAATCCAGTCCCTGGGAGGAGAGTATACGAATACCTTTTATTATAAGTGGAGAAGTTCCTTTTTTTGAACATAGGTCCGGCTTTGTCGATGCTCCAATTAGTGGAATTGACATACTTCCGACAACCCTCGGCTTGTGTGGGGTACAAGTTCCTGAGGATATACAAGGGTATGATTATTCTTACTATTGGCGAAAGGATGATACTATTACAACCGAGGAGGAGCCTGATACGGTGTATTTACAGCATCTGGTGCGTAAAATGCATCCCGGTTCAATTGACCGTGAATGGCGCGGGATTGTTACACGGGACGGCTGGAAATACGCGTGTATGCCCGGGGCTCCGCTGTGTATGTACAATCTGAATGAGGACCCTTATGAGCTGCATAATATGATTTTTCAGCGCAGGTATTTAGAACAGAGAACACACTTGCACCAACTTTTGCAGGATTGTATAAATAATACGGGTGATGAGTTTATTCTTCCTGAGCTGTAGCTTGTGATGGAGTTATGATATTATAGGCGAGATGAAATCGATTAGAACTAAGATGTTGGTGCTTATTTTATCATTAAGCATATTGCCTAATATAATCATTGGTGTAACGTTTTACCACCGCCTCACAACAACTCTTCAGGTGAGAGCTACCCAACTTGCCGAGCAGTTTGTAGAACAAAGTGTTGCCTATCTTGATATGTACCTTGAACAGATAGCGCAGCTCAACCTTGCCTTAGCGTCAAATACAGAGGTTCAAAGGGTGCTGTCAATTCCCTCCTTCGAGAGTCAGTATGATATATTGGCGCCTTTTAGATCAATGAGTACGGCTATAGAGTCATTGTCCAAAACCCGTTCTGATATTTCAAGGTGGAATGTGTATGGTGAGAATGGAATTGTCTATAGTACAGGGGTGCCCCGCTTTGATGCATACAGTGAAATTTTCACTACCGAGTGGTTTCCGTTAATAAGTGAGGGAGCAAAACCGGATACATGGATTTTTAATTCGGAACAGAACACAATTGTTCATGCACGAAGAATCCATGAGTTAGACACGGGTAAGGTAATCGGCTTTTCTACCTTGTCTCTCCCAGTGTATTATATTGATGCAATAATACGTGAGTTTGATTCAGATAGCGGTATGAACCTACTGCTCTTTGATGTGAAGAATAACAGTATTGTTGGTCCGGTGCGCTCACCCCAGTGGGTTATCGAGAGTATAAATAATAAAGAAAAGCGGCTGAAAAATTTTGTGAAGGTAAAATCAAATGTAGTAAGTACCGACCTTGAATTGTATATGATATTTCCAGTAGAGGGCTTGATTCAAGATCTTGTGTACCTTCGGTGGTTTGCTTTAGCAACCTTTATTTTATTAGCTGTGGTGACAATAGCGGCTTGGCTCAAATTTTCATCACATTTAATACGGCCTATTGTTCAGCTTTCCCACACAATGAACAGTTTCTCCTATGGGTCGACCAAGACAAAAGCGGCAATAGTGTCGAATGATGAGATAGGAAATTTAGCACAGACGTACAATTCTATGATAGACAGATTGAATACTTTAGTTGAGACTATCTACACCGAGCAAGTGCACCGGAGAGATGCGGAGTGGGCGGCTTTGCAAGCACAAATAAATCCGCATTTCCTCAATAATACCTTCAATTCAATCGGTTCGGTAGCAAGGGCGAGAGGTGTGCCTGAGATTAGCAAAATGGTTACTGCCTTGTCCCGTCTGTTCAACGATGTGCTTCATGTTGACGCACGCCGGGTCCCATTAAAAAAAGAGATTGAGTTTGTGACGCATTATCTTGAAATTCAGAAGTTACGTTTTAAAGATAGATTAAAAGTGGAATTTGATATTCAAAGCGATACCGAGGATTTACTGGTGCCGCGCTTTATATTGCAGCCTTTGGTTGAGAACGCAGTTGTGCATGGAATTGAACCTATGCCTGCCGGTGGAAAGATTGTTATTAGAACAAAAAACGGAGAGTGTGTACGTATCGAAGTGGAAGATGATGGGAAGGGAATAGCTTTAGAAAGCGCAAAAGAATTGATTGAAGTTTCAAAAAGGAAAAATCAAAGAATCGGCCTGTATAATGTTGAAGAGAGAATTAAAAATATGGAAGGTCCTACCTATGGTTTGGATATTAAGTCTGCTCCACAAAAAGGTACATTGGTAAGTATTAGTTTACCAAAACACAACAGCCATGAAATTTGAATTAATCGTTGTTGATGATGAAGATATTTCAGCTAAGTTTGAGGAATACAATAAAGAGGATGAAGAAGATAAAGTAAAACGACAAGACTTTAATTTAGAGACTAATAGTTTTTTTCCTACAAATATCGGCATTACAGTAGCTCTTGAAAAATCAGCACAAGAAATACAGGTTGAATTTTCTTTTGGTTTGTATTCTCAAGCAAAAATTAAAGATAGAAATTTTTATTATGGAAGTGATGAAAAAACCTTATTAA
>CAZDFY010000278.1:0-2633 GCA_964504785.1 uncultured Sediminispirochaeta sp. | reverse complement strand
GCAACAATAACTTCCACGAAGTAAGCTATACACTTATATCCCTGCCCCTGTATTTAGCCGGAAAAGTTGACTGGCTTCTGGAGTAAAATGCCATCCCCGCTTAGTAGTAGTATCTGCCTCTTTGTAGTGTCCATCTGAGGTTATCAATATACGTCACTGATAATATAAGAGTTTTGTCTTATCAAAAAATCCTGCTCTTCTGCATACGGTAGAGGGTTCGGTTGCCAGGGTATTTTGCCGCTAAATCCTTTTTGAAATGGAAATATCGATCTCTTTCATTGGGAAAAGTCATTAAACGTCGGCGAAAATCCAAAAGGTCCCGACGCATGGGGTGATCGTCCGGAACAAGGTGCAGGTGAAACAGGGTCTGCTGTCTCCGATTAAAAACAAAAAAATCCCGACCCTGCCGACCGCATTGGCCCAAATACAGATACCCAAGGTCCATAAGGCCGATCACAATGGTATCCCGGTCTTCTGCACTCTGATAACAGGCGATCATATCCATTACCGGCTTTGCCGAACACCCCGGAACGGAGGTACTGCCGACATGTTTAATTGAAATGCCCGCCGGCATTCTACAAGTTCCTGTTTTAGTAAGCCCCGATTCAATCCGCTTTTTTTCGGCCAGGAATATAGTCGGCCACAAGTGGCAATAGGATGAAATTCGGACCTCTTCTAAATCAAGGCCGAGAGAATAAGCAACAGGTAAGCGACTTCTGTTCATGATTTTTTTCTACACGCTAGACGGAAGGGCAAAAAAGTAAACCTCTGACCCCAATACGCTTATTCGTATTGGAGGTTTGATACTACATGGTAGAAATAGTCTTTGGACCATACATCAAGATCAAGGGGACGGTCCACAAAGGGTTCTACATCTTTTTTAGCGAAAGAGAAATCTACTTCCTCAATTCGCTTCTGCAACATTTCCTCAAGCTCCGGCTGCTCAAGTCCGCGTGGAGGAGTGTAAAAATTTTTCTGGCGCAGGCGAGCTTCTAAATGCGCTAATCGTACCGGCACCTTTTTCCGTACCAGGAAAGCGAAATCGTACCAGTCGCGGCCTTTTACTCTCCGTTTCCACCCTCGGGAGAGAACCGCATCCAGCTTTCCGGCCAGCAAAGAGGGGCCTGAGTAACTACGCACGGAAAAAGGGATCGGCTCATCAATATAGGCGACTTCATACTCCGCACCCTCCGGGGGATCTGTATCAATTTCCAGTTTTACCTTACACACCGCGTTTCGGTGTATTTTGTTTGATATAGAAGCCGGCACCCCTGCTTTATAAAATGCCGACTCAATCGGTGAATTGATATTCTTTTTCTTCTCGCTCATCTCCACCGAAAATCCAAAGGACTCCAATTCATCGCCCAGAGCGGTAAAATACCCGGATAGTCGAAAATGATCCTGAGGTTTTTCCAATGAAAAATCCAGGTCTTCAGAAAACCTGTCCAAACCAAAGAGTAAGCGCAAAGCGGTTCCGCCATAAAATGCGGCTTTGGCGAAGAAGTCTGTTCTAGAGAGCCCTAAAAGGGCAACTGATTGTATGGTCTCAGACAAAGCTTTATCGATGTCGCCCTGGTTTCGCTCGAGATTTTCATTAAAAAATTGCGCGCCGATTTCATCAGTTGACTTCATCAGAAAACCTTCTTTTTACATAGTCCGATAGGGTATGCAATGTTTCCGTTCTATATAGAGTAGAGAGGGCATAAAGGGTTCCTGCGTGTAATTTGTTGAAGCCTTCATAATCCAGGCGAAGATCTTCAAAAAGCAGCTCTTCTATGCCTCTTATCGATCGAACTCCGCTTGTAGTATATAACAGATCGCACAGTGCTTTTTCGGCTGAAGCGATGAAAAACCGGGGCTGTTCGCTGTTCTCTATAATGACTGAAACAGGGTATACCTGCTGCGGGATGTCCCGATAGAAAAAGGTGCCCGCGGGGGTTTCAAATGTCTTGCTTCGATTTCTTCTAAATGTGGCTGAGGTTATATGTTGAACATACTCAGGAATAAGCCCCCACCACCTTAGGGCGTATTGAAATGAGATGTAGGAAGGTCCGTATAATCTATTCGCACTACAAGCCCGCCATCTTGGATTATACAGACAGTCCGCCCGGATATATAAGCCGCGCTTGAGACCGATCAAGGTTCCGTTGCGCACAAGAGTTCTTACCTTTGCCTTTGGGTTCGCATAACCGCGAAAGAGATGATGCAGACGGAAGGTCTCGTTTATTTCAAGCAGCTTTTCCGGGAGCTTTTCAAGCATATTTCCTCCAACAAGTACATTTATTTTACACTTGTTGGAGGAAATGCACAAGTATTTTTACATTAGATCAATTGGGACCAGCAATTCTAATTTTGAAGTTTCACTTCAAAATTAGAATGCTCACAACCCCTTAGAGAAGGGCAAAAGGCTAGAGATATTAAGGTAATTCTCATTTTGGAAGTACGAAGTCTTCCAAAATGAATTCCTGAGTTGGGACAACTATCTTTTGTGAAGGCTTCCGCGTGGAATTAGTAAACAGTAAACCTCTGACCCCTAAGCAATTTTAACTTGACATATATGTATATTATACATATTGTGTCAGCAGGAAAGATCTAAAACGTCTATCCAAGTTTTTAGAAGAAAATATCGATTT
>CAZDFY010000277.1:0-2679 GCA_964504785.1 uncultured Sediminispirochaeta sp. | reverse complement strand
TGAAGGCCCCGGTTCCCACCGGTTCCTGCATATATCCCTCTTCTCCAACTTCCTCGTGATACTTCTTGGAGAGAATGCCCCAGTGCTCGTTCATCTGCAGCAGCAGCATCGAGTTCGGCTGTTCCAGTTCCATTTTCACGGTGTACTCGTCAACCTTCTCCATGTTCTTCACCGCTTTGAAGTCCTCACGGTAGGTGATTTCGCTTCCCTGGCCGCGTTTCCAGGTAAAGATTACGTCATCCGCCGAAAAATCATAGCCGTTGTGAAACTGAACGTCCTCACGCAGGTTAAAGGTATACACCGTTCCGTCGTCAGACACCGTCCAGCTCTCGGCCAGGGCCGGTACAATTTCACCGTCGTCGTTCAACCATACCAGTGAATCAAACAAGCTCCAGGCGACGTTGGATGCCTGGCGGGTATCACCGGTGGCCGGTTCAATGGTATTCGGGCTGGCGTTCAAGGCCACCCGCAATACGTCCTCTTCTGATTCCTCCTGTGCTCCTGCGCCAAAAAGTGATGCATTGAAAGCGAGCAATGCAATCAGCACAAAAAGAAATGCTTTTCCATGTAATTTACACATTTTCTCCTCCTTTTCCTTCGGCTGGTAATTTCCGGCAGCCCTCTTTCCGGCTGCCCCAACCAAAGATTTCGAAACTAAAAATTATAACACTAAATACTAAAATAAGTATCTCACACCTTACATTAGGCTGTCAATCAAAACAAAATAAATATTCCTTTGTGTTTCATTTTTATTCTATAATATATATACAATTAAAAACACTCATCCCACTTACATAAAGACAGAGGGAATTTATGAGAACACTGTATTTTTGTTAGACTTCTAACTTATTCTTACACCCTGTTCCTGTAACCTCTTCTGTATTCGGGATATATCTACCTCGCGCGGCTTGACCTTGTCCCTCACTGAAACCGCAGCCGCCGTTCCTGCCCCCTGGCCGGTAACCGCACAACACATCATTTGGCGGGTCGCCGAATGTGACACCCGGTCCCCCGCCACTGAACGCCCGGCAACCAGCAGGTTCTCAACCTTCAAGGGCAGAGTGACACCGTAGGGCACCTGAAAATAGCGCCCGGTGGTCGGGATAAGCACTACACCATAGGCATCGAGAAATTCGGGAAAGATACCTATAGAGTCTTCAAATTGGGCCTGGTTCATCACGTCCTTTTCGGTAAGATTATATTGTCCTTCAATTTTTCTCGATTCCCGGGTCCCAATGGAAGAGCCGATAGTACGGAGTTTCGCCCTTTCAAATCCAGGTTGATACTTGCGCAGCGCTTCCAAAGCCCACATCACCTGACGGCGACCTTCAATTTCGGCCCGGGTTAAATCCCAGACGTCCGTAGGATCGACGCCAAATATTCGCACAAGGTTCATTCCGGTGGCTTCCCCCGCATCCGTCAAGGCATGCCAATAACCGTCCAGCATCACATCCTTCGGAATATCGCCGGCTTCACGGGCACGGTTAAATACATCGGTAAAATACGCGCTGAAAAGTTCATTCTCTTTCTTTGCAGTTTCCGTTGCCCAGTCGCCTATACGGCCGGGATGCTGCTGTACATGCGCCCGAAAGGCAGAGACATCCACCCCGCTTACTCCAAAGCCGACTGTTGCCGACATAAGCTTGTCCTTCGGCGCCTGGTGGTAAGGGGCGCCGGAGCGGGCAGCCACATCGGCATCTCCAGAGGCATCGATAACTACTTTCGCTATTATAGCCTGACGACCCGCTTTGCTCTCGGTTATTACCCCGCGCAAATCCTCCCCTTCCTTAATAACATCAACCACCCAGCAGTGAAGCAGGGGAGTAACACCGGCCCTTCGAATCATTTCGTCGGCGGCGTATTTGAACATATCCGCATCAATAAGCCGGCCGATCGACTCGGAATCCGTATAGGCCCCGCCAACCTGCTCGGCCTCACGTTCAAACTCAGCCCCTATTCCACCGGCTTCAACTGTAGCTTCATGGCGGTACCAGGCAATTGACTCAACCATGGCCTGGGTAATGTTGCCGCCTAAAAAACCATAGCGCTCTACCAGGAGGGTCTGAACCCCCTCCCTCGCCGAAGCCACCGCGGCTGATAGACCGGCCGGACCTCCGCCCACTACCAGCACATCTGTTTCAGCTACTACCGGCAACTCCCGTGCCGCCTCTTTTATTTTACCCATGCACCTCTCCAGCTCTCATAATTTACTACTATACTAAACATATAAAGCCCCGATACGAAAAATCAACCTCAAACTACAAAATCGGGGACTCACTGTACGCCGACACCCGGGTCTCATCAATGCGAGGCTAAGGGCCTCCTCGACCCTAAGCCGCACAATTCATCTGTACAATTCATCTGTACAATTTTTACCGCTTTAGAGGGTGCCCTGGGCCGGCCGATGCCGGCCCAGCCGCTTCAATCAATACTACTGCTTCCCGAACCAGTTGACCGGTTCGTTGGCGTGGTTCTGGTAGATATGCTTGATTTCGGTGTACTCTTCCAGGCCGGGTTTCCCTAGCTCACGGCCGGAGCCGGATTGCTTGTATCCACCCCAGGGAGCCTGTACAAAGTAGATGTTGAAGTCGTTGATCCACACCGTACCGGTGCGCAGGGCGCGGGCTACCCGCTCGGCGCGGTCCTGGTCCTTGGTCCAGACCCCGCCGGAGAGGCCGT
>CAZDFY010000276.1:0-2681 GCA_964504785.1 uncultured Sediminispirochaeta sp. | reverse complement strand
AAGGGCTCATTTTTGACCGCAGCGGGGAAATCCACCTCACTACGGGTTTGCAGGGCCGTTTTTTTCGCTTGGGGAGTTAAAAGCGAACGGTAAAAACCGGATAAGGGGTTTTTTGCAGCTCAAGGGTTCCCTGCAGTTGATCGATCAGAATCGTGAGCAACTGCATGCCCAGACTGTCGGCAGTGGCAGGGTCTATCTCCGGGGGAAAGGCTGGACCGCTGTTGGAGAGCGTGTAAAGATACCCCGGGCTGCCGGACGGCTCCTCGTGGAGGGCCGCGGTAAACCTGTGCGGCCCGTCGTTTAGCCCGAAACCGTACTTCAAGGCATTGGTGGCTATTTCGTTGGTAATCAAACCCAAAGTGACAGCGGTGGAACTCGGAACAGTGATTTTATCGATGTCGATTTCAATCCGAACCTCCAGATGGGGCCAGGCGGAGAAGACCGAGTGTAGAATTTCCGACAGGTATAAACTCAACTCGGTGTGAGTTGCGTCGTCGGTGCAGTAGAGCCGTTCATGCACCAGCTTGATGGCATGAATTTGATTGACTACATCGCTCAGGTCGAGACTATCCTCGCTGGCCGACTCTTTTAGGCTGATCAGGGATGCCACCAGCGCCAGATTGTTTTTTACCCGGTGGTTCATTTCCATTAGTGCCGCGCTGAGTTTCTCCTGGGCCTGCTTTTGTTCGGTGACATCAAAGGCAAAACCGTCGATGATCAGAGTTCCGTCGTCTAACTCACGACTTACCCGGGCGTTCATACTGAACCAGCGAGTTTCGTTCTGCAGGGTGCGGGCCTGATACTCGAAGTTTTCCACGTGCTTCTGCGCTTTCAATAGTGTCAGCAGCTCTGTGCGGCGCTGCGGATTTACGTAGAGCTGTTCGGTCAGATTCTGAAAGCGGGCCAGAGCGTCGGCCGGAGATTCGGCGCCGACCATTTCGGCCATAGCATTGTTGGCATGCAGGGCCTGTCCTTTAGAATTGGTTTGGAATATCCCGATAGGTGCATTATCAACCAGATCGCGGTACTTTTTCTCGCTCTCCCGCAGCCGCTGGTCCTGCCGGTACTTTTCGGTTATATCCCGAAATACCAGCACCGCACCTTCAATATCTCCCGTTTCAGTTGTGATCGGAGCCGCCGAATCGGCAATGTGGTACTCTTGTCCGGTTTTTGAAATGAGCTTGGTATGATTGGAAAGACCCATAATTCTCTGGTTCTTGATTACATCGGTGACCGGATTGTCGATTCTCTTGCCGCTGCGGGCATCGACGATATGGAACACTTCCTCAATCGGGCTGCCCTGCGCGGATGAAAGGTCCCAGCCGGTCAGCTGTTGAGCCACCGGGTTCATCCGTACTATGTGCCCTTCGAGATCGGTAGAGAAGACCGCATCGCCAATGGAGTTGAGGGTGATGCGCAGGTTCTCTTCCTGCTCCCTTAACTCCGCCTCCATCCGCAGGCGCTCGGTTACATCCCTGATAAGACCGATAAAACCGATAACAACGCCGTCCTCATTGTGCAGATAAAACACGTTTGTCTCGCCGGGAAAAACGCTCCCGTCCCGCTTTTGATAGCGAAGGGTGTATAAAAAATCGGAGAGACTGCCGACATGCTTTTCTATGGCCTGCCCCATTCGCTCGAACTCATCCATGCTGCTGTACACCGCATGCGTCGGTTTTCCCTGAATTTCTTCGAGCTGATAGCCGAATAAATCCGTGAAGGCCGGGTTGCAGTCGATAATTCTGCGCTGAGTATCGGCAACCAGGATTGCATCGCGGATGCTGTTGAAAAGGCTGCGATAGTTGCGGCTGTGGCTGTGTATCTTCTCCTCTATAGTTACCAGTACTGTGGGCTCCTCGCGCAGCGAAAGATAGACTGCGGAAAGCAGGAAGTTTACATTGCCTTGTTCTTCAGATTTTTGAACGGGGATTGATGCCTCTACCCGGTTATGGGTTTTTTGTGTTTTGAAAGTCGATAGAACTGTGGTACGCACACTGCATTGCCGGCAGGCCGGGCCGTAGCCGCAGCCCTGGGGATGGTTCAGATGGTTGAGGCAGCGGAGAGCTGCGCCTATGCGACTGCCGTTGAGGGCGTCGTTGGTGTTGGCCTTATGTACTTCGAGGTGGGAATTCACCAGCACCATCAAGGCGGGTGAATTGTGATAAATTGCCTCTAACTCTTCCATCTGCTGCTGTTGTTTGAGTTCGCGGGTCCGGGCGGCTTGGTGGGCCTCGAAGAGCTCGAAGGCCATAGTGATAGACTCGACCAGCACGAATACGCCGGAGTTCTTCAGTACATAGCCGTAACGGGAAATGCCCTTCACCTTGTCGACTATCTCTTTTTCGCTGTGGCTGGTAAGAAAAACAATCGGAAGGTTATGTGTATGTAGAATTTGCTGGGCTGCTTCGGTCCCGTCTATGCCAGCTCCGAGGTCGATATCCATCAGAACGAGCGCGATATCCGGGTCGCTGCTCATTGATTCAACGGCGTTTTCACCGCTGTAAACGGTGCTCACCTCAAATCCGTGTTTTTGCAGCTCTTTTGATTCCTTCAATGCGATGAGTGCTTCATCCTCTACCAGGAGTATTTTTTTGTTCACACGAACCCTTCCTGTGCAAGTTTTGACTTTTTATTTGTAAAAAGGGAGTAACTATCAGAGAAACATTAGTAATTCAATAATA
>CAZDFY010000275.1:0-2710 GCA_964504785.1 uncultured Sediminispirochaeta sp. | reverse complement strand
CACCCGCCGCACTTATGTCCGGGGTTTTTAGTTTAATAAAGAAGTAGTCTCAACCATGTAGCGAATATCCTTTCCATCCTTCGCCCACAGTTCTTTCTCCACCACCACTACAAGCCCACTTTCGGCCGGTGAAAAGAAAACCTCCTGAATACGGTAGGAGATTACTCCCTCACGTCGATAATCAGGCAAGCCGAGGGTATATGTATGGGTCTTGCCGCTTTTACTTGTTGCGGACACGTTAATATGAAAGGAAGAGCTTACCTCACTACCGCTGCCGAAGTTCTGCTGAACCAGGGTGAGCTCATAAGTAGAACCCCGGATAAAATCCCTGAACTTTATTCGCTCTTTCGGTTTATCTCCATCAACATGCACATATACAAGACGACCTGTTTGCAAATGGTCAATAGAATACTCTTCTATAAGCGGAGCAACTTCATGAAGCAGATTAAATAGCGCTCCGGAGCCGTCCTGCCCCGGTTGAACTTCATCGGAAAATACATTCTTGCTTACACCCTCATTTACAAAGGCATTTTTAAACACATCCACCGTATAAATTTCCGCATATGGGCGCTCTTCGCCATCATTTACGCCGTATTGACCAAACATGAAGACCGATGAATCTTCAGAAAACCCCAAATTCACAAAAGTAGCCACGTCTCCCGCGGCTAAGGGCATTGCAGCGAATAAAATGACCGCTCCAATAAGAATGAATCGTTTTAGCATTTATCCGTCCTCCCCTTTCTATATCGAACGAAAATCACCCTAGCTATAGTTGTTTTTCATTTTCCCACACTTGAATATCATCTTTTATCAAAATGACCGGCCGAGCTAATTGATTTTTCAGTACAGGATTCGTACAGTACATACATGACCCGTAAAGTACGAAAAAGATTTCTCATAGGTGCAACAACCACAGCCCAGATAATAGTGTTGATCCACATTTCAATTATCTTATTTCTTTTTGTTTTCTCAAAAGGGTTATCCGCTGTAACCCGCTTACAGACTATCGTTCCTGGGGGTAATACAGTGCATCTCATAACAGTATTGGCCCTGCAAGCCGCAGCCGGCGGCGGTGCTCTTCTGGGACTGTATCTTTTTTTTAGAAAAACCCCTTCGCCGGAGGTTTTCTTTTTTCAGTTTGCACTCTTGGGGTTTGCCCTTTCAAGCTTGAGGGTCCTTTCAATTCCTTTGGCGATGTATGTTACTTCACTTTTTTCACTATCACCGCTCACTAAATTTATATTTTTTGGGCGCCTTTTTTCGGTGATGTGTCTTTTTCTTTCAGGTTTATTTTCTACCGGTCTTACATTTCAGAAACAAGGAACCTACCTTGCAGCGGCTTTTATGCTTTCGGCAATTATTTCAGTGACATTGCCCGTCGACTGTACACGCTTCTCTCTGCCCTTAATGTGCTCCGCCGGCGGTTCCGTTGGTTTTTCCCTTGCCTTCTATGTACTAAGCACTTTTTCAGTATTGAATTATCTCTATGCAGCGGGGCTCCACTCTAATAGAGATTATATGTATAATGCGATTGGAATTTTACTCGTCATTGCGGGAATGCAGTGTGTGTATTATTTCGCACCCGGTATGGCAGGAATAGCAGGGCTCTTTCTTGTGATAACTGGAACAGTAATCTTTGCCCACCGCACCCACACTATCTATTTATGGTTTTAGAGTAGCAGAGGCTTGCTCGATAGGGTTATTCGATTATTGAAAGCGCCTTAGCTTATAGACTTATCTCATAGACTTAGATCATAAATAAAAATGTTAAAAGACCTACACCGACGGGAAGTATAATGTTATCAAGATCCTTGGAAGGGATAACTTCAAGAATAGTACCTATGAAAGCTACTATTACCGCAGTAAGCGGGTTGGGTAGAGGCCCCAGGGCAAGAAAAAATATTACAAAAAAACAGGTCAGGCTGCCGGCGACGGTTTTACCGCCGGTCATCGGGATCTTTACACGACCAATACTCTTGCCGACTATACTGGAAAGCCCATCACCAAAAGCCAATGCATATATCGCCAGAGTTGCCGCTGGTTCGGGATAGAGCATCAATGCGATCATCGCCCCCAATGCAAGGGTTATCGGACCGAAGACCATGCCATTCATATCACGCCGTCGGGAAGCTGTAGTAGTGATAAATGATATAAAAACTATTTTATGCCCTTCAAGTCGCTGTATCTCAGTCCATGCGTAAAAAATAACACCACTGCCCAGCATCATAAGGGTAACCTCTAGGTTGAGTGCAGCCAGGGGAGGAACTAAAGCAATCAGCATATGAATTGTTTTTCGAACCAGCTCCGTCGTAACTTCTTTTTGCCATTGAACATTTTCTGTTTTTAATATTGAACTCATGTAACTCCGTTATCCTGTATCTTAAATATATCTCTCAAACTCTCTATCACCCACTAGTGTAGTACATGCAAATTTTGTACCAAGTTTCACTGTTATCAAAAATGAGTAATAATTTGTTTTTTAGTAGGAAGTTAGATAAAATAAGAAAAAAGAATCTAAAGACTAAAAACAAAAAAGTGTATTTTTTTATACACCTTTATTCACAAAATGCTACACTACCAATGCCCTGTGTATCACACACACAAAAAAGACATGGCATTTTTCACCTGATCTGCTATTGTAAATTTACAGCAAAACGCCCTATTAATCAACATCCACACCCGCATACCGGAGAGCACAGTTTTGAAAATG
>CAZDFY010000274.1:0-2745 GCA_964504785.1 uncultured Sediminispirochaeta sp. | reverse complement strand
CATCCCCGCTTCCAAACAATCCACCCCCTTCCAGCTCAGGAAAATAGTCCCTCGCGACGGTGGGTAAAAAGGGATTTTGCATCTGCACATCGCAGGCCAAAAAAACGAAAAACAAAGGTAACAAAAGCACGAGTCGTTTCAAAACTTTACCCCCACAGAAGGTAGATATGTGAATGATTCGGTTTCCATCGGAATAATATTTACGGTAAAATTGTTTTCAATATAGAGGGCGGAGTTACCATCATTAAAGCGCAGCTCAAATCCCAATGAAGGCCCGGCGTTTACCGCATGTTCAGCTGTATTAGTCAGAAGAGTGCTGTAAGCGGAAAGTGTCGGGGTAAAACGGGTGTCGAAAAGGGCCCATGTGAGTCGCGCTACCGCTGCGCCGAGCACCTGATTGGAGTACCCTGCCCCTGCAAGGATACTCAGCTGAATATGGTGATTAGCCATCGCCAGATTGAGGCCCAAAACACCCAAGGTGCCTCCGGCGGTTTGCGTTTCAAAACGGGCCCATCGTCTTTTTTTGGCAAGTTCGTCAAGCGATTTTGGCAGAACCCGATTTATAACAGCAATTGGATAGGTAGTTGTAAGGCTCGTATAAGAGCGATTAAAATCGGAGAAGCTCTGCTGCAGGTGTTTCCCGATAACCGTTTCCATCTCTTCGGGATGGACCGGTGCATGTCTACGATTGTCCGCCCCAGAATGTTCCGAATGAACGATCCCAAGCAGCTCTGTATATTTTTCTTCCAGACGGTGGATTGCAGGGCTTATGAGAACAAATTCGGCTGATTCCTGCTTATTGTCGCCCGGTCCAACTGATTCTAAATTTCCGCCTGCCCGGCAGAGTCTAAGTGCTTCTTGCAGTCTCTCCTCCAGCTTCTCTACATCCACACCCCACCAGCGCATAATTTCAGTGTCCAGTCGCATAAAGAGGCTGCGCTCTTCATCGGTCAATAGGGGCAGGGTAAAACTGACTGTTGTGGCTTTACCCTTTTCTATTTGTATCCTCTGCTCAGTGACAGTTACCTCACCCACAACGCGGGGCTGGCGAATGATAAGTGTATAACTTCCGGTCAATAAACGGGGGATTTCATCCACATTGCTCCCCACTTCCTGGCCATTCAATGTGACTGTGTAGCTGCCGAAGTCACTGTTTGAACTTAGCTTGAGTCTTCCATAGGCGATATGACGGTCGCTGAAAGTTCCAAGCAGCTTGGTCACAAGTTCTTCTGAGGTATCAAAGATATCAAAGTAGCTGCCGGCACTTACTTTCTCGGTAGAGGTAACGCCCTTTTCCTTACGGTCAAAGACGGATATTTCTACGGCTATTGCACCGGAATCGTCTATAAACAGGTCGCCATATACCGCATTATCAACTGCATTTTCCTGCATATACGCCAACAGCGCATCTTCAGTCTCCGGAGCCGCCATAGAAGGTTCAATTATCTCATAACTCCCGATAAGTTTTAAATTGAGGGCAATGGTCTCTTCTATTGCAATACACACCCCGTCAAACCGGGATTGCTCCTCTAAGTTTGTCGGGCGAAACACCGCAATTTTGGCTTTTTTACTGTTTTTTTGTTGTGGCTCATTCTGCTTATTTTGCGGGAATAACATTACACTCGGCAGCAGAAAAAACAGTATGCATACTACAAAAACTCGCTTCATATACGGCCCTTTAGTTGAATACCACATTATTAGCAAAAAGCTGTTGCACATGATCTGATTTGTACACGGCCATTAGTTCATCTATATTTTTTACTCCATATACTTGTATATCAATTCTATAAGCAATTCCGTTCACTTTAGCTTCACATGCCACACGACCGCTGGTACGGCTTATCATTCCGGCATAAAGTACAACGTCCGTAGGGCGGTTGTTTATCAAGAGCCTGCCACTGTATTCTTGTGCCCGCGAGAAAAGATACATATCTTGAAATTGGGAGTTTTCTGATAGAGACCTGTCGATTGCCGCCACTATCTTTTTATTATCCATAGTAGTGTAAAAAGAAACACCCTTCGGCAGGTCTTCAAACCACTGCCATTGCCCGGCATAACTGTGAAATTGCAGCCGGTTATGAGGACTGTTGCGCATACTAAAACCGGCCTTATCTATCACAGCAAAACTATGCAAAAGAGACGATAATGATTCTGCCTGGGCCAATACGACCCGGTCTGGGCCTGTGACCTCAATCACATAGGTTGATCCCTCATATTCTACCAGTAAAGAAATAAACGAAACGCCGCTTTCTTTCGTGCCTCCGTGAATAATAGTTGCAGTACCCTGCTGCACTCGACTTTGTACTTTTGTATAGATTTGGTAGTCCTCCGGAAGGACCTTGGCATAAAACTGTGCAATACGCGGGACGCGTGCATCAACTTCATCCGAAGCAAAGACAACACAAACCCCGCTTAACTCTTCTGATGGATGTACAAAACGGTATACTACCTCTCCTGGTTGGTCGATCACCATTTCATTTTCACTACGGTGAGGCAATAAAAAGCTCCATTTTTCCGGCAGGGTAAGCGCTGTATTTCGGTATACCAAGGTATTCCCCGCCGAAGGATCGCCGGACAAAAAGGAACTAACCACCGACGCGTTCTTGCCCGAAACCAACTGAGATTCTTTAATCTGCATGCTTGTACATGAGCCAAGCAGTACTATAACGCCAAACGATAGTACACTTTGAAGAATGTTTATTTTTCTCATAACGTTTATCTTAAAATATAAAAATCAAGTACGAC
>CAZDFY010000273.1:0-2757 GCA_964504785.1 uncultured Sediminispirochaeta sp. | reverse complement strand
AAATAGGTAAGACGGTATACATCCCCGGGGGTTACCGGGTAATCCTCGGTTGTGTAGGCAACTGCCGCCTGTTTGCTGAGCACAGCAGTATCCGAACCATCCTCTTCAGAATTCATCCGGGTGGAACTTGAATTAAGTTGAATATTACCTGCGGCACCAGATCGCCCACTACTCATCTGCTGCCCGTTTACATCGAACACCAAGCCCAAAAATAAAAGCAGTACCGCGGCACATATTTGCAAGATTTTTTTTCTTATACTTAACCTGAACCGGTTGCTCTGTGGTCCCATATTCCTACTTATCCCCCCTCAGCTTGCGCATCCGATCGGGATCGTTTTTGATATTCTTCACTGCATTGAGTATGAAAGCGGCAAAGATAGACAGGAAAAAGGCGGCCATGGTAACTACAATACAGAGAATCCCACGGCTGGGGCCGGACTTTACATCGGGGGCCTCCGCCAACTCCAGAACCTGGAACACCGGTTCTTCGCCCTCGGTATTCAGTTTGGCAATTTCATACTGCTGGCGCAGGGCGGTGTACACCTTCTGCTGCACGTCGAGCTCCCGCTCCATCTCTGCAAACTGGTAGGCCAGCTCGGGCAGCTCCTTCTGGCTCGGCAGTACTCCCAGGTACTGACTGTAGCCGGATTCCATCTCCTTCAAAAGCTGAGAAATATTGCGCCGTTCGGCCTCCAGGCGCCGAACAACCGGGTCGTTGATGCTGGATATATCACGGTAGGTCTCTAATTCAACATCCTTTAGGATAAGCTGACTGCGCAGCTGTGCAGATATAGTAATTTGCTCCTGGGCCAGGGCCTTCACATCAAGGGTACCATATTTATTCTGAAACTCCTGGATTTTTATGGCCAGGTTGTCGATCTGCTCTTTTACCTCGGCCAGTTTATCTTCCAGCAAGTTCTTTTTACGCACATTACGGCTGGTGCCCAGACTTTCAAAGCGCTGCTCTAAAATCTCTACAAACTTATTTACTACATCCCGGGCAAACTCGGGGTCCGTCTCTTCGTAGGAAATACGCACAGTACTGGTTTCTGATTCAAACTCAAAGGAAGCGTGGCTTTTTATAGCACTGCGGGTCTTACCCAGGGGGTTTTCCTGTATATTGTAACGCTCGCGTATATCAAACTCGTCGGCAATTTCATCGATGATGCTGCGACTGCCCAGCAGCTTTACCGCCAGCTGCCCCTTGCCTCCGCCCCCGCCGGAGACACCTGCAAGTCCGGCTAAACCACCCAGCCCGCTGGAGGATATTATTGACGAGAGGCCGCTGCCGGAATCCTGGTTGATAAGTATAACCGCCGAAGCTTTGTACTGGTTGGGAAGAGGGCTTTTATCTGCCGGCAAGGAAAGGGATATAATAGAGTACACTACCACCCCCACCGCAGCCAAGCCGGTAAGGCCGATAATAATCCATTTATAGCGCAGCAATACTCCCACAAGCTCCAGAAGGTCTATTTCATCATCTTCGTGGTACTGCATTTCCTGTTCATTCATCGTATTTTAATTTGTTGCACCTATATTTGGAATTATGTATTAAACTTTCATTATAATACTAATAATTGTACTTTTAAATAGCAATAGCATCTATGTTATAGATGGTAAATATTATATAAAAAAGGTAGAACGTGATACCAGGTATTCTGATTTTGGAAGTCATAAGACTTTAAAAATGAGAATACCCACAACATCTTTAAGATAAACTACTTATCTTAAACAAAATGTGAGCATTCGCAATGTGAAAAAATTTTGAAGATTTTCTCATTGCACATTTTTTATACTAAGATACACTCTAGGGTGGGTGCTCCACACCAGCAGGAGGCAAAGCATGTCGGATTCAACTGAACGTCTAGGCGAACTATTGGTTCGGATGGGGCTTCTCACACAAGAGCAGGTTCAGGAAATTTTGCAGTACCAGAGCGAACAGCCGGGGCTGCTCTTCGGGCAGATCGCCGTACGCCTTGGATATATCTCCAACGAGAAACTCAATAGGTACCTTTAAAAGAAATTAAACACCGCTCCCTGCGCGTCAGGGATCGCAGCGGAAATCCCGCAGGCGGCCCATTGCGGACCCGCAATGGGCCGCCGAGGAATTGGAGCGGAGAGCCCGGCCCCCCGCACCGACTGAATTTGGTGCGGGGGGAGACGCCCGGACGCCCTTTTGTCGCCTTTCACCCTTGCAGTCACCGGCAGGACCCCTTTATCACGATGCCGATTGTCATTGTTTTTCAGTTTGAATTGCGATGACTAACAGCATCGAGCTACAGGGGTTTGGACAGAGGCTTATCGAAAAAGATGATGAGTGGCAGAAGGTTCGGCAGAAAGACAAAAAGACAGATATAAATGAGTAAACAGTAAACCTCTGACCCCTATAGCTGAACCCCTACCCGGTCTATATGATCGCGCAGGTTTTGGTTTTGGATATCCTCATATACTAGGATATCGATTTTGTAGGGCAGTAAAAGGTCGTCAAGCTCAGACTTCAGTTGCAGCAGCTCTCCGATGACCAAACCGTCGGCCGATACTGCAATGTCGATATCTGAGCCCTTTTGATAGGACCCTTTTGCCCGGGAGCCAAACAGCAGTATTCGGCGTATTTTCGGGTTTCGACGCAGCACGGCCAGAATCCGCTTGATTTCCGCATCCTTCAATCCGGTATCGACCTCCGCCATATTCACGGAAGCGCCGAACTTTTCAACAATCTCCGTGATGACCTGTTCAGCCATTTTCTGATCATATGCG
>CAZDFY010000272.1:0-2771 GCA_964504785.1 uncultured Sediminispirochaeta sp. | reverse complement strand
GCACCAGGACCGTAGATGTCCATATCGCGCGGATACGTAGAAAACTTGGGGAACATGATTTTCCACAGCACATTCAGACAATTCGGGGCCAGGGGTACAAGTTTATTATCAAACCATAAGTTTCCCAAAGGTTAAAGAACTGCTCCTGCCAGTAGAGTTCCCATACATAGAGGATGCAAGATTCTTCCAATGGATTTAAAGCTTTCCTGGCCCGGGAACCTCGGATCACCATCATTTCCGAGAACTGACAACCAAGCGCCCTTCAATACCAGAAATGGCTTAAACTGCAGGAAGCCAAATGCTGAATGATGGCTGAGGATTTCGATGTCAAAAGAGCCCCATTCAAGGTGGGGTACAATACTTTGCCGCAAAGCATATGATCTATATGGGAAATCATACGTGCCAAATATGTCTAATATAGGGAGAAAGCCTCCCTCCTAAGCAGTAGATCATATCGAGGGTCGGACCAAAGGCACGTACCGGACCGAAGGGAGGAACGTGCCTACACACAGGAACTATGAACGATCCCGACAGCGTTCGAATCGCGCATAGCGATTCGCGAAGCGATATCGCCAGCCCGAGGGTTTTGCGAAGCAAAACACCGAGGGTCCGGGGTAATATTAATTTTCTTTGAATTGAAACATCTGACCTAATAAGGCAATAACACCATCAACCAATTGCTCTTGCCGAGAGAAGAGTCATTCGAGTATACTACATAAGGAAGATATGGACGAAAGACTTCGCTCGGTAATCAGCTCATTACACACCTCTTTCCCAATAGATGCAGTCTACGTGTTCGGCTCATTCGGCCGTGGAGATGAAAAAGATGACAGCGACATCGACATCCTTGTCGTGTATTCCGTGAAACCTAAGGATCCTTTCGAGCTTGCATACGAAATCCGTCGCTACCTTCATGAGCATCTCGACCATGCTTTGGACGTGATAGTTAGCTCAAAGGAAGATTTCGATCGTCGCCTACACCACCCATGGACTATAGAATATGTAGCTTTTAAGGAGGGTGTTGCGGTTTGACAATAAACTCCGAGGTCCAAGAATGGATTCACTCAGCCGACAGGGACAGAGATTCCGTGTTCATTCTTTTGGACTCAGCCCGAGTACCGTACGAAATCGTTGCCTTTCATTGTCAGCAATGCGCAGAAAAGTACCTTAAGGCGATGTACATTCATTCCACTCGGAAGATGCCATTCATCCACGACTTGTTAAAATTGAATCGAGATATTCAAGATGTGTGCAATCAACTGAAAGAGGTGGAAGAGGAATGCGAGAAACTGACTCCTTTCGGGACGATAACCCGCTATCCCGGTAGTACCATGCGGCCGGAAGCAGACCATATGCCTCTTGTCACCAAATGGATGGATGCTGTTCGAGATAGAGTGCGTAAATGCCTCAGTATTGATTGATACACATTTCATTTTACCTACCTAAGTTAAGGAGCACATCCTATACCTAATAATGAACAGGTTCAAATCTTGCTGAATAAAGCAGAAATGTGTCGATGCCTTGTGAAACCACACAGAACCTACTGCGCATCGACGAAACAACTCCCGCCCTGCTGTACCAGCTGGTAAACGGGGGAAAGGCTTACTTTCTCTCAAGGCCCCGTCGTTTTGGAAAATCTCTTATCTGTTCCACCATAGGCGCTACCTGGAAGGACGAAAAGAGCTCTTCACCGTTCTTGTCCTGGAAACGCGGAAGGAGGAGTGAACCGATCCGACGGGACATATTCCCATCACGGATATAGAATTGTTCCTGTCGAACGCCGCTTTTATTGGTCGTGATGGATTTCAAAATGACCTCTTCCAATTTTTTATTCAGACAATTCTTTCTGTAGTTTCACCGGAGGGATGATTTGTATTGCTTCATTCTCATTAGAGCCGCACACAGTTCTGATGAGTCATTCTTTAGTCACTACCGCAAGTGACTAAAGAATAGGATGGCTGTTACGCTTTCCACTCCCCATTCCTGGACAGGAAGTGTTACAAATGGCTATTCATAATGAAAGAGGTAAGCTGATGAAACGTACCGCAGTACTTATTCTACTCCTGCTCATTACAATGAGCCCCTTCATGCTATTTGCAGAAACGGAAAGATCCGAAAGCGCGTCCAACGCCATCTCTGTAGATCCCCTCTGGATTCTCTTCAATATTTACAAGGGATCCTATGAGAAAAGGGTGGCGGACCAGTTCTCTGCCCTTATAGAAGTCGCCTATTCACCAGACTTTCTGTGGGGACTCCACGAATATTCCACCCTCACCTACCTGGATACTACCTTAAAAGGACGCTGGTACTTCGGCAGTCTGCTAAAAGAAAGTGTAAAGGATGTAGATATTGAGGAGTACAATAAGTATCTTTCCAGACTATTCACGGATGCTCTCGGAGGTCTTTACGTTGGAGCCTTCGGGGGTTACGTAAACTCCATTGTAGAGGAGGGGGAAGGGGAAAACTTCTTCAGGGCCGCATTCAACGGTTACGGCGGAGGGCTGGAAGCTGGATGTAAATACATCTTCGGAGAAAATAAGGTAAGTTTTTTCGCCGAACCCTATATTCTGCTTCGCTACTATACCGGAGGATATGGCTATAAGGATGCTGACGACAATACCATCGAAAAGCCCTCAGGGTTTGCCGACGGCTTCGACCGGAACGGGGGAAGCGGAGGAATAAACTTCGGTATTGCGTTCTAAGGTATCCCCGATCGCGGGATAGGGAACACGAATGGTGAGTTGATACCCCTCATCCTTCTCGCTCCAGCA
>CAZDFY010000271.1:0-2773 GCA_964504785.1 uncultured Sediminispirochaeta sp. | reverse complement strand
TGTTCTATTTTCATTTTATCTCCTAACTGTGTCCATAGTTCCTATTACTTTTTCTTGAACACATACGCATAAGCAGTCTTGGTGTATGCAGGACCCTGCATTGTTTTTTCAACTGTCTTTTTATCAATGGGTTTCTTACCCTTGGGAATGAAATACGAATCAAGATCATTTTCTGAATAGCTGAATCTATTCCCATTCCTCTTTACTACTCCGATTAGTTCATATCTTTCATCCAGATATGCAAGCGGGGCATCACCATGGCTGTTGTTAGCCAAAAGAATTTTCCCTTCCTTCAAATACTCCCCGCAGTATTTTGAAATGAATCCGGAATAGAGGGAAATCAGGAGGTCGAATGATTCTCTCTCCTCTGGAAATCCTTCTGAAAAGTCTGCCTGATGAAATCTGTAAGATGACGGTTTTTCATATTCCTTATTCTTGTCGATAAAGATCCTGGTCTTTTCACTCCGGAAAAAGGAATCGCATCTCTTGTCCATGTCCACGTATACCATATGCGGAATTACAAACGAAGGTGTAATGTGGACGAAACTTCCGGGATACAGACCTGATTCAATGCTGAACTTCTCAGCCAACAGCCTAAAAAGGTCGAGCCTTTCATCTCCTTTGTCGACGAAGTATTGTGTGTATATCTCAGGATAATTGGATTTCATTTTCTCTTCTCTTCCTGCTCGTCGTCTCCAAAACATTTCGAGTGAGGGTGGTACATTGGGCTCAAGGTTCGGTGAAGCCGAAAATACAATCATAACGTGCTTCGGCGCGTGAGACAACAAGGAGTGTGTGATTTAATGGCACCGCACTAGAGCCGTAAAAGATATTCTCGACTTACCGAAGTACAGCTTGCATTATTACATTTGGTTGCTGACAATTATATTAAGCGGGAACATTCCACCTGGCCGGCATACAAAAGAGATCGCGGAATAGAACCCGTGTGAAGGAGAATGAGTAATGAAAGTTGCAGTAATCGGCGGAGGAGTTGCGGGGCTTTCGGCAGCAATTCACTCCCGTGCACAGGGACATGAGGTAACGCTTTACGAGAAACATGAGAGGGTGGGCGGCCGCATTTGGGAGAGCAGACACAACGGTTATGCCTTCGAAATGGGCCCGTCCATGATAACTGAGCTCTGGGTATTCGACGAACTGTTCAAAACTGCCGGCAAGAGCAATCCGCTTACATTCAGCGAGACCCCGGATTTCGGTTTTAGCATAGATCAGATGCTCAGAGTCAGTCGGACCGGCTTCAGGTCGGTGCTGGATGACCATGACCGGCAGATGCTCGACAAAATGATGAGGCGGTTCAAAAAAGCGCTTCCGATTATCAGAAATACTGTGCTCTCTCGACCGATCGCGGGAATGTTCGACTTGCTGAGTGTAAGCCGGTTAGCTCTTACTGCGCGCGTCTTCAGACCGCTTAGCAAAGCGGTCAAGCCGTTTCACTCCGGAGAACTGAAAGGGCTCCTCTCAACCTATCCAGCCTACACCGAAAAACTGATCAAAGACGCCGATTCGGCCGCCCTCTTCGCCCCGATGATGATGCTTATCGACGGGATATACTATCCGGAGGGCGGAATATATCGGATAGTTGAAGAGATGTATGCTGCCTGCCTCGAGATGGGGGTGAAAGTCCATTGCAACAGCGCGGTGAACACAATCAGACCTGAGAAGAACAGGATTATGCTGGACGACAGCTCCTTCGATCACTGCATTGCAGCGGTCGACTATTCGTTGGCCCAGACTATGCTCGGCAGAACTGCAGACCACACCGCAGCGCATGCGTACTTCGCGGTGTGTCTCGGGACCGACAAGCTCGACCTCCCGCACCACAGCTTTCTCATCCCGGAGGACTACGATGAGGTGCATAAAAAAGTAGACAACGGAGAGCTGCCCGACTCTTTTCTCATCTATGCGTGTTATACAGAGCGACAGAAGCCGTCCCTGTTTCTCGTCACGGTGCTTCCGTCCACCCGGAAGGTCGACTACGGCACCCAGAAGCAGTCAATCGCCGAATCAATGATCCGCCAGTTCCGGGAAAAAACGAACATTGAACTGCAGGTTCACGCACAAGAGATCATGGCCCCGGATGATCAGGCGCAGTGGTTCGGCAGTCTTGGCGGGTCGGTGTTCGGGCTGTCGGGCAAATACAACCGGTTCGGATTCAGGCCGCCGAACCGTGACCCGAAGGTCCGAAACCTGACCTATGCAGGCTCAACGGTCCAGCCGGGCAACGGAGTACCTCTGGCGATACGCTCCGGTATGTTCGCTGCTCGGATGATCGGGTGAATGCCATCACTGTGGAAAAAATGGATTGTTACTGCCGCAGTTCAGACAGGTACTTCTGTGTACACATAATAAATGTCCGCAGTCATTACATTTCCACTTTTCGCTTTCCGTCTGTATAAAATATTCCAGATCTTTCGCTTTGATGGTTTTGAGGTTTATTATTGGGCTTTCCCCATACTTGGTTGTATATCGTTTGTCCAGATTCTTAATTCGTCTGCAAGGAAATTTACTACATTCATTGCATAGCAGCTGTTCATCGCCATTTTTTTCAGGGCAAGCCTTTATGCTACATACAGTACAATGGTATGGCTTATTCCCAATGCTATTACACCCGACACATTTGTTTTTTGTTCTTTGGAATCCTACGCATAAATCACATATTACTCCACATGGAGCAATACTAGTGTTATTCATATTTAATAGCTCCTGCTTTTTTCATCTTATAAATCATTTCCATAGCCCCCAAAATGTCATATAA
>CAZDFY010000270.1:0-2783 GCA_964504785.1 uncultured Sediminispirochaeta sp. | reverse complement strand
ACTTTTTACAAGAAAAAAACAGGGCCTCCAGGACATAATTGGCGGGACGGTGGTACTAAAAAAAGCGTGAGGTTTCCAACTGCTCATCAGCCCTGCATAAAACATTATACCCCGGCCGGGTGTTCTAAGAAAAAGGACCTACCTATAGTTTCGGTAATGGATTATCAATATCAGGATCTTTTGTAATCAACTTTACAATCTCGACAGGTGTGGTACACTGGATTTGTAAAATATAATGGATGATCAAGAAGAAAAATTAGCTGAACTGCGGTCGGTATTAGTAAACTTTGAAAAAACAAATATCTCACACGAAATCAGGCCCCGTGTTTTAGCTCTTGTACCAGCATTTGACTCATTACGAGAATTAGGAAAGAGTTTAATTCCAGAAGGGCTATCTATTTCTGCTCGTAAAAGGTTACTCACTTATTTTCTAGCATATCCGAGAGTTGTACTTGGAGAAAAAGAGCTTGCCCTTGTAGCTGGAATTAGCGAGTGGGCCCGTCGGGTAAGAGAACTTAGAGTTCAATTTGGGTGGAAAATTATAACTGGAATAACAGCAAGACAGATGTTGAATGAAGGAGAATTCGAAAAAAGTGATATTGAATTGAAAAGTTTAAGTCCGAACGACTACGTTCTTTTAGAAACTGAACAAGATAGAGACGCTGCACATAGATGGAATATAGCAAATATGATACGCAAAAGTTCAGGAAGTAGTAAAGAAAAAATATTAAAGTATCTTAGATCAAATGTGTGCACACCTGTTACGGGAGAAGAATTAAGCTATGTAGCAAATCAGAAAACCGAATGGGCCCGACGTACTCGCGAACTTCGAACTGAAGAAGGGTGGCCGATTACAACAAAGATGTCTGGAAACCCGGATTTACCTATAGGTGTATATGTTCTTGAAAGAGATCGACAGGCACCCACTCATGACCGGTACATTCCAGAATCAATTCGCCGTAAGGCATTGTTTAGAGATGGATACAAATGCCAAAAATGTGGTTGGACACATAATCTTTGGAATCGTGACGATCCTCGCTTTCTTGAATTACATCATATTGTTCATCATTCTAAAGGTGGAAAGAATAAATTAGAAAACTTAATCACGTATTGTAATGTATGCCATGACGAAGTACATAGAGTAGACTCTAAAAGCTGACATGTGTATAGTAATAGAAGAGGAATATAATGGCAAAGAGTTTAAAATTTATTGATCTATTCTCTGGAGCCGGTGGTCTTTCTTTGGGTTTTGACTGGCTAAGCGATTTCAATTTTGAACCGGTTTGGGCAAACGATTTTAATGAATATGCCGTTCACACCTACAATACTAATTTCGGCAATTTATGCAATGAAGGCGATATCGTTGATATTTTAGAAGATCCAGATACTGTAATTCCTCTTGCTGATATAGTTATAGGCGGGCCGCCTTGCCAAGGATTTAGTCTACTCAATAGACAACGTACTGATGATCCCAGAAAAAAACTGTGGATCCCGTTTATGGAAGTAATAGATCGATCAGAAGCTGAATTATTTGTAATGGAAAACGTACCACAGCTTCTAGGTTCACTTGAACATAAAGAAATTGAACAATGGGCTAAAAACAGAGGGTTTAAAACCTGGTCTGGACTACTAGTAGCCGCAGATTACGGAGTTCCTCAAACTAGAAAAAGAGCGTTTATTGTTGGTGCTAAAGATATTGAACCCACGGCCTTTTTCCCCCCTCTACGCACTCATTATGATCCCAAGAAAATTCCGAACCAGTTTTCATTGCTCAATGGGTCATATTCATCAGATGCAAAACCATGGAGAAATGTTCGAGATGCAATCCATGATTTACCTGTCCCGGAAGGTACTGAAATTCGTGATGAAAAACCACCATTAGATATTCATTTTGGAAGAAAACCTACAGAAAAGAGTATAGCTCGATATAATGCAATTCCAAAGGAAGGTATGAATAGATTTGATTTACAGAGGGCAGCACCGGAATTAACACCTCAATGTTGGATTAACAAGAAATCCGGCGGAACCGACCTATTCGGTAGGCTTTGGTGGGACCGTCCTGCATTTACAATTCGAACTGAGTTTTTTAAACCTGAAAAGGGACGATATTTGCATCCGGAACAGCATAGACCTATTACACATAGAGAGGCGGCACGGTTTCAAACATTTCCTGATAAGTTTAAATTTACAGGTAAAAAAATTGAAATAGCCCGCCAAATTGGCAATGCAGTACCTCCGTTATTAGCCAAGGCTATCGCTGATCAGGTTTATAGAATGTGGGCTTGTATACAGAAGGAAGTAATTGATGGATGTTTTTACGAAGAAGAAGCGTCAAGAGATTATGTCTCGAGTAAAGAACCGAAATACTCGGCCGGAGCTACTGGTTAGATCTATACTACATAGACTCGGCTATAGATTCAGAATCCATCGTAAAGACCTTCCAGGAACACCGGATATTGTTTTACCAAAATATAATACAGTAATTTTCGTAAATGGATGTTTCTGGCACGGGCATTCATGTAACCGTGGAAAATTGCCTGCTACCAATAAGAACTATTGGAAAACAAAAATAAATAAAAACATTTCAAGGGACAAACAAGAACAAAACACCTTAGTCAAATTAGGTTGGAAGGTACTAACTGTCTGGTCCTGTGAGACGAACTCAATAACAAAATTAACAGAACTTAGTGATCGTCTGATTAAAGAAATTGATGGGAAGGAATAGATCACATACATGGTATTAGCGGTATCTTTGAAGAAAAAATCATTTTCATCGTAGCAAC
>CAZDFY010000269.1:0-2789 GCA_964504785.1 uncultured Sediminispirochaeta sp. | reverse complement strand
CTCAACGGTTTTCAAGACCGCCTCCTTCAACCACTCGGACACCTCTCCGTTAGTTGTTCAATATACTGATCTGTGCAGTATTTGTCAATATGAGGCTGATTCTGAAAAAATCAGCAAAGGATGGCTTAAGTGTAAACAGGCGAGCCCGTTTTACACCCAAAAATTTTGATTCTAAATACAATGTGTAGAAAAGATAGATAAGATGACTTGGGGCTCGATGCCAAAGATCAATATTGATTATCGTCATCGGGCCACGAGGGATGTGCACTTATGGTTTTCTATAACAGGTATCAATTCGGGACTTCAGAAGGTTCAGAAGGTTCAGAAGGTTTGAGCTTTTTTGATAGACGAAATACGACTTGGTTTGTACACTATTATATCTGTTATGTCAAACAATGAGTCTATCTATAAAAGAGAAAATTTAACTGAAGAAGAACTAAAACAGCTCCCCGGCCGGGCAAACATCAACAACAGGGTTACCTATGAGTACTGGAACAGACGGTACGGCATTACGATTGATCAAATACTAGAAAATACAAATATCTCATATGAGGATTATCTTAACCCTTCCCTCTGGACCAATATCTTGGACGTGTATACTTCAGACCTGAATTTTTACAAGAACAGCAACGGCGTTATCTTTCCGAGAGACTCTTATTCGGCAGGTTTGGAGATGCGCTTTGTAAATGCTCCAGTGGTTGTTGGTTTTTTTCGCCTGTTGCCGGTCAGGACAACCCTAAAGGGTATAGTAAGAGAAAACCATAAGTTTAATAGAGAGTATATGATTGAGTCGGAAAAGAAAGGTAAGAACCATTTTCTTCTGTATTATTGCTTTTATCCTTATAAGAAACAATACTCAGTCGGCCAGGAATGTCACTTTATCAATGGAGTACTTGATTCTAATTATCTTCTCCACCAGATCAAAGATTATTTGACCCAGCATCTTTGTTGTTCACAATCAATACAAAATGTGCTGCATTCATTGTCTGTTCAGAATCTAATTACATGGAAAGAGCATAACGGCGAGATACGGGTTGATGGGACACTTATCGCGGTTCAAATGCCCTTTCACCAGGCCCTCGGCAAAAACGGTACCTTCGACAGTATACCGGACAGTAAAGGAGAAAAGGAAACCTCTGTTTACTATGTAATAGAGAGCCTTCTGATTCACAATAGAGTTGCCTTCCACAAAGGCGAGATCTACAATGCCCCTTATTGTGTAATTGACACATCCTGGAAAGAAGAGAACACCGGCGCATCATCGTTATTCAAATCGCTTGGGTATTTTTTTCATAGTCTCTTTGGAAGCAATCGTATAGCGGACCGGGCATTACAGGAGAGGGAATCTGCCGCGCTGCAGGCATTGGAATCTAAAACCGCTGCTTTGGAGATTGCGAAAAAGTCCGAGGAATCGAGAAAAAAACTGCTTTTGCGGTTGGGCCATGAACTTCGGAACCCGCTTCATGGAACAATCAATCTCATCAATCTTGCAAAAGATCGTAGAGGCAGTGCTGAGTGTGAGCACTATTTATCTCTTGCAACACACACTGTAGAACGTCTTTCCAGGTTGGTGAACACTATTCTAGAGTCCAGTAATGAAGAAAGTGATGTAGAACTTAATAATCCCTCCTCTTTTAACATTGTCCCGATCATTCAGTCCGTGCTCGACCATTACGCTTTGATAAGTGATAATAAAAATCTTGGGTATTTTATAGAATCGAAACAAAAAGAAGTATGGGTGTACGGAGAAGAGGACAAGGTCTCCCAAATTTTGTTTAACCTGCTGGGAAATGCGGAAAAACATACAAGCAAAGGGCGCATCACAGTGGGGGTGGAAGTGAAAGAGGATGTCCTGATTGTTGTAAGGGATACCGGAAGGGGTATCGAGAAAGAGGACTTAGAGCGGGTGTTCGATCCGTATTTCCAGATAGATAATTATGAGGAAGGGCTTGGAATAGGGCTTTCGGTTGTTCGAATGCTGGTTCAAGCTCATAACGGGCATGTGTGGATTGATTCGGAGCCGAACAAGGGCACTTCTGTTTTTTTTACACTTCAGAAAGGGCAAGAGGTGAATAACCTGATAACGCCCACGGAATCAGATGAGAAGAGGATTAATTCAATCTGGTATGTAGAGGATGAGGTAACAAACAGAATTGTGCTGCAAAAATCAATAGAAAAGTTCTGCTTTGATGTAAGGGGATTTAGTACTGCACAGGAATGTCTTAAAAGTATTGAAACGAGCCATCCGGATATTTTAATCGTCGATTTAATGATGCCGGATATGGATGGATTTGCTTTGATTGAAAAGGTGAGAGAGAGATGGGACCAAAAAACATTGCCCATATGTGTCCTGAGTGCAAGAGGATCACAAGAGGACATACAGCGTGCAATGGAGAAAGGGGCGGATGAATATTTGGGTAAACCAATTATGCCCTTTGATCTTGAGATAAGGCTGAAAAGAGTGCTGAAAGAGAAAGAAAATAACGTGTACGGAGTTCTTATCAAGGAACGTGCAAAGGAAGCCGGGCTTTCCGAACGTGAAACAGAATGCGTGAGTTTAGTGTGCCACGGGGCTTCCAACCAAGAAATTGCCGAGGCCCTGGACATCTCTGAATCTACCGTCAAACGCCATCTCTACAACATATACAATAAAGTCGGCTGCAGCAGAAGAACGGAATTAATCCGGTTTTTTATCGGGTGATCTCTATCTACTACTTTAGTTGTATTGCATTTGCACAAATCTGTGCAAAAATGGTGTCCATAAGAAATAGGAAAAGGGGCTACTATGA
>CAZDFY010000268.1:0-2810 GCA_964504785.1 uncultured Sediminispirochaeta sp. | reverse complement strand
TTTATGCGCTCACCTCTGGCCGGTTTCGGAATTGTCGTGAACGGCCTGTTGTTCGGTGCCAGCTGGAGCCTGATTCCGCGTTACGGCCAACAGGTGGGAGTGGTAGAGGCGCAGATTGGTGTGCTGATGCTTTTGGTTTCCCTGGGTACCTTGGCTTTCCAGTGGCCCCTGGGGTGGATTTCAGACCGCCGTGACCGCCGCAAGGCTATTCTTCTGAGTTCAATTGTTGGGTGTGCTGCGGCTCTGTTGATTGCAGTGACCCGGGCAAGCGGTGTGATGCTCTTTCCTTTGGTGCTGGTGTTTGGGGGCTTTTCGATGCCCCTCTATTCGCTTTCTATTGCCATGATGAACGACCAGCTTGACCGGGATGAGATGGTGCATGCCGCCGGTGCGATAATTGTGTACTACGGTATTGGATCGGCAACCGGGCCGTTGGTCGGCGGGCTTTTTATGTCGCGCTTTGGGCCGGCCGGCCTTTTTTACGTGATGGCCCTGGCGCTGGCTCTGCTTATTCTGTTTGCCCTGCTGCGGGTGCGGATAGTTCCGAAGCTGCCGAAGGTCCGAAAGCGCGCCTATCGCATTTACCCGCGCAGCTCCGCGGCGGCTTTTAGCCTTCTGCGGAAGGTGAAGCGGCCACGGGTCAAGCGTTCGGTTCGGGCGGGTCAATCCGGCCGGCCACGGGTCAAGCGAACGGGCAAACACAAGGATAGGTCGCCAGAGTGAAGGGGCCGCCGGCCTAGAGCCGACGTACTTCGTGTGGAGCGGAGGCGAGTCAGCAAAGTGTGTTCCTGGGCCCGAACAGCTATCCCCCTGCACAGCCCGACTGTCTATGAAATTAAAATATAACCTGAGTCCCCTGAAAAAAGCGTTAACAGCTTATTGCACTAGTTTTAATTCATTGCATAACAAGCAATTGAAAAGTACACCGTGGAGTTTGGCACCCTTTTTTCAGGGGACTCATAACCTTGTTTATATAATATATTTATAAAACCTATTGACATTATTTGTTACTATGAATATAATGGAGTTACAACTTAAGCTTTACATCAATATAGCCCCCATTATTGGGGGCTTTTGCTTTTTTTAGCCCATCCCATGCGATGCGAGCAGTTTCTACAGCGCGCATACATCTACTATCCAGATTGTAGTATTAATCAAAGTAAATTGTTAGAAAATCTTACTCCAAGTCTATTTTGCACAAAAAGCAGTCAAAAGTATCTAAAAAAAAGAGATAATAGCTTGTTGTGCTATTTTTAATTCATTGCATAACAAGCATTAGAAAAATATACCCTGGAGTTTGGCACCCTTTTTTCAGGGGATTCATTTAAAAACAAAATTTGAATTTGTGTATACCAATCAATTACAGTTAAGGTTAACCATATAATAAAGTAATTAATTCTAGGGAGGCTACAAATTGAAAAATATTAAGATTGGAACAAAGCTGATTGGGGGCTTTACGATTGTTGCTTTGATTGTACTTCTGGTCGGTTTTTTTGGATGGAATGGGTCAAAACAGTTACAGGGACATATTAATGAAATAGGACAGGTCCGTTTGCCCAGTATAGAGTCACTTCTGAAAGTTGATGTCGCCCTGGAGAAGTTGATGCTCGCTCAGCGGACGCTTATGTCTGAGAAGCTTGATGCCGAAGCTCGGGCCGACTACTTGGAAGATTTTCAAAAAGCCCGGGTTGAGTACAAAAAAGAATGGGATTTCTTCCTCACTCTTCCAGCCACCGCCGAGGAGGAACGGCTTAGCACTGAGTTTGAAAAGGAAATCGCCGATTGGGCAGGAGAGAACGACAAGTGGCTGCAGCTTAACGAAGAGTTTGAGACCCTGGATATCTTAGACCCCGCCAGCCTGGTTGCTTTGATCGAACAGTTTCAGAAAGATCACTATGCCCTGGAGCTTAATGTGGCTCAGCTCCTGCTCAACGACAGAGAGTTCGAAGGAGGGGGAGACCCCACCGCCTGTAACTTCGGACGATGGCTGAGGGACTTTTCGACCAGCAATTCGGAACTGAACGGTCTCCTGAGCGAGATACAGGATCCCCACGACCGCTTTCATTTTGCGGTAGACGATATTCGCAATGAGTACAGGGCGGGGAATATAGATGCGGCCATAGGTATCTTTGAAAATGAGATGCTCCCTGCTTCGGATGAGGTGTTCGAAGGGTTCGAAGATCTGCTTGGACTTGCAGGAACGGCTAATACACAGCGTAATCAAATGACCGAGCTCGTGGTTGGACCTATAACCGATCAGGCCTACGAGGCCATGTCTATCCTTGATGAGATTATTCATATAAATGAGGCAATAGCTGAAGAGAGAGTAGTCTCCGCCGCTGCCGATGGGACACAGGTGGAGTTAATAGCATTAGTCGGCATGATTATCGGAGTAATTCTTGCCCTGATTCTGGGAGTCATTTTGACCCGCGGTATTACCGTACCACTGGCTAAGGGAGTGCAATTTGCAGAAGATGTTTCCTCAGGCAACCTTGATATCGATCTGGATGTAGAGCAAAAAGATGAGGTGGGTAAACTTGCCGATGCACTGCGTTTTATGCTCAAAAGCCTGCAGTACAAGGAGCAGGTGGTAACCCGGATTGCCCAGAAAGACCTTACTGTCGAGGTGGACCCTGCTTCGGACAAGGATAAATTAGGCTATTCTCTTAAAGAGATGGTGGAATCTCTCAATGAACTTCTCGGCCAGGTAAACAGTTCGGTAGAGCAGGTGAACAGCGGGGCGGACCAGGTAAGTCAGGCCAGCCAGAACCTCAGCCAGGGGGCCACCGAACAGGCCAGCAGCCTTGAGG
>CAZDFY010000267.1:0-2831 GCA_964504785.1 uncultured Sediminispirochaeta sp. | reverse complement strand
TCGGTAGATTCCAGCTCGTACAGCCTCCCAAATACGGGGAACCGATGCCATCCAATGAGGTTTTACCGCCGCCATATCGGCCAACATTATTTGACCGACCGGTTTAGAGTATGCAAGGGCAGAAGCACTGCCCAAGGCGATATACTGCACGATTCTCTCGAAGGAGTGCCACACCGGCAGTACACAGATCCAGATATCACCGGGGGTCACATCGACCCTGTCTGGTATACAAGCGACCTGGTACAGAAAATTCTGATGAGACAGCACCACTCCCTTCGGTTCGCCGGTTGTTCCGGAGGTAAAAATAATAGTAGCGGTATCGTCGCCTGTCCCTTGTTCAATTTCCTTTTCGATTATATCTGGTTTTCGATCTAACAAAGCTGCGCCTTCAGCCCGTACTTCCTCATAAGTAGTAAGCTTGATGCGTCCGGAATCAACACTGTTCTCTTTGTCGAACCCCGGATCCAATACGAGAAACTGTTTCAGCCCTTTGATTTGAGCTTTTACCGAAAGCACCTTTTTCAGTTGCTCTTCGTTCTCCACAATAACGAGTTCACAGTCTGAAAAGCCGAGTATATAGCCCAGTTCCTGTGCCATACTGTCATTGCCGCGCGGTACATCAGCCGCTCCCAAGGCCAGTAGAGCTAAATCCGAAACCAGCCATTCGGCTCGGTTTTCCGAGATCAGTCCGACATGATCACCTCTTTTTACCTTCAGCTTCTGGAGGCCGGCGGCGAAAATGTTCACCTCGGTATACAGCTCTTTGTAACTTCGCGATTCAAAGCTTCCCTGCTTGTTCTTGCTCATTTGAGCCGGAACATCGGGATGTGAAGCTGCAATCTCCTGCAGCAGTTTGGGTATTGTCTCTGCCATTCTGTGCCCTCTTCTAATTAGTCTTTTACTACTCTAAGAATTTTTGTTAGCTTTTGTCGGTCCGCGACCGAAATAACTTATAAAAGATATCATAATTATCCTCATCAGGCAAATTTATTTTCTAAAGGTTTCATAAACTCAAATTTCTAGTTATATTTACTGTATGAATCTTAAGAACACAGCCGAAGAAATCGGTATAAGTGTTGAAGCGTATAAGCGCTTATGCAGACTCTTTATAAACAACACAGATACAGATATAGTCAAACTCAAAACCGCCTTTGATCACGGCAGACTTCAGGAAGCTGCAGACATAGCGCACCATATCAAAGGTGCAGCCTCTAATATGGATTTTAATGAAATGGCACATACCGCGAAAAGTTTGCAACTGAAAACATTAAAACACCCCTCAGATAATCATGAATTGATAGAGCATTATGAAAAACTCGCCGCTATCTATCAGAATATTAAGGCAGAAATAGAAGCACAGCTATGAAGAGAATCCTTGTAGTAGATAACAATCCGGTTATGCTGGAGTTTATGAGTGAAATCCTCACTCAAGAAGATTACAACGTCAAAACAGTCGACAACGGTGTTGACGCACTGGTTATTGGGCGGCAGTTTCGCCCTGATATTGTATTTGTGGATTTAATCATGCCGTACATAGACGGCAAACAACTCTGTCGTCTCATTCGAAGGCACAAAGAGTTTTCCGGCACTCGTATTGTGATTGTATCGGCAATTGCCGCCGAAGAACCGGACTTCGATTTTAGTGAAATTGCTGACGCCTACCTGGCCAAAATGCCGTTTCGGATAATGAAACGGTATGTACTAGATGTGATTCAAAAACTCGAATCTGAAGATGCTACGATTTCAACTAAAATAATCGGGTTGGATAAAATCTACAACCGCGATATTACGAAGGAACTGCTTTTTTCCAAACAGCATATGGAAGTATTGCTTTCCAGTATATCCGACGGATTCTTCGAGTTAAACGCTGATCTTCAAATCATCTATGTAAATGATGCCGGTGCTGAAATTTTTGATAAACAGCGGGAAGAACTGCTTACCGCTTATTTTCCTGCCCTATTCTCTGATGACATCAGCAGTCAGATAAAGGATATTGCCGATACGCTGGATGGTAAAGAGGTAGATCTGGGGATGGAAGGAGCAGTAAAGTTAAGGGATAGATTTATCTGGCTTCGTTTCAATACAGTTGCGTACGGTGCGTATCGCTCAATTATTGTCATGATACAAGATGTATCTGACCAGAAAGAGGCCGAACGCATCATACGAAACGATCTCAAAGAAAAAGAGATGCTGCTCAAAGAAGTACACCACCGCGTGAAAAACAACTTGAATGTTGTTGCTAGTCTACTAAATCTTCAGACAACATTTTTGAGCGATGACGTGAGTAAAAAACATCTTACCGATAGTAAAAACCGTGTAGAAAGTATGGCTCTCATGCATGAGCAGCTCTACCATACAGAAGATCTGTCCGGTGTCTATTTAGACAGCTATCTAAACGATCTCATTGCGCAACTCATAAATATCTATAATCCTAATGCTACTCCGATTAGAACTTTCATCGAAATTCCGTCCATTCACTTAGATCTCACCATTGCAGTGCCGCTTGGCCTAATTATTAATGAACTCATTTCTAACAGTTTAGATCACGGCCTGAAGAATCAGGATGAGAGCTATATTTCTGTCAAATTTGTTCAGGAATATCATACTGCTCATTTGTATATTCATGACAATGGAACCGGACTGCCTGAAGGCTTCAATCCAGACCATAATGAGTCTCTGGGCCTGTTGCTTGTTACCAATCTGGCGAATCAGCTTAACGGCGGGTTTAATATCTACAATGAAGATGACGGCACTACCGCTGTAGTAGAATTTAGTTTTTAATGGCTGTAATCCTGGCGCCCAAATTTTCACTCGCTCACAGCGAGTATAGC
>CAZDFY010000266.1:0-2836 GCA_964504785.1 uncultured Sediminispirochaeta sp. | reverse complement strand
GGATTCCAAGTGTGTAGATACGCCCCATCAGCCAGAGGTCCGAACGCTTCTTAAAAAGCATCCAAAGCAGCGGCACGGTGAGAATACATATGCTCGAAGCAAAGTATGAAGGGTTCTCGCCATACACGAACGCCGCATTCCACACAGTATAGAGTAGGCACCAGGCAATTGGCAGGTCAGCGATTAGTTCTCCGAAGTGCCTATGGCCGTCATACTTGGCGATTCGCCAATGCTTGATGGGAAGCGGAATTGTAATGATTAGAATCACGCCGCAGAGGGCGTTGAATGAATTGCCCATCTGGAAATCAGTAATGGTGGCTTCCAGAATATTGAGAGATAGTACCCCAAATAGTATCCATAGTGGCCATTGTTTCTTCAAGGCTGGATATCGATTCTGGTGTCTGCCGTTATTGGCCATCCGGATGTAGGACACAAAACAAAGTGGAATCAAAACGCTCAGGGTTTTCGACCAGCGGAAAAAACCCTCGAGATTCAAAAACCATAGTGGAAATGTGAGCAAAGCGAGGATGAAGAACCATTTATAGAAGGATTCCTTTTCACGGGTGTATTCCAGAAATAGAAACAGGAAAAGCATATAGGTTCCCATCGAAACGATAAAGCTGAGTGCAGCCACAGCACAACCTCCTCAAGCCGCTAATCTAAAATTAAAATTAGCTCAAATAGATTTATTAGATTTATATTTAGCATTATACTCAAAAATTGCCGGAAGTGGTATTGAATTCCAAACATCTTCATAGCAATAAAAACATAAATTAGACTACTTGTAGACTTCTATAGCAATAAATGCATAATTTTATGGAGTTTTTTATAAGCCTATGATACAATAGGTGGGGTGATGCTTATGAAAACAGACTGCCAGGACATATTCCAATCATATAACCTGCCCTTTAAGACCTTTTTCGTCGATTGCGTCAATCATGAAAAAACCGTCCATCCAGATATCGAACTCATATGGGTGCTCAAGGGAACCGCCGTGATAGAAACGGAAAAACAGACCTTCAAGCTTCTGCCCGAGACAGTATTCATGGTTTACATGAATGAACCCCATGCCATCTGTGCGGAGAAGGACACATTGATTGTCTCATATCGCCTGGATAATAGTTATCTTCATGACCGGGGACTTTTTTTTGAGAAAATACCCTTTAGGCAACGGGTGTTCTCCTTTGAATATCTTGCAAAAAAATATAGGCAGGTGCCGCTCCTGCTACTGCAGCTGCTTAAGTTATTGCTGTCGGAAGAACCGCGTGAGATTATTTATCACAAGATCAAGGCCTATTACAATTTCTACATTTTCGAGCTCTATGCTATCCTGTCTAAAGAGCGGTTCCTCGATGTCAAGACCATCAATTACGATGTGTATCTCCATCGTACGAACATGATCGTCGAATACATTCATGACCATTGCACAGAAAAGGTGATGTTAGAGGATCTCGCCCGCCTCACGGATCTGTCGACATTCCGGGTGTCCCATTTTATTAGGGAAGCTCTCGGCGTCTCATTCAAGAATTTTCTGAACAACGTCCGTTTTGAAAGGGCTCTCGAGCTTCTAAACTATTCCTCCGATAGTATCGTCGCAATCGCAAAAGAGGCCGGCTTCAGCGACTATAAGCATTTCAACAGGATTATGAAGGAGCGTTTTGGAAAAACACCCCTCAAGTTCAAAAAAGAAAACACACCTCATGCGAGCAGGAAAGTTCTTCCCATCGAAAATTACAGCTTTATTCTCGAAATCAAGCAATGTCTCAAGAACCTTGAACAAGATTCGAGATTCCAAGAGCTTTTCAAGTTTGGAAGCTTTAACTGACTTTTTTTATACCTTTCATAAGATTCAAGGGACTACAAGTCAAGCTGTAATGATTGGTACCCGCCATAGTAGGCTTCGGCTAACGCTTCGTATACATCTAAATTAAGAAAGAACCGGCTAATCTCATTAGTTTTTTCAGCCGGTTTGATATCCGCAAACGCTTCGGGATACAGCTTGGTCCCGAGATAATAGGCGTTCGCGAGGGCGATCTCGATGTTCGTGGAATAATAGTTGTAAGGCATCTGCATGAATACATCGCCCCTATTGAAGGCCTGCAGACTGTCATAGTATTCAGGCATTGCCTGTATATCCCGCATCAAAAGCTCATAGCCGTTTGCATCGATTACAATGATTTCAGGATCCCACATGAGCAGTTGTTCCTTATTGATGAAGACATACTCATTGATTCCTGCGAGGGAGACGACATTTTCCGCATTGATATAGTCGAGAAGGTCATAGTGGCCCGAAGTGCTTCGGATGCCCTGCACCCCGCTTCTTGGCAGACATCCCAGATAGACGGCTTTGGGGTTCTTAATGCTGGCAGTACGTTCGATAAGGTCGGCTTTCGTATGTTCAATATAGGTAATAACGGCCTCGGCTCTGGCTTCGTTGCCGGTGACGGCCCCGATTATTCTGAGGGATGCATACATTTTTTCATTGAATACACTGCCTTGGGCGGTATCGCGGGTAATGGTTACCACCGGAATCCCCGTATTGGCCTGAAGGCGTTCGATTGCCCTGCGTTCATAATGGTCGCTTACGATGATTACATCCGGATTAGCATTCAGCACCCCTTCGGCGTCGAAGGATGCCTGTGGCCCCCCAGGTCCTACATCGGGCAGCCTGTCGAAACTTTCTTCGTAAAGCTGAGCATAGGGCCGCCCGGCGGTGTTTTTGTTTTTTTCAAAAGTCTCGATTCCTACGATTCTATCGGGTTCTCCTATATAGGTATAAAGCCTGAGGGCGCCCGGCCCGATTGCTATGAAACGGTCGGATTTGAAAGGCACCGAG
>CAZDFY010000265.1:0-2875 GCA_964504785.1 uncultured Sediminispirochaeta sp. | reverse complement strand
TGCAGTATTCACGTCTCTCAGGCTTACCTCAAAGTCACATACCTCTACGTTGTCTCTCTCGTCTAAAAAGGCTGAATTTGTCATTTGTTTCCTCCCCGATTATTTATTGTAATAACAGAATACTACTCATATCAGTAATTGTCAACTATGATTTACAATTATTTGCATCTTTTCTTACTCATATGAGTCTGTTATACTGGTAGATACCAGGTATGGGGAGGTTATATGAGTAAGAAGCGCAGAACTATTTCAATTCCGGAATCCATAGACAGGCAGTTCCAGGAGTACGCCCACAACACCAATCGAACACTCGGGGAGTTTTTAATTGAGGCTGGGCAGCAGATGATTCGTCGCTATAACCAGAAGCGAGTCGCTTCAATTGAACAGCGGCTTTCGAACATAAGACAGGAATTGGACGAGGTGTACGGGTGCGTACACAGGCGGGATAATTCAGGTGAATAGGTATTTATATACCTTTTAAAGGGTGAACCCGTCTACGAGCCCTCACGGCTCTCTACGGGAAAGCCTCAATTAGATACTATAACTCCAACCAGTGCGCCGAGGCCCAAGCCCACTATAGCCGATAAAGTTATCTCCTTAATCCTCTGTCTCGCGGAGCGATTCAACGATTCGCTGGCCTCTTTCAGCGAGTTCTCCAATTCGTGCTGCGCGGCCTGAGACGCGCTTAATTTCGTCCTCAAGTCCTGCAATAATCTCATCGCGCGCTCGTGCTCTTTCAATAGCTCGTTGTAATCGTTCTTTAAGATCTCGTATTCTGCGCTGTCTTCCTTCCTCAAGGCCCTCAAGCGCTTCAACTGTTGACTGACTTTCTGTAAGTCGTTGTTCAAGTCGTTGACTATGAGCTTCTGCGTCTCGAAGATATCCCATAGCTCGTTCAACGTCGCCTGATCGGACGAAGTATCCACCGCCAAAACCCATTGCCCCGGCAACCAACAAAGCAACAACACGAAAAATAATACGCCGCACCGCCTCATTCATTTTCACCCCCACTTTTATTGCCCAGACTATTAGTATGATTCGGTCCTCGTTTCTGCGCAACATTGGCTGCGCTGTACATTCCCAGAACGAGCGTAATGAGTCCCAGGCCTTGGCCGAGTATTCCTGTAGCACCCTGTGAACCTGAGATCCAACCGCCCACAGCCACAAGAGCGATTGCCGTACCCAGAACCATACCCCAGACAGCAAGTTTCCATTTCCTGTTTTGTACCACACTAATAACCCCGGGCAGCTTGAAAGTGCATAGCATCCGGCCAACTCCATTCACCGCCCCATTCAAAGCCCCGTTCCTTGAATGCTTGTACTATGGGCCGTGGATACGAGGCTGCATCTTCTATACTACCAAACCTCCCCAGGTGCGGATTGAAGTCTATTGCGATCCCCCAGGCATGAGTGGAAAACTCATCACCTCCGCGCTTTTTTCTATAGGCATAAGTACCACCGTAGAAATTATATTTCTCTACAAACTCATCTCTATAGAACCAAGCTATCTCTGCTATTGCATCGACCATCGCATCGCCCACATCTTCGTGGGCAAGGATCTTATTTACTACTGTACCAGGGTCCCATGACAATCTGAGTTCCACTGGAAGCCGAAAAGTTTTTATATGTTTATTGAACCACTCCCGACTAAAAGCCTCATGCCCTGGATCTCCGTACTTTGCTTTTATCTCTTCCAACCCTTCTGGTATGTCGTATATTTTAATCATACTATTCCTTTAATTGTAGTTACTATCCATGATATTAAATCCGGCCCACGGAATACTGCTCCCATGATAAGGCCATACACTACAAGACGGCGGTCAAACTTTTCCCCTCTCTTTTTAGTCCGCTCTTCTACCGCTGTTTTATAAGGGCATGAATCTATACGAGTAACAAGAAAAGCGTTAAGTTTATCGTTAATAGTCCTAATATCACCCTGTTGATCTTGTACGCTCTGAACCAGTCCATTGCGGTACACTACTCCGTGCATCTCATCGACCATGGCTTTCGTTTCAAGTAATATTTGCGATAAGTTCATTTTTACCTCGTCACTATCCAAAAATATTAGCCCTCCGTTTTAAGCGCTTTGTTCCTCCGCTGCTGGAATAGCTTTTCCTTTCGGCTCAGGAATACCAGAGTCCTTTTCTTCACTTTTTAGCAAACCCAGTGCTTCAATCTGATCGATCTCCTGTACTGATAAGTCCATTCCAGCAAGATCATCCTCAGTGAAAAACGGTTCCATATCATCGATCTCTGAGCCAAGCATTTCGTTCAAATATTCCACGAACGCCTGTACCGCTTTCCGGTCGTCCTGGGGAATCTCTACCCCGCCGTTCTCGCGTTCGGTGCCGTGGGTTTTGATATACTCATCCCTCGCCTCGTTAAAAGTGGTGATCTCCTCGTTCATCTTTTTAATACGCTTCCGTAGCCCGAATGCCCTTTTACCGTCCAGTGGTGTTTTGTACAGCTTCTCCAACACCGATTGATTGTTAATTAAAACTCCAAGTTTCATTTTTACTCTCCTCATCCTAATTTGTGATTTTCTCGATCAATAATATTCTTCAACTCTTCAGGTGTTGTAGCCATATCGATTTCTTCCTGAATTGTTATATACTTTTCTCTAATCTTTTGCCTCTCCACTTCAGCTTCTTGTAAGTTACTTCCTGGGATTTGTTTTGCAATTACTTCATCATATGGTGCAAATTCTTCAGCTCTTTTATTGCGACGTAGAGTGTGAGTTATCTCTTTAGCTTTATTCATATTTATTTTAATCATAATTACCTCTTAAACTCATTTGTTTCTGAACCATAACCATCATTTAATTCTGCTTCGTCTATTTCCCAAGCATCCCTGAATGTTCTATCTGATGGTATAT
>CAZDFY010000264.1:0-2877 GCA_964504785.1 uncultured Sediminispirochaeta sp. | reverse complement strand
TCGATATGCTGCAGCCCTTCGTGCACTACTTTAAGCAGTTCAAAAAAACCTACCACCTCTTCCTGCAACTCGAGTCCTTTGTGCACAAAAACCGCCCCCTGCCCTTCATTACCCCCCTCGTAACCGCCTATTTTCTCACTGAGCTCGAAACGGGAGTTCTGGCCTCGGCCCACGATCTCGATAAAATTGTGCCGGAACTGAGCCTGGAAAAAGCCGTGGGCAACGAAAAGCTGACCCTGCTCAGCGGAGAAGAAAGAACCGCTCCGCCGGGGGATGCCCTCTTAAAAGATGCCGAAGGTCTGTTGACCTGTGTAATCCAAGGCCAGGATACGCGCACCCTCCTCGGCCCAAAGTCCCGCAACGCGGCCTACTTCGTATATGGTCCCCCCGGAGTCAGCGATCAGACTCTCTCCGCAGCCCTGCAAATCCTCTCGGACCACCTTAAGTCCTGGTACGGAGCATCCGTGCACATAGAAGATATAGAAAAGCAGAGCTAAGCGGGACCGCTTAGCAGCCGGCGCCGACTAAAACTGAGCTAAATTGCTCTAAAATCGTGCTGAAACCGAGCTGAGTTTGCGTGCCCGCCCCTCGGCACCTGCCTATCCAGCCTCCTGGGCATTCTCCCCCGCCAACTGCTTCTCCAGTCTTGTGCGCAGCGGCAGTACCACGAGGGCCGACAGTACCAGTGCATAGAGAATCGTCAGCAGCACCAGCGCCGCGCCAAAGCCCACATGAGCTGTATCACTCAGGTTAGCCAGAATGGTAATGGTACCAATCATACCGCCGATAAATCCGGCACTCAGCAGATAACTGCGCATCGCATTGAAAAACAACACGCCCCGCTTCAGCTCGGCCGCTGTTTCTGAGTTCTGGACCCCGGGGCCTCGTGCCCCAGAACCTCGTGCCCCTATGCCTCGTAACTCAGAGCATCGAAGGGCCATTCGAAAATACCTGCCCATATCAGCAAAGGAAAAACTCGCCCGCAGCAGCACCAGCGGAAACACCACCACAACCATCATTGCCGGTATATTGATAAACAGCGCACCAGAAGCTCCGGAAAACACGACCATCGAGGCCATTACCATGAAAGCTAAAATCAACGAAACTACATACCCACCAATTCTCATCACTTACTCCTCCCTAAACCACTGTTCCAGTGAGTTTATATACGCCTGTACCTGCTCCCGAAAAACCGAAGGCTGCTGTACATACTCTCGGTACACGAGACTTGACTTCTCCGCCAGTTGCGGCGGCGGCAGTTTGACCACGTGGGGCAGCAAAACAATTGCCGCCAGCGCCGCATAGCACAATAGTTCGGACCACCACGCGGCGGGCTTATCTGGCCGATCTGCCACAGCGGGCGTACCTGCCCGGCCATCCATTGCGACTCTCTCGACCTCATTCCTAAAATACTCTCTCAGCACACGGTCCGCCTTACGCATACCCCGCCTCCTTCAATCCATTTTGCAGTCCCGCCCGTATCCGGTGCAGGCGGTACTTTACCGTTCCGGAGGGCATGTGCATAATCCGCGCTATTTCCCGGAGCTTTAAATCCTCGCTGAACCGCAGAAACGCAATCTGACGGTCAGTCTCCGGAAGCCCCGCCAAGTAACTGTCTATCAGTCCTTCCAGTTCGTTTCGCTCTGCCATAAGCTCCGGTCCAATCTCACGCCCCGGCTCATCACCGCGCAGAGGTCTCCCGTATACTACAGCAGCTCGCTGCAGGGCGTCGATACAGTGATTACGGGCGATTCTGTACACCCAGGTTGTCATCGAGTATTTCGGATCGTACGATTCTAGGTGGTTAAATACCTTCAGAAGCACTTCCTGGGCCAGATCTTCGGGCTCCAGCAGCCCGCTCTGCTGCACCCCCCGAAAACCGCGGCAGAAAACCACCAGCGGCGCATAAAACCTTTGCCAAATCTGCTCAAACTCCACACATTGCCTCTATTAATAGTATACGACAGAAGCTAAGAAGGGTTGGGAAAAACATACATGGATTCTAATCTGACAAACCGAAGGGAATCTGCGCGCCACTTATTCTAGTACTTATTCCACAATGGTGTAGCTGATCATATTCTCGGCCCGTAGCTCGTCTTTGGCCTTTACCGCCAAGCCGCGGGTCATCACCCGGCTGTCCGCCTCTCCGATGTTGCTGAAAGCCTCCTCTATCTCTTTGAACTGCTTGGTAGAGGCAACAACTTTGATAAACTCGGTGCCGTAAGGTGCGCCGAGCTCGAAACGGAAGGGGTAGTGAGCGTCGGGGATGGAATAGATCTTTCCCGCCTTTATCCGGTTGTCCGAGTAGTACTCATTTGGAAAAATAAGGGAAGTCTTTTTATGCACATCGATGTGGTACACCTTGATGAAACAGGGCCGGTTGGCAAAAAAGCGAATGACCAGCTCTTCGCTGTCACGATAAGTCGCCCCGTTACCGCGAGCCGTCCACACACGGGTCTCGAGCCCCTCATCACTGCTCTTCATAATATCCGAGAGCTCCGCCACAACCTCCATTGCGTCCTGATAGTTCTCCGGCAAGAGAGCTATATTCCTCGGGATCTCTCCTCTGCCTAAGCGAAGCTCCTCTCCGGCGATGCTGAGGCCCGTCTCCACATCAGTCAGCTCCAGGCTTAGGACGACATTGGTCCTCTCCTCGTAGTAGCGCCCCTCAAGGAGGGCCGTTGCGCTCTTTAACTTTCCTACCTCCGGGGCCCCGGTCTCGTCGGCCAAGCCCGACAGGGCCAACTTCATCTGCTCCATCACCTTATCCAGATTCTCGCTGTCGGAAACCTGGAACCGAGGGGAGTCCCTCAGGGCCTTCCGCAGCTTCTCTCCGAGGTATGCGGAGAACTCGCTGCCGATGCCTGTATCTGAATA
>CAZDFY010000263.1:0-2878 GCA_964504785.1 uncultured Sediminispirochaeta sp. | reverse complement strand
AGTTCGACTCTGTCTGTTTTAAGGATGCTTCCGGTACCTCTGTACCAAGCAAAGTGTATGAAACCATCAAACAGGCCCGCGAACTGCTCGGCCAGGACCAGCGCATTGTCTTCCACAGTCACGAAACCGCCGGTACCAGTATACTTGCATATAAAGCCGCCCTCGATGCCGGGGCCACCCAGATCGATCTTTCGATGGACCCTGTATCCGGCGGAACCGCCCAGCCCGACATCATTACCATGTGGCACGCCCTGAGAGGCACCGAATACGATCTGGGAATTGATATCAAGAAGATCGAAAAAGCCGAGGAAGTGTTCAAAGACTGCATGAAGGACTACTTCGTGCCGCCCGAAGCAAAGAAGGTAGAACCCTTAATTCCCTTCTCACCGATGCCCGGTGGAGCTCTGACTGCAAATACTCAGATGATGCGTGACAACGGCATCCTCGATAAGTACCACGAAGTTGCCGCTGCTATGGCAGAGGTAATCGAAAGAGGTGGGTATGGAACCTCCGTTACTCCGGTAAGCCAGTTCTACTTCCAGCAGGCCTTCAACAACGTAATGATCGGTCCGTGGAAGAAGATCGCCGAAGGCTACGGCAAGATGGTACTCGGATACTTCGGAAAAACCCCGGTTGAGCCGGACCCGGAAATCGTCAAACTGGCGGCTGAACAGATAGGAAAAGAACCGACCACCGAAAAAGTAGTCGATATTAACGACCGTGACGAAACAAAGGGTATTGAATCAGCCCGAAAGATGCTGCAGAAGGAAAACCTTGAGGAAACTGAAGAAAACCTCTTTATTGCGGCTACCTGTAAAGAGAAGGGAATCCAATACCTCAAAGGCGAGGCCCGAACCAATGTCCGTAAAATCGACCACAGTAAACCCGCTGAGGGAGAGGCTGCGGCAGCCGGAGCATCAGCCTATACGGTCAAGGTAAACGACAAACCCTACACCGTGAAGTTTGAAAACGGCAAGGCCCTAGTAAACGGCACTTCCTACTCAATTGATGTGCAGGCGGCAGACGAAAGCGCCGGCGGTAAAACCTCCGGCGGCAGCGGTGAAACCCACAAGGTAAACGCACCGATGCCCGGCTTGGTTCTGCGGCTCGAAAAGAACGTCGGCGATACCGTCCAGGAGGGCGATTTGATCATGGTACTAGAGGCGATGAAAATGGAGAACGAAATCCACTCACCCGCCGCCGGTACTATTACTGAAATCAGCGTAAAACAGGGTGATCAGCTGAAGGCCGGCGAACTTCTAGCGGTTATTTCGTAAGGGGTCGTCTATGAGTTTAGGTGAAGCATTACATAATTTTTGGTTGTCTACCGGCTTGGTGAATTTTGAGCTGGGCCAGGCAATAATGATCATCGTCGGACTGGTTCTGATCTATTTGGCAATCGTCAAAAAGTTCGAACCCCTCCTGCTGCTGCCGATTGGTTTCGGTGGTATTCTGGCCAACATTCCCTTAGCGGGGATTGCCGGGGCGGAAGGTTTTATCGGCATGATCTACGCAGTTGGAATCAGTACCGGAGTATTTCCGCTATTGATATTTATGGGTGTTGGAGCAATGACCGACTTCGGTCCCCTTATCGCCAACCCCAAAACAGCACTCTTGGGTGCTGCAGCACAGTTTGGTATTTTTACCACGCTGCTGGGTTCTCTGGCCCTGGCGGGGCTTCCCGGCTTTAATTTCAATGTGGCCGATGCCGCTGCAATAGGAATTATAGGCGGGGCCGACGGTCCTACCTCGATCTTTGTGGCCAGTCAGTTATCACCAAGGTTACTGGGAGCTATCGCCGTGGCGGCCTACTCCTATATGGCGCTGGTACCGATTATCCAGCCGCCGGTGATGCGTCTCTTCACTACAAAGGAAGAGCGGATGATCAAGATGGAGCAGCTGCGCCACGTAACTAAAACAGAGAAGATTCTCTTTCCTCTGGCGGTGCTTCTTCTGGCAATTCTCCTGCTGCCCTCCGCCACTCCCCTTATAGGAAGCCTGATGTTCGGAAACCTGGTGAAGGAGTGCGGTGTAACCGAGCGCCTGTCCCAGGCCGCCCAGCACGAGATGATGAATATCGTTACCATTATGCTTGGTCTCTCGGTAGGTTCGAAGCTGCAGGCCGACAAGTTTCTCAATGTAGAGACCCTTGGTATCCTGTTGCTGGGCCTAGCGGCCTTTGTAGTGGGTACCGCTACCGGTCTGCTGCTGGCTAAGCTGATGAACAAGTTGTCCTCGAAGCACCCAATTAACCCGCTCATCGGTGCGGCCGGTGTTTCGGCGGTACCCATGGCTGCCCGGGTAGCCAACAAGGTGGGGAAGGATGAAAACCCGCAGAACTACCTGCTGATGCATGCGATGGGCCCGAATGTAGCCGGGGTTATCGGCTCGGCTATTGCCGCCGGTGTGCTGCTGTCTATCGTTCCAATAATGATGGGCGGTTGATGAAACTGATCACCTGCTACTAGCCTAGATTGGCTACTATAAATACGAAAAAGAGCTGCCTTTAACATGGGCAGCTCTTTTTATTTAAGATGTTTCATTCAAAAACCTTCAGTTAAGAGTCTTCGTGTAAGGGCTTATCCAGCTCAATATGAAGAATAATACCCGTCGGATGATTGCCGAACTTTTCACCGAAAATGTTTAAGCCTCCGTGAAACTCTGCATCCTTCTTTATACCAAGTCTAACCCTAATACGGTAATCATTCTGTAAGTCTAAATCGCCGATTTTGGTTGTTGCTGATTCTATGCCGTCTATAAAAGAGGCATCGTGAGTTACCCTCCAGGTTTTTAGAAAACCGTATTGGGTGTTCTCCAGGCCCCACCATTTGGGGGTAAAACGACCTCTTTTACCACCCATATCACCGGGGCTGGTCCA
>CAZDFY010000262.1:0-2898 GCA_964504785.1 uncultured Sediminispirochaeta sp. | reverse complement strand
AAGCGGCAGCAGCTGGAACCAATTGGGCGAGCTTAGTTTCAGCTCTTTATCAATATTCCGTCCGGCATCAATTCCACGTACTATCAAGAGCCCGTCCCGGCGCTTTACTGTGAGCGCCGTATCGTCATCGCTTATCATAATTTTTTCAGTCCGAAATTCCAAATCGGTATACACCTCAGTGGTGTCGTTGATTCCTTCCCACACCGCAAGATACCCTTCCGAAACCTGTCGCAGGGTGAATACGCTTTCACCAACCCCCTCGGCATGGTGTTCCTCATAGGTCAATACATACTGGCCTTGCTCTAGACGGTCTAGATTTATTTCGTGTACTTCCCGGGTAATGTCCTCACCGCCTAAGCCATCAAAATTTTTAGAGCTTTGCGCACAGATCGGTAAGCCCAATTGGATAAGAGTAAGAATAGCTATAGCAACAAACAGCTGTCTGTGTATATTTAATTTCATCGTCCTACCTCTGCTTCTCAAATAGAAAAAAGGGTGATATAGTTACATTACCATTTTGAAAGGGGTGCTTCCAATGATCATAAAACCAAAAAGTCTTCTTACCACACTTATAGGTGTCATTATATCCCTATCCCCACTCTCGCAGGCTTATACACTTGAGTTCACGGCCACTGCTGAACAAAATGTAACCCACAACCAGCAGTATCAGCATATAAATGGGCAGTTAACTCATATGTTTTTCGAGGATCTTCAGTTTCTTACAAAACTCTCGATGTATAACGATAAAAAGTACTCCCCGGCGATGGACGGCGATTATTATGGCGATTATTACTTTTATATGGAGCAAGGGGGCTTTGAGTTAGAGAAGGAAAACTACGGAATGAGGATAGGTCGTCTGGCCCCCCAGCCGATCATTGATTCACCCTATTCGCTCTTTATTTCTTCCGAACAGCATTCAACCATTACCGGAAGCTTCTACCTAGAAGACGAGCACTTCTTCTTCCAAAGCCAGTGGCTTCAGTTAAACTATAACTCCACCATCTCAACGGCCGATGAGAATGGTTTGAATAAACACGGCTTTTCCGACGGATTCCCCGACCGCGGGGCCAACGTCAGGTATTACGGACTGCGTTTTGGGGATATGCGTGTTGGTTTTGAGGACGCCTCGGTATATTTCGACCGCAGTTTTGACCTGGAATACCTTGTAAATCCTTTGCCGGCATTTTTTATTCAGTATACCAACATTTCCTCCGGAAAGCCCTGGCAGCACAATGAAAACGAAAATGCCCTCATCGGCTTTTTCTTTGACTACAACCGCCCCGACTATTACATCTACAGCGAACTACTGTTAGACGACGTGAATGTGCACATGTTTTTTGACGACAGCTATACCAACCCCAACAAAATCGCCTGGTCCCTAGGGGGAACCTACGATTTTTCCTTCGGTGAAGTGGCTTTTCATCATGCCGGGGCAACTAAATATCTTTTCGAACCACGCCGAAACAACCAGCCCTACGGTTACACCTACTATCCTGATACTGTATATTTTCTGGACGACGATACCCTGATGGGTATTAGCCCGGAGGACAACTACATAGGCTATAAATACGGCGAAAACAACCTGGCGTTTCTCCTCTCATATGAACCTGCCTTTGACTTGTGGGCAAAGATGAAAGGATCCCTCGAGTTTGTGCTTTCCGGCAGCAAATCGCCGGTCAATCCCTTTCATCAGTATTCGGAGTACCAGCAAGGCGGATATTATACCAAGATGTTTAATGACACTCCCTTGGAAAAAAGCCTTAGCCTGTCAATCGATGCGCGCAAAGACTTCACTGAAAACCTTTCTATGTATACAAGTATAGAGCTTGGGTATATCTGGAACAAGCTTAAACTTACCACAGTTCCCCAGGAGTACATCGATTACTATGAAAATGAGGACCCTGATTATCCGAAAACGGATGAGGATGGTCTTCCATACGATCTCGAATATCTGCGCTACTATGTACCGAGTTCAGAAACAACACCGATAACTAATCTGACTATCGGAGTTCAGTACTCCTACGACCCCTTCAAGTAACTCAAGTACACGGGTGTGCTGTTTTCCTACAGTTCCAAAGCTACGTGCAGGGTCAGCTGCAAATCGTGGTAATCCGCCCCATCGGTGTGGTTTTCATTTAACACATACACGTAAGATAGGCCTGTACCAATCTCAGACAGAAGCGGCAGGCCGTACGGATACCATGCAAACTGCGTCCATGCAGTATGGGTAAACTCAGCGGTACCGGTGGGAGTCCGGAGCGATGCAGCCGCCTCACTCTTTTCCCATGGAGTCACTACAGTCTGCTCGCCCTGTACCGTAAAGCTGTAGCCGCCGGACGCACAGAAACGGTCGGGACGGGTATAGCTGACACGCCCCTGCAGGTTCATACTGTCTGGTCCGTCCGGATAGCCCAAGGGCAGCTGCTTAAAATAGGTTCCATCCACGTTACTGCGTATCTGACCGGTCCATAGGAGGTTTGCATTTGCATTCTCGTGAATATACAACCACGGGTTTGTGTAGACCCATTCAATATTTCCCAGCCAATATCCCCTTTCGCGAACAACCGACACCTCGCTGCCTAGCATGTAACCATAGGCGTTGGGTGTCGTGGCGGCGTTGTCATAACGCTGTAATTCAAAAAAAGTCTGCAGCTGATCGATGGCTAATACACTATACAGATTGACCCCTTTATATACATTCCACTTGGCATCCACCGTCATAATGCTGTTCGACGAATCGAGGTACCAGTTGTGGAACATCATAAGCGGGTTCAAATAATTGAGGCTTGGGTCAAACTCGCTCAGCAGAGATGATTCTCGGAGGGAAAGCCGAAGGCGCGGAATAAAACTGAACACAAAACCATGTGAAAAAAGCACCTTATGGACAAACTCCGAATC
>CAZDFY010000261.1:0-2908 GCA_964504785.1 uncultured Sediminispirochaeta sp. | reverse complement strand
CCCGCAGCATCCAGCCGACTGCCTTGTGGATAAGGTCGTGGGGGTGGTCCAGCAGCAGATCGGCGATGTCGAAGGTATCCTCGAACTCGCCGGCCCGGATAAAGGCAAAAGTGGTGATAATTGCAATACGCTGGTGCCAGAGATTCTCCGACCGGGCAAACTTGTAGAGGAGCGTACGCTGCTCCGGCTCGGAGAGCATCCAGGGCCCGAGGACATAGTGGGCGCTGGTATCCACCAGGTCCCAGTTGTTTACGTAGTCCAGGTGATCCAGGTACAGCCGGCGGAACTCCCGGCGCCGGTCATCGCTGCAGCTTTTCAGCTTAGCCGCCTCCACCATAATCAGCAACGCTGTAGAGCGGTGCTCGTGGATTTCAGAGCGCAAGAGCTGGGCCAGATCGCCGGCGGGGGTGTCACGGTGCTTTTTTGCTATCCGCCGCTGCGCCGGCAGAGAGACCCCGATAAAGCGGTCCCCCTCGCCGTAGCCCCCCGGCCCGGTTTTGAAAAAGCGCTGATGGTGCCGGGCCTTGTCCTGGTCCGCCTCCTTCTCCAGCTCGGCCCGGATGGCAGAGGCAACGGTTGAATCGGATGCCATGTTTAGTCTAATTTTCTGATGTCTGGAGAGCCGTCGATTTCTAGGCTGCGAATAAAATACTCCATACCATCTTTTTTCATGTTCATGGTAAAAGACAGGTCGGCACTTCCATTCCAGACAGTGCCGGTAACGGTATCACCACTCACAGAATAGTTTTTGATATTGCTGCTAGTATATATGGGTGTTGCCGACCAATACCCATCCGGATCAGTTTTCATGTTATCTCTATCCACAGTATCACTATGAAAGTGTTTATACAGACTACTGTAGTTTCCGGCGGACAGGTCGTCATCAAAGGCATCTACCCTGTCTTCAATGGTGGTCCCAAACCAGTTTGTGAACATTTCGCAGGACCCGAGGGTGAATAAAATGGTGAGAATGAAAAGCACGCCGATTATTCGCAATGGATTTTTTACCGATTTCATAGTTAGCCTCCTAAGCTTACATTAGATCCGCATCAGTGAGGTGCGGAAGTACTTCGGTTGTAAATTTTTGAAGTATAGTGTTGTGGATTTTAATAAACTGCTGATATCTGCTGTGTGACAGATCATCTATATATGCGGTTTTTACTGCTACATACATGCGTCCTAAGACAAAGCGTCGAATCGAAAAGGCTGATTTTGCATAGTAGCGCAGGGTAATGTAGGTATTGAAGGTCTCCCCTTCAATGGGCTGCACCGTTTCTTTATAATATTTAGTTCGTGCTTCCTGACCCTGCTCTTCGCCGATTTTTATCAACTTCTCCCGCTCCTGTTCCAGGGCGCGGCGTAGTTCGGCCAGCAGGGGAGCGAGGGTGGTGACCTGGGTGACAAAGCCGTCGAAGCGGCGCTCCAGGCCGCGGGCGGCGGCGACGGGGTCGTCGATGAAGGCCTCGCGGCGCTCCTGGCGCCAGTTGCTGTAGTCGATTTGGCCGCGTTTTACCTCGAACTTTTCGCCGGGCTGCTCACCGGGGCGGACTTCAACGCCTTCTTCCGGGCCGAGGGTGACGGTTTTGCCTTCGGCTTCCACTTCTACTTCCCCGGATCTGACCACAAACAGTGAGGATCCGTCCTCTCCGGCGGCGACGGTGAGTTCAGTGCCGCGGATGCCCGCCCCGGCGCTGGGGGTGGTGAGATACGGCTCTTGGGCGCCTGCTATTTGTTCAAAGCGATAGGCGACGCTGCCGAGGGTGCAGCGCAGGACATCGCGCTCTTTCCCCTTCTCTCCAACCGAATCGACGGTGAAGATGGTGTCGGGTTCGACGGTGATGGTGGTGTAGTCGCCGCGTTCGAGCTCGGCAAAGCCGTCGCGGCCGGTGATGACGGAGTCGCCGCCCCGTACTTCGTCGCCTATGTAGGCGGCTGCTCTCCCACCGCCCCGAGGATTGATATCTACAAGGCCTTCAAGATATACCACTTGGGCTTCCATCGCCAGGGCGGCACTGTGGCTTAGGATGAGCATTAAGACTGAAGCGATGCTGACTCTGAGAACTTGGGCTGAGCGGTTCATTTCATAGGTCCTTTCACACCGACAACTATCGGGTACCCTATTTTTTTCCCGTATAATAAAAGTAAAAAGCGTCCGTAGGGCGTAGCGATTTCGGCGAAAGAGGGATTTTCGGGGAGTGTGTGTTCAAAGAACACCCGGACTTCGGCGGTGTCGGCGAAGCGGGGGTAGTCTGCGGGAGAGGCCGATTGGAGGTTCAGGAGTTTGGCTTGAGAGAGAAAGCCGGAGGCGGAGAGGTTTTGCCACATGAGCTGGGCGTCTTGTTCGGTGGTGAGAACTTCTCCGTCAAAGAGGAAGGGGATATGGGTCAAGTGTGCGGCCCCCTGCGGGTCGCGTTGCTCTAGTTCATACAACAGGTTTTCGACACTGCTTTCGCGTTGTGATACCGGCATGCCCGCGCAGCCGGCCAACAGGAGCAGCAGGGTTCCGAAGCATATTGTTCGGACGATTAACTTTCGCATTTTACCTCCGGCTCTTTTTTTTACTACTTCAGGCGCTTTCGCGCGTCGGGGCGGCGGTTAGGCGGTTAGGCGCGGCTCCTGAAGCAGCAACTTGTTTCTGCAAAGGAGTTGTGCTTAACCGCAGATGGACAAAGTGCAGTAGGCACATAGACTGTCTGCGATGGAACCGCCGCTCCTTCACCTTGGTGCTTCACCTTGGTGCTTGGAAACTGAGCAGGCTTAATTTGAATAATATCGCACCTGTGATAAAAATGCAAAGATGTGAGGGTGTTTTTGCGCTGCCGGGCCCTGCCGGCGGAAGATATTTCGTAACATATGTTACAGCTTTTGTCTTGTGTGTTGGGATAGTATGAGGGTCGGGACTTACGCG
>CAZDFY010000260.1:0-2943 GCA_964504785.1 uncultured Sediminispirochaeta sp. | reverse complement strand
GTCCTGGAGACCCCCGGCTTGATACCAAGGGTATGAGTCTAATGATCCAGGGGGCATTGAACGAACTAAGTCAAATGCACATCCCTGACTATGTACTCGACAGTATAGGTCCAGATATGAAGAAGCTTTGGACTGCATGGTATGAATGGCGTTATTCGTGCGACGAGGGGGACCCGCTGTTCAACGATGAACGAGAGATGAGCTGGGATGAATACAGGGAATGGCACCCGTCGTGCGAGTTTACAGGATTAGGAGGATCGGTAGAAGACCCGCTGATACGTATGCACATCGTGAGTGGCGGATCTGATCCAGCGGATTATGAGCAACCATGGAATTGGATTCATGCAAAACAATCTGTACATAGCAGGCAACATAATAATGGGTGGACTCCTGTTCTCAAGGACTACCCCCATATGAAGGGAAAGATTAAAAGGGCAAGGGTACTGGCGAAAAAGAAAGGGCTGGAGGTAACAGATGGATAATTTGTTTGGAGGCGTGTATTCCTCTCGGGATATAGCCGAGGAGCTTGGCCTGGAAGTGAAAAGCGTCAGTACAAATGCGAAGAGATGGGGCCTTGGTAAGAAAATGGGCGGTGTCTATGTCTTTACCGAGGACGAGCGGCGAATTTTCAAAAGAAAACATAGGAGAAATTATGCTAAAAGGGTTAATCGACAGGGGCGGGAACCGGCTATTAATTTCGGAGGCTTTGAATAAGAATCTCGAAATCGGTTTCCCTCGATCTATGATTGAGGCGATCGTGAAATATGCTGATCGCGGCTGGGATGGGATGGTCCACCCTACGGATATTGTTACATGTGTGCGACAGCGAGCATTGAAAATGACCGAGGAATATTATGTTCCTATGGACAAAACAATGGACTCAATGGTCGGAACGTCGATGCACCGATTTTTTGTTACTGACAACGAATTGCATAATGTGAAAGTGAGAAACGATATCCTCTCAGGAGAAATGGATTTGCTGGAGATTGACGGGGAACCTCCCTACCTACACATATATGATTTTAAGGTAGTAAAATCTTTCCCTGTAAAGAAAGCCCTCGGCATTTATAAAGAAGATGTCCCAGTTCTCGATTCTGACGGCAACCAAGTATATTACAAAACTGGGAAGAAGGCGGGACAGGTAAAGACTCGCAAAGAAGTTCGTCAGGATTTTTCGCAACGGGATGTACGTCCGTACACCAGGCAGTTAAACCTATATAAAATGATCTTCAATGATATGAAGAAGGCCCGGGCTTTACGTGAGGATCTTCAAGACCTCGAAGTTAAAGAGCTTACTGTGATGCAAATTCTTAAAGAAGCTGGTCAGATAGCTGCAGAAAATGGTATCCAGCATTCAAGCTATTACGTACCCATTCCTATTGTTGATGACCAACTGGTAAAAGAATTTGCGATTCCCCGTGTAGAATCTCTTAAAGATTTTATGGAAAACGGCGGAGACTTACCAGGAATTCCAGAAGATCCGGAAGATGTATGGCAGGGGCGAATGTGTTCCGGATTCTGCCCGGTTGCAGAGTATTGTAAAATATATAACGGCGGATCACACCCCTATATTTAAGGAGAACAAATGAAAAAAATACTCTTTTTAATAATGCTTCTATTCTTGACGGTATCACTGTCTGCTTTAGATATAAACCTTTTCTATACGATAGTTAACGACTACCGTGAGAACAAAGGATTAGAAAAGTTAGAGGTAGATAATGGCCTTGAATTATATGCCAAAGAATATATAAAGGGTTGCATGGAAAAAGGACACATGATTCATAATCTTTGGCCGTTAGATAAAGTAAAACGCATTCTCTATGATAAGAGTGAATTAAACTATAAGTACATTGATGAAATCATACAAGAAGGAACTCAAGAATATATAAGTAGTGAGCTGGATGTGTTTATGAACTTCCTCAGCTCTCCACCACATAAGGCTTCAATGGAAAGAGAGGATTTTGAAACAATAGGCGCTGCGTGGCAGACAGATGATAATGGTATTATATATTTTGCAGCATACATAGGAGATCTCAATGAGTGAAGTAGCAATCACAAACGAAAAACAGATGGCAGTTTTGCGAGATAAAATTCGCGAGGCACATGGAACGTTTATCTCTTCCATGAAAGATACGTTGGAAGCTGGAATAACCGCTGGGCAGTTATTGATAGAGGCTAAAGAGACACTTGAGCATGGAGAGTTTCTCAAATGGATTCAGGATACCCTACCCTTTACTGAGAGGACTGCACAAAAATATATGCGAATAGCCCGCAACCAGGACAAGCTAAAAGAAAAGGGTGCTCGGCTTTTATCAGAGGCGTACAATGCGGTCAATGATAATTCTGAGAAGGATTACCAGAAGCAGTATCGAGAGAACGATAAACTCATAAGCGACGACGATTCATTTGACGATATCGATGATGATTTCATGGAGGACCAGGATAAAAAAGTTCTTTCCCCTCCCGAGGAAATGGTGGCCGAAAAACAGAAGGCAAATGATTCTGTGTACTGGTACCTTGATGATTTGAACCGCCTTATTTCCGGCATGAATTCTATATACCGTAAACTGGCGGCTAAAAGAAATACCGCAACCCCCAGATATCTTGGGCATATGATCGGGAATATCAGAGAGATGGCTATGCGCCTTGAAAGCTGGGACCCGGATGCAATGGGAGACTGCGAAGAATGTGATGGGAAAGGAGTCCTGGCTTTCCAGGATGAACATGGAAACATTAAGCACTCAGACTGTCCATATTGTATCAATGGTAAAGTGGGGTTGTCCAAACCAACTAAATACTAAGGAGAGGTTATGCAGTATGATCTATTTGCCAAGGAAGTAGAAGAATTTTATCAGCTTCGCCCATATCAGGAGGAGGCGGTTGCTGCAATTCTTGATTCATATAAGAGGGGAGTAAATCCCCTCTTAATTATGGCAACTGGTA
>CAZDFY010000259.1:0-2953 GCA_964504785.1 uncultured Sediminispirochaeta sp. | reverse complement strand
ATAGCTGAAGATAATTGCTCTCGTATGTGCTTCGAGTAATTCGGAGACGAAGATAAAAAGTTACAATTCAAACTCGGGGGGATAATTGTATGAGTAGATGTCTACTACGAGTATTTCTGGCATTGTTCATGTGTACCGTGCTCACACCGGCTTTCTCGCTAGACTTCATCGTCGGCGCCCGGGGCGGCTACTTCGTGTGGAAACCCTACCTACAGGAAATGAAGGGAAGCGGTATCGAGGAGATAGGGGACGGCAGGGGAGCCCTCTACGGTCCGGCAATCAGCGTGATTATTAACGAGGCATTTACCTTCAGCTCCACGGTGCTCTTTGGAAGGCAATCCACCTACTGGAGCAATGACGATCTCGAGAAAGAGTGGGGAGGGACGAAGATATCCAACGGCACGTTCTTCGGCGAAACGAATCGCACAGATGTCGATTCGGCCCTCAGCTATCGGCTCTCTAGCCTGTTCAAGGTGTTCGCCGGCTACAAGTACCAGTACACCGAATCGAAACTCAAGGGAACCCAATTGTTGGAAAATTCATCTACCAATGAAGAACAGTTGGGGAGAACCGATGCGGTGGTGAAGATTACCTCCCACGGACCTGCGCTGGGGGTCGGCTATTCCCAGCCTCTTGGAACGAGCTTCTTCGTGTCGGCGAACGTATCGGGTCTCTACATGTTCGGAAAGTACGATCTGCCCAAAGACGACGAGACGACGTACACAGCGGACGGAGTGGATCAAATTAACCTCGACAATGTGATGGATGCAGGCGGCTTTTCTTATGACACGATGAACATCGGCATAAACGTCGAGCCCACGATAGGCATGGCCGTGAACAACGTGGTCGCCACCCTGGGAGGGCGATTCCAGTGGGTGTCAATAAAGTTCAAGGAAACACCCTACTGGGGAACCGAGAGTTGGATGAACGACTTCCTCTACGGGGTGTTCGTGGGGGCACTGTACCAATTTTAACCCTTCCTGCCCATTAGAGAATCGAGGATGGAGTGATGCCTGAGAATGCGGTTTATCTCCACTGGCTGCTGAATTACCGCTATCACCTTCATTTCCGAACCGCAACCGGGGCAGACCATAGGATCTATCTCCTATACCTTTGACAACAATCGGGCCATGCTTTCCTGTAGGCTCGTGCATCCGGTGATTCTTCTAGAAAGACTGATCTTTGGAAGCTCACGAATCTCCAGGCTCCGAAGTTCCCGTCTGGCCCTCGTTTTGGATTTTCCAGCCGGTCGAAGCGCGTTCGGCAACTCAAGGGTCGTACCACAGCGAAGCGAAGAACGATTTCGCCAATATTGCATGGAATCCCAGGCACCTTTGATTGTTGGTGCGTTCCTCACGGGCTGCGGTACGCACCTGGCTCGGGAAGAGTACAATCCTTAGCGCCGTATCAGCTGTACTCCATTACGAGGGATGTGCTGGGCTGTCCGAAACCTGCGGTTTCCGCTCGCCCATGCAACCGGGTGTAATCTCCGCGAGTAAATCAATGGCCTCGAACAAATGCACGTTTTCTCTGAAATACTCGTTATAATGGGTGTGGAACAGCACTCGCCCCCCCTTCGTCTTCTACTTCGCAAAAAGCCTTGGACTTGCGATATCGCCTGCGGGGAATCGCTGGGCTTAAACCCTTCATAATGGATCTTCTACAAGGAGATAGGAGTGCCTTATATGGGGTAGAGCGAGGTATTTTCACTTTTTGAAAAACCTAAGGCGGACGGGTCATATACTGGGCAAGGTTCTGCCGGGAGCTCTCATCGAGAATCCGTACGTCTTTTTCTATAGTAGAGCAAAGAAAAAATGATATTCCTATGTTTGTTGTTCAAAAAAGTGTCGAGGGTAACTTAAAATCCCACCTAAAGGCCGTATAGGGGAATTAAGATTCCCCACCCACTTCCGTCGGTATACCATGCTTCTAAACAAGATTTTGGGAGCATTTTTATGGGATATCGACTTATGAATGCACGGAAGGTGCGAAGTATTATCAGGCGATATGTAGACGGTCAGAGCCTATCTGAGATATCCCTCCTGGAAGGCTTCGAGCGGAAAACGATTCGAAGATATATTAAAGCTGTCGAAGAGCACGGCGTTCAGGCCGGCGGTGCGATGCCGAGCGAAGAAGTGCTGGTCGAAATAAGTTCTACAACGTTGCCGATAGAAGTGGAGCGGGGCAGTCAAATCCAGATCGACTATTCTCATTAGATCTTTTCACTGACCCCCTGAGCGGCAAGAGGAAGAAGACCTACGGGTTTGTCGGAAAGCTCTTTTCAAACAGATTACCCTTTGTTGAGTTCTGTCATAGCCAGAATAAAGAGCATTTCGTCTCCTCGAATGTATAGACGGTCGAGTTCGACGGTGGAGTGACCGAGCACCTGGTCATAGACAATCTCAAATCGGGAGTGCTGAAGCCTGATATCTATGATCCGGTGTTCAATCCTGCCTATGCCGACTTTGTCGAACATTACGGTACCTTAATCGACACCCCGTGGGTAGCACGACCGACCGACCAACAAGGCAAAAGTAGAGCGGATGGTACAGCAGGTGAGAAAGTTCTTTTTTAATTGACTGTGAACATCATTGGTACAAGGATACGCCAGGCAATTCAAGTGAATGTTATATAGCACTATAGTCGTTTACTTTAATACACTAAAGATAACCATAGACCGCATTGCTGAGAGGTAATGTAACGCCCTTTTCACAGCCCTTTTAGCCTATTATGTGTATAAAATACCCTAATATCGGTATTGTTATTCAGTTTGATCCATAGAAAGGGAGGCATTCTTGTTCTGCAGGGCTATTTTGCTGATTTTTTTCTAATTTCTCCGATTTCGTACTTGTGACTCTCGATTATTTTTCCTAACCTTTACCCTTGACCCCAGAACCAGAGTCAATCAGGAGGCGATCAAATGAAAGCGGCGATCTTTACGATTGGGACAGAA
>CAZDFY010000258.1:0-2953 GCA_964504785.1 uncultured Sediminispirochaeta sp. | reverse complement strand
GCAGCCCGGCGGAGCGTGAGCGGAGCCGGATTAGCTGCGCCCGAACCCTTGCCCGTCCAGGGCAAGGGCGGGTATGGAGCGAGGGGGCTGGTCGCAATCCTGCGGATTGCTGCTCGCCCATGCATCCAGGGGATACTTCCCCCTTTTAAGTATTAGAAATACCCCAGTCTTTTCCGGTCTTCCATGGCAGCTTCGCTGCGCTTATCGTCGGCCCGGCCGCCGCGCTCGGTGGTGCGGATGGCGGCAATTTCCTGAATAATGTCCTCTATGCTGCGGGCCGGCGATTCCACCCCGCCGGTACAGGTCATGTCGCCGATGGTGCGGAAACGCACCTCCGTCTCCTCAACCTGCTCACCGTCCACCAGTTTATTGTAGTCACCCAGGGCCAGAATTACCCCGTCGCGGCGTACTATTTTACGTTTATGGCTGAAGTAGAGGCTCGGCATCTCGATGCCCTCCAGAGCAATGTACTGCCACACGTCAAGCTCAGTCCAGTTAGAGATAGGAAATACCCGGAAGTGCTCGCCCATTTTCTTCTGGCCGTTGAAGATGTTCCACAGCTCGGGGCGCTGGTTTTTCGGGTCCCACTGGCCGAAGCTGTTTCTAAAACTGAAAAAGCGCTCCTTGGCGCGGGCCTTTTCTTCATCACGCCGGGCACCGCCCATGGCCGCATCAAACTTGTATTCATTCAGTGCATCCAGCAGGGTCACGGTCTGCAGGCTGTTGCGACTGGGGTTGGGCCCCTCCTCCTCCTGCACGCGGCCCTTGTCAATTGATTCCTGTACCGTTTTTACAATCAGGTTTGTCCCAAGCTCCTTCATCAGGTTGTCGCGGAACTCCAGGGTCTCGGGAAAATTGTGCCCAGTGTCTATGTGCATGAGCGGAAAGGGAATCTTGCCCGGGTAAAAGGCCTTGCTGGCCAGGTAGGCCATGCAGATCGAGTCCTTTCCGCCGGAAAAAAGCATCACCGGGCGCTCAAATTGTGCAGCTACTTCTCGGATTACGTAAATCGCCTCCGATTCAAGCTGCCTTATATGGTCAATTTGATAGTTTTTCATAAGTATATTTATAATTCGAGGCGCATCAGGCAATCAGACATTTAGAAAAAATTAAATACTGCCATAAGAGCTGCTAAAACAGTGAAGCCCAAACCCATCATCCATTGGACTTGTGAAAAACGTTTGTCCATATCTTCAAACCGTTTGTTTACGTCTTCAAACCGCTTGTTCACATCTTCAAAACGTTGATGTATCCCTTTGAACTCGGTCTGAACTCCGTTAAACCGCACTTCCATAACTTCGCGCAGATTTTTCAGCTCTTCCTCAACCCGTACAACCCTTTCAACTAAATCCAGTTCGCGCTCGCGGCGTACTTCGCCCATCCACTCGGATAAATGAGACCTTACGTAACTACCGATTTTTTCCAGCTCTTTTTCGCCTAATTCCATGGCCGGTTCTCCCATTTACACACCCTCCTACTAAATCTTGATGCCTCTATTTAGAAAGAAGGGGGGGGGTGGCGCCTCCTGCTTCAATGTAATTGAATTTTATCATGAGATTCTGTAAAGAGCACGCACTCTTATGAGTTATTTATGTTTCGTTCTATTCGGAACTCGATGCCAAAGATCAATATTGATTATCGGCATCGGGCCTCTATATACAAATTAGCTCTATTTCTTATTTATTGAGGTGTTTAATGAGGCATTTATTGAGGCGCTTTGAAAATGCAAAATTTTTGAAAAGACAAGGCTTTTAGCCGAATTTCGGAGGACTTTCCCATTACCATAAAGGTACACAAAAAATTGGCTGTGTGCCACTATTTTATAAGAGCCGTGGCCCTTGTACCACAAACCACGGGTTCAACAGGTCATCTTTGTTATACTGCAGCGGGCTTACGCCGTCTTTCTGGCTTACCCGGCAACCGGCTGCCCGGCATACCGCATCTCCAGCAGCTGTGTCCCATTCCATAGTAGGCGCAAAACGCGGGTACACATCCGCCACACCCTCGGCTACCAGGCACAGCTTTATCGAACTTCCGCTGGACACCCGTTCGGCCGGACCAAACTGTCGCTCCAGCTGCGCCACATACTCCTCAGTTTCGGGGCTGTTATGACTGCGGCTCATGACTGCTGAAAAGGGCCGCGCAAGCGGGTCCTGTAGTGGCAACACTTTTCCGACACTCTTTAAATCGTCCAGCGAGCTTATTTTTGTAGAGTCACCCGCGGATGCTGCGGAAGCTGCGGATTTCGATACAGCTGCAGAGGCTGTACCGGAGGCAGTGAAAGCGGCCGTGCTGGACACGCCTGCCGCGCCTTCGATTTTCCAGGCCCCTTCGCCCTTTATACCGACATATGCAACATCTTTCACCGGTACGTACACCACCCCGGCCACCGGTGCATGACCATCAGCGGCATCGTCTGTAGGTGCCATCAGGGCAATATTTACGGTAAACTCACCGTTACGCTTAATAAACTCTTTTGTACCGTCCAGAGGATCAATCAGCCAATATACATCCCACTTCTGTCGTTCGGCGGCCGGGATATCGGCCCCTTCTTCACTTAACAATGGAATTCCTGTGAGTGCAAGGGCGGCTTCAATCAGCTCATGCGAACGACGGTCTGCTGATGTAAGCGGGCTCTTATCATCTTTCTGTTCAACATTGAAATCATCGCTCTCGTAAACCTCCAGGATCTTTTCGCCGGCCTGAAGCGCCGCTCGGTAAGCGATGAGCGTTACATCGCTAATTTTCTGATCATCTAAAATAAGCATTCTGTCGAATGTACCTTTATGATCTCCATTTTTTGGCAATTTGTAATATGAAAAAAGAGCGTTTTCTACGTCCAATACTTCAAAGATCTCTTCAGGAATTGAACCTGGTCGCCGAAGCACTCGGTAATCCTTCTAATGCATTACATCAAGCAGATCGATGTGCTGATTATCCTCATAACAGATCG
>CAZDFY010000257.1:0-2968 GCA_964504785.1 uncultured Sediminispirochaeta sp. | reverse complement strand
CGGAGTCGCTTGTATCAGAATCGTTTGAGTCTGAGTCGTCCGGGGTGTCGTAGATGCATTCATTCGTGGTTACTGTAACTTCGTCAGGTGAGATCGGCGAATATTGAAGGCCGCTCGGGGTATACTTGATGGTTTGAATGGTGGCAGAGTAAGTGGTCTCGCAAGAGAGGTTGCCTACCCATAAGGAGGTTGCATTTTTTTTGGTAGAGTACTGTTGGCCGTCGATATTGATGACATAGCCGTCTTCATCTGCGTTGTTGTCGTCCCAAGAATAATTGATGTAGTTAATTCCTTTTGAAGTTGAAGTGAAGCCCGTCGGAGGGGTGATACTACCTTCAGTTTCTACGGATATCTTCAGATCGTCAATGTAGGCGCCCATATTTGTCCCGGTGACTTCCTCATCACCATCCGAGGTAAAGAGGATGCGGAAGACAGTTTTATTTTCATGTAAAAAATCGACCAAATCGTCAGCTTCGTAATGGGCTTTCACATCATAGGTGAGGGTTTGATAGCTGCCACCGGTGTCGAATATCCAGCCGCCATTGTTGCTGAAATTTGGTTCTTCCGGCTCAAGCAATATCCATTTAGGCATTCCGAAGCCGCCGCGCATGAGGAACCGCAGTCCGTCCCGCTTGTGCCGCTCGGTGTCCTCGTCATCGGTATTTACCATAGCTTTGAACGAGATTTTCATGTCTTTGATGTCATCTATTTGCGGCAGAAAAAACTCGAGGCCGGCTTCAACGTTTTTCGGATAACCGGAGGTCCTCTGCTGGTCCAATTCACTGCTTTCGGCACAGGAGAAGAGTACTTTTTCATAGGAATTGTCGGAGCTAAGGGGATCGTCAATAACGCCCCAGGTATCTTTCGGATCAAGAAGGCCGTACGACTCATCATACACTGAAAAATCGCCGGATTTAAGGGTGCTGTCGTTGATGGTATAAAGCTTGTTCATGGTAATGGCGTTTTCGCCCCGTGACTCCGGACTATCCGACTTATTTCTGAACAAGCCAAAGAGCGAGAAACTGTCGGTCATGATAGTCGCGGTCTGTGCCTCAGCGTCATAATTAGCCGGAATTCGTTCAACCTCATGGTGATGAATATGAAGTACAAACAGGCGGTTTTTATTTATATCATCTTCGGTTACGCCTTCAGCTTTAATTGTTATTTGGGCCCCAGATTTGGTCAGAGATTTATCAGAGCTGATATGATAGAGAGGGCTTATGGCTTCAAAGTTTTCAGGTATGTCCTTATTAACATCCTCAAGCTCTATTTCTTCCAGGGTTATTTCGGCTCCGTATTTAAAACTATTCTCAGAAAACTCTACTGTCAGGTCATCATCTAATCGTGCGGTCCCTCCTTCTTCAGGTATGGAGGTGATATGCATCTCCCGGAGGGGTTCGAATCCAACATTACATCCAACCAGGATGGCGAGGAGCAATAGGGTTGTGAGGGAGTATAATATCTTCTTTTTCATCAGTTCCAACCTCCGATAACTGCCCTATGGGCATAAGGAAAAATGTACACGTTTATCCCGAAATGCCAGCCGCCGTACTCAAAGTAGGTAGGTAACTCTGCATGTACATAGTTATAGCTCACGCCTACGCTGATATACTGGGGAAATGAGATTTCAAGCTCAACACCGGACTTCCACTTTTTTAAGACCCCGCCAAACCTCTCTGGTGTTTCTTCTTCTGGGAAGGTCACATCGCTTTTGGTATAAAATCCATTTAGGGCTACAATCGGGTAGCCAAGGTTTATACAAAGGCCCGCCCGGGCCCGATAATTCAGAGTGAACTGCGGGCCGGCAGCATAATCGAAGGTCGGAGTAAAAGAGAAAATGAATCCGCTTGGAAGGGAAACCTCGTTTACTCTGCCCAGATTATATGACAAGGGGAGGGGAAACAAAATGGTAGAGGTTTGATAAAACTGTAATCCCCCGGCGGTAGACATGCTTTGTGTCTCACCGGTTTCCACCCAATCAGGCGAGCTTATTCCGATATCTTTCAGCATCTTATCAAGTTCCGGAACATCAAATGTATAGTCTGCACCAAAGCACAAAGGCGGAATAGGAGTAGAACTGGCGACTATCACTTGCGAATATAAGGACGGCAGGAAAAATGCAAATAAGCTGATCAGTATAAGAGTTGTTTTAGTTGAACGCTTCATTGTGTTAAGCTCCCCTCATAAGCGGCATCTGTTACATATAGATTAAGCAAAATAAATGCCAAGATACGTGATTGAGAAGATTTTTATTAGAGATCATAAGTATCTACAATTTAAGGAATAGAGGAACTCCTTTTGTGAATATGAAAAGGAGCTGATTTGCATGAGCAGGCAAGTGACAAGAAAGTTTACAGTTTTGTTAATACCATGGTCACTAAGATGTTGTCATTTTGCCTTTCCTAGGTAGCGTGGTTCATTTTTCTGTGACTCCTTATTTGCTGTTCATAAAAGATTTGTACTTTTTTCTTTAAAAAATGCAAGGCCGGCACGAAAATTGCAAAATAGGAAATAGACAGGAGTTAAGGCATGAGAACAAATCAACTTCGATATCTGATTTTCTTGATTATAATAAGTGTGCTGTTTTTAAGCGGCTGCGAGCAATTAGCAGGCCCCGACCCGGCCTCAGAAGAGTACCAGCCCTGGAACGAATCCCGCTACATTACCTTTGAGAACAATTCCAGCGTGTACGATTTAGAAGTGCGGGTTACTCTGCAGGACAGTGATGAAACCATAAAAGAGGTTACACTTGATCTTGGCGAGAAAAAACAGGTCTCTCTTACCACCGAGCCCATATCCATTCATTACACCACAGAGGTTGAGGCAATTATTCCGGAAGAACCGGAGCACTATGTGTTGTTTGTGGACAACTAAATTAAATTCTGCTCGACAGTTGAAATGCCTCATGGTAGTGTCGTACTTGATTTTTATATTTTAAGATAAACGTTATGAGAAAAATAAACATTCT
>CAZDFY010000256.1:0-2970 GCA_964504785.1 uncultured Sediminispirochaeta sp. | reverse complement strand
TAGCTCCATGTGTTTTAGCTGAGGCTGCCTTTTCAAGCAGCCTCAACCGAATTATTTACTGCTTTGTTGTTAAGGGATCTCTGTTTGTATCCGGTACTTCAATATCAAGGTTTTTTGCTTTGTCTAAGATATTTTCAACTATCTCTTCAATTGTCGCCCTTTCGTATGACAATCGTTGTTCTTCGGTTGTTCGGAATTTCCAGAACTCATTATAGTTTGAATGGGTAGGAATCTCCTTTACGGTACCAAGGTTTTCGACAACCCAGTTATGCAGAGAAAACAAAACCTCGTCAGCTTCACTTAAGCCTTCTTCCTGGAGTGCTTTTCTACGCTCTGCATTTGAAGGAATTCCCAACTCGGTTTTTAATATCATACCAGCTTCGACATCGTTTATCATAAAATCAATGAATTTAGCTACCATCTTCGGATACTCACTATGAGGACTCATAGACATCAGCATGCCTGGGCCGACCTCATTATTGTTATATTCGCCCTGTGGGAAAGGATACAGAGTCAAATCATCTTTTATATTCCCCTGAAATCTGGAAAAAGAACCGATTGATATTGGAAGCATAGCAACTTTCTTTGTGACAATTGGACTATTCTGATTATCATCTGCAGACACCGTAATCTCAGCAGACGAGGCAGCCCCGCTCTCTCTTAATTCTTTCCACCACCGGTAGTATTCAACTAGTTGATCTTCAGTAGGGCCAACTCCACCGTCATACACATACGGAACTCCGTACTTGGACATTAACCATGCCCTTGAACCAATGCTATCATAACCGGATACACCGGTTTCATCCAAAACACCATGGATCTCTCCATTTGATTTTTCATATACCTCCTCAGAAATACGAGCCAAATCATTCCAGGTCCATGTTTTTTCAGGCATCTCTATTCCCAGCTCATTCAATAGGGTAGTATTAATCAGGTATCCACCGATTACCTGTTCACGGCGGGGCACACCAATGAGTCTCCCGTCTGCAAACTCTTCAACCGCTTCCAGCTGTGAGCTATTGAGATATTGAGTGCTGATTATGTCTGAGTATTTATTCAGATCCTCTCTCCCATCTTCCGGCAGCACACCCCATGTCCGATCTATACCGCTATAGAAGACATCCGGCTGTGAGTCAGCAGCCATTTGAGTTCTCAGTTTATCAATGAAACCCGACCAACCGCCGAATTCAGCTTTTACCGATACTCCTGGGTTTTGTTCTTCAAACATATCTATAACTTCTAAAATCGCATTATGACGACTTTCCCCTCCCCACCAGGAAAACCGGATTTCTATATTCTCTTCTCCTCCATCACTTGCATCTCCTTCCTGTTGACCGGAAGCAAATGCCCCTACAGTTAAAATCGAAAACACTGCGAATGTTACGATTAATGTACGATACAACTTACTCATGTTGTCCTCCTCTTTAGTATTTTGAAACGCCTATTAAGAGCGTCTGCATAGGAAAATTATGGGGCCATAATTTTGTTAGTACAACGTTAATTATTTTGCGAAAGGTTTAAAAATGCAGCATACGCTAGACTTTAAGAGCTATTCAATTGAGTGGTTTTTTTGATATACCCTCGGAGTTACTCCCACAATTCTTCTAAAAACCTGGCTAAAATATCTTGAATCAGGATATCCCACACTCTGGGCAACATCTTTTATTAATATATTATTTTCTCTTGCTAACAGTTCTTTTGCCGTATTTATTCTAAGCCTGGTAATATAATCAATATAATTTTCGCCTTTATTATTTTTGAACCACACAGAAAAGCGGGCCGGATGCATACCCGCACATTCAGCGACATCATCCATAGAAATCATTTCATGGTAATGTTGATCTATAAAATACAAGACAGACTCTAGCTTTTTATTTTTTTCCAACTCACCCTTATTTTCTAATACTTCAAAAAAAATCTTTTTTACGGAAGGGATAAACAGATTTTCAATCTCTTCAATATTCCTGCTCTCATCAATCAACTGAAAAGGATTTTTCCCTTTATCAATCATCTCTTCCTCTTCTAAATTAATCCATCGGGTAACTACACGCTGAATACCTATTGCAATAATAAAAGCACATTGCTTCACATAGTGCTCGGGCAAAAGACTCTCTTTCACCTCAGCAAATAAAAGGTCTAATTCATTTAGTTGATCATCCACTTCAAAGCGAACAATTCTATCAGCCAGCTGAGAGGATTTATCAAAAAACTGATTTACCGTCAACTGATCAATGACTGGAAGGTTTTCGTAAAAAACATGTGTATGTTTCAAACTACAAAAGAAAAAAGCTGTCGCCTCTCGTGCCTCATTCAAGGCACTACTCAGCTCCTCCTTTGCATTATGCACCGCACTGAAGGCCAAAATTTTTTCCGCCTCCGTCAATCTGTTTTTTAAATCCGCAATGTTTTTCTCTTCAACTATCCAGGCACTTTCATCTTTGGTGGTATGCAGTGAGTGAAAAATTAAGTCTTCATATCCATGCATACTAACTTTTAAATTACCCGTTTTTTGTCTCACCAAGGCGACACGAAATTTTTTCAGCTCATCCATAGGAGAAGACTGAAGAACAATATCATCTGTTTTGTGTTCCAACAGCCTATTTATGGAATATTCCCTCAAAACAGAGTGATTCCATTTCTTCTTATCTTCTCGCTTTTCTAAAAAATGGTGAATCTCATGCAATACAGCACCGAATTCTTCATCATCAATCGGTTTTAGCACATAGCGAAGCACACCATATTTTAATGCCTTCTGAGCATAGGAAAATTCGCTGTGCCCGGAAAGCAAAACTACTGCAATATCAGGAAATAACTCATGGACCTTCTTTTTAAGCTCAAGACCAGACATTCCCGGCATACGAACATCGGCAACTATCAGTTGAACAGTATGACTTTTCAGCCAGCCAATAACTTCAGTAGGATCTTGAAAACAGCTCACCAACTGAAAACCATATTCTCTCCAGGGAAAAG
>CAZDFY010000255.1:0-2998 GCA_964504785.1 uncultured Sediminispirochaeta sp. | reverse complement strand
GCGACCCCCCAAGCACTGACTCTCCATCAACCTTTCTCAGGTTTTTCAGAAGCCTTATTATAATGGACCACCCGGTTTCGGCCCTCTTCCTTTGCAGCATACAAAGCCTCATCCGCCGCCTCGTTCAGCCTGCCGGCGTTTTTAATCTCCGGAAAAGAGGCAATCCCGCAGGAAAAAGTCACCACAAACTCCTGCTGCTCAGCATGATGAAGGACCCCGCCGAAATTGTCCCGAATCTCATCCATAATCGCGACCGCTTTATCACCGTCGGTATTCAGCAAAATCACCCCGAACTCCTCACCACCGTAACGACCGAGAATATCAGTCCGCCGCAGCCTATCCTGGAGGATCCGTGCAAGTGATTTGAGCACACGGTCGCCGGTAAGATGCCCGTAGGTATCGTTTACTATCTTAAAATGGTCCGCATCAATCATCGCGAAACTCAGGGGCATGGCAGACCTCTGACAACGCATCACCTCCCGATGGAGTTGCTCCTTTAAATTCGAATGATTCAACAAGCCCGTAAGGGAATCTCTCTCCATAAAATATCGCAAGTTACGGTTTCTCTCGGCCCGCAACTTTACCACCGAAATAAGGTTATCCGCCTTAATCGGCTTCGTGAGAAAATCATCCCCCCCCTGGCGAATCGCAGCAAGCTGCCTCTCCTTCGAGGACTCAAAAGTCAGAAAAACAATTGGAATAGTAATAAACGCATCATGCTGGCGAAGCAGACGGGTAAGCTCGGTACCACTGCATCCCGGCATATAAATATCCATCAAAATAAGGTCCGGCTTGGCCTCTACCAGCACGCTGAGGACCTTCATCGGATCGGAGGCAACCGAAGTAATCATCCCTGCCTGCTGCAACAGCAGGGCATAATAGGCAACCTGTTCCTGATCGTCGTCCACAATCAGCACATGATAAGGATTCTCCTTGCCCCGGTTTACCAGCAGCTCAATCTTATCCATCAACTGGCCAATATCCAGCGGAAGCACATAAAACGCATCGCCCCCCGCCCGGACCGATTTCAGCCGCTGCTCAAAAGTATCCCCATCGGATACGCAGACAATATACAGCTCCTTCGGAAAACTCTTTTTTAGACGAGCCAGACGCTGTTCAAACCAGGACTCTTCCTCAAACTGCCCCGTATGAACAAAAACGAGCTGCGAGTTACCCGCCTGCAGGGAATTTTCAAGATCCTCCAAGCCAGGAAGGACCTTTACAGTGTAACCGTAAAAACCAAGCTGCTTTGAAATCTCCACCACAAGATCTATGGGAAACCCATACAAAAAAATAGTCCGGGTATAGTGGCGCTTTTGCTCCGCCACCTCAACAAGCGCAGGCACCTCAACATCCTCCGGGGCCTGAAGCTCCTCCAATTCAGCTGGAGCCTCTACATCAGCCTGGAGATGGTCTAAATACCATTCAATCTTCTCCCAGTCGTTGTGGGTAGGGACCACCGCATCCTCGATAAAACCGTCCAAATACGCCTCAAACTCTTTAGCCCTCAGGGACAAGTTCCCATGTCCGAAAGTAGCCGCCGAGCCCGCCAGCTTATGCACCATCAACCGAAAGTTCTTCATACCCTTAACATCGGCGGATGTTTTAAGCTCCGTAAGCACTTTAAAAAGTTCTTTAAAACGGTCAGGAAGCTGATGATTAAAATCATCCGTAAGCGCGGCAAGCTGTTTTTTTACATCCTCCGAAAGTTCCAACGACGATATCCTCTTTTACTATCTACTTTGATTATAAATAAGAACCGCGTAATGTCAATTCTCGGGGGCGCCCTTCCCGGCCGGCCCAAAGGCCGGCGTTCAGGGCCGGGCTATCCGTTCCAATTCCTCGATGTGCCCCCTTCATCGGGGGCACATCTGCGGGATTTCCACTCCTATCCCTCGCCCGTAGCCAAAATGGAATCGGTCATTGCTGAAAAACAAAAAGTCGGATATAGTAGAACATGTTATGACCTCGGATTCACCCCTCTCACCCAGCATGGAAGATTACCTTGAAACAATCCTCAGCCTGGAAACCCTCCACCGCGTCGCCCGGGTAAAAGATATCGCCGCCGCCTTAAACGTACAAATGCCCTCGGTCACCTCCGCCCTAAAAGCCCTCAGAGAAAAGGGCTTAGTGAACTACGAAAAGAACTCCTACATTGTCCTCACCGACAAGGGAATGCAAATAGCTCAATCGGTAACCCAACGCCATTTTGCCGTAGCAGGCTTCCTCCACAAAGTCCTCTGCCTTTCGGTCGAAGAAGCTCAAGACACCGCCTGCCGGATAGAACATGTAATCTCCCCCGAAATCGCCCGCCGCCTCGAACACCTCACCCGCTTTATCGAAACCGACCTCGAAAACAAATCAATCAGCCGCGGGGAGTGGGAAAAAACCATCCTCCCCGATCCCCCTGACCCCACTGCATGAGCAACCTCTCTTTTAAACATTTCCACTTGTGTGTTCTCTAAGCCTACCCCATCACCCATCTTGACCAGCATTATCGAAATAGATATACTTTGCACCACATTTATCGGGATGTAGCCTAGTGGCTAAGGCGCCTGCTTTGGGAGCAGGAGACCGCCGGTTCGAGTCCGGCCATCCCGACCTATTTACTGGCTATCCGGCCGCCGGGCATCAACTGGTCGCGTCCGGAGGCTCTCATGCGTCCATAGCTCAGCTGGATAGAGCAACGGCCTTCTAAGCCGTAGGTCGCCCGTTCGAGTCGGGCTGGACGTAATAAAGCTGAATGGGCCCCAAGGTCCGTTCAGCTTTATTATTTTAAAAAGAGGATTCGATCCGGAGGGGCGGCGCGAATACCTGGAGCGCCGAGGCACAGGAAGTGCCGAGAGCCCCGCAGGCGGCCTGGAGCGAAGTCGACACGATGTCGACGAGCGGAAGGCTAAACAGCTGCGTACCGGAGGGCCGAAGGTACGAGGAACGCAGCGGTAATCCTCCTGGACGTAATATTAATCTGCATCCATATTTCGAAGTATTTTTTTCG
>CAZDFY010000254.1:0-3002 GCA_964504785.1 uncultured Sediminispirochaeta sp. | reverse complement strand
CTGTCTCGGTTTCTGTCTCGGTGAAGGGGCCTGAGTGTGTCTCCGGCTGGGGCTCTTCGTTTTGCTCTGCTTCTTCGGAGGGTCCGGCCTCCGGAATTACCGGCTTTTCGGGTACCGACTGCTCCTCCGTCTCGAGGTCATCTATAATCATTAGCAATTCTTCGGTGTTGCGGCTGAAATGAATTGTATACCGTGAGTCTTTTGTCTGTTCAGCGTTAGATTCGTCCTGCAGGTCCTCTACTCTGTCCAGGCTTTCTTTTCCTGACCATGCCTCTGAAGAATCCTCCGATCCTACTCTCTTACCCTCTTCGAAGTGAGATGTGCGCTCAGATTGGTTCTCGCTCCCTGCATATGCAGCATCTCCGCGCTCGATTTTCTGCGTCCTTTTGTCTGTTTCTTCACTATGTTCCTCAGTGGGCTTCACCTCAGCACGTTCAGTCTGTTTTTTTTCGTCAAGCGAAGATTCTTTAGTGAAATGTACATCCCCTTCTTCATGCAGATTTAAGCCTCTGCCTCGTTCATCTAAAAACTGTTCTCTTTCAAGTTGGGCTTCGCTTTCTTCGGCAGCTTCTTCGACAGCAGAAACATCGTCCTCGGTCTCTCCTGCTTTTCTATCTTTTTCCCTTTCCCGCTGCGTTTCGGTCTGCTCTTGATCTACCTGAGGATTATCGTGCTCGGTTTCCTGGACCGAACTTTCGGAATAATCCTTTTTATGGCGCATATCAGGCTCATCAGCATAGTGAAACTCTTCAGTAAGTGTCTTTTCTCCCTTGTCTTCGAGTTCTTTGATGATGTTCTTCAGGTTTCTGAGATAGGCAAAAATCCCGTGCATCACATTTTTCGGAAGTTGTGCGTCTATCCGGGAAATAAGAAAACTCAACATCGCCCGATTCTGTTCATTCAAATCGACCCGACAAAAAATCATCGTAAGATAGAATGCAGTAGCCTCCGGACTGAAATGAGACTTGACCTTTTCAATTTTCATAGCACGGTTAATAGCGCGCTTTAGGGAAAGGTAAGGCCGACTTGTAATCTCATAGCTCAGATCATCGGGGAGGGGATGATTGTCATTAAAGAGCTGGTATTGAAGGAAACTCTGGTCGTTGTTGTCCAACCTTCCTTCGAGCAAATCATAGAGAAGTTCCACGGTTTCAAGGCTTTTGAGGCCCAGTTTGTTGAGCAGGACTACAGACAACACCAACTGTTCTTTGGTTCCACCAGCATCGAGAAAAGAACTGCTGATAACAGAGTGCACGGTTTTTGCGTCTTTTGTACCCAGTTTGTCCAGAAAAGTCTCTATCTTCCTATTGAGCTGTGCACTCCACCTGTGCAAATTGGCAAAGGAGTAGATTGAATCCAACTCGCTTTTGATCTTTTCTTCCGATAGAGGCAATTATATCACCTTCCTACTGTATCATTATGACATATATATCTTCACTACTTCAATATCGGTATAAATACCCAAAAAATCTACTTTCAGCGTTGTATTCATTCCCTTTAACTGAAATAATTGTAAATTTCTTCACAATTTTTAAAAAAAAAACTATATAAGCCTACATAAATGGATTTTTTCTTGACAAACGGAATTCAGTTTTAGATACTTTTCTTTGTTACTATTCAAATAAATAATGTAACAAGAAATTAATGTTTCATTAAACTTGTAGGAGGATTACATGGATGAACAAAGAGAAAAGGTGATTGGTGATGCGTGGACACGCGAAGCAATTATGGATGTGGAAATTAACATTATCGAAAGAATGATCGGATGTAGGACAGTGGAGGCTGTTGAATCTTCAATCAGCTATGCTCGATTTCTGCGTATGTCCGGTCTTACTAACGACAACTATCCCCTCTTTTTAAGACTGCTTGAGGTTGAAAACCATTGGGTTATTGATTCCCTTGTTGGAGAAAAGGACCCCTTCCTTTTGTTAAGCTCAATTCATCCCAATAACTATCTCATTCTCAGTGCGTATCAGTTGCTTACAAACTGGCACCCCGGAGGGATCTATCCCAAGACACTTGCTATTATCCTTGGGGTGCTTCAGGCTGCTTTCAGCTCTCCCAAAGATGGATATAGAATTTATAATGTCAGTATAAATGATGTCAACAACCTTGGTAAGCACCTGAATAAAGAGCTTGGACAGGAAGATCCTAACAACAGGGTTATTCTTGATATACTTGATAGACTTGGTTTTCTCGCTGGAACCACCGATGATTCCAATATTGAACAGATGGCCCGTCAGGCAAACAGTATTAGAACCTACTTCTTCGACAAGAGAAAGAAGATGGAAGAGATTATTCCTCAGGTGCTTCTGGTCAAATCAGACTATATTGCCAAGGAAATCACCCCAGAGAAGCTTTTTGCGTAGATCGACCGAAATATTGACTAAGGAGTTATAAACTATGAAAGAATTGTTTGAAAAGAAAGAATCCTGGACGCAACAAGATATTGCCAGTATCGAATATAGTCTGCTGCAGGGTGTAATGGGTGTGAGAACCCAGGAAGCTGTAGAGGCTGCAATGACCTATGCCAACTATCTGAACAGTATTGGTATAACCAACGGTAACTATCCCATTTTCCTAAAAGTACTTGGTGTAAGAAATCACCATGTCATCGATTCACTGCTTGGAACTCGAGATCCCTTCCTTTTTATGAGTTCCATTCAACCTAACTACTTTATTGTAGCAACATGCTTCAGTTTTCTGGCAAAATATCACCCTGCTGAAATCTACTCAAAGACCCTTGGTATTATTCTGGGTGTCTTTCAGGCAACCTACAATAATCCATTAGATGGTTATAATATCTATGCTCCCACTATTGCTGATATTAACAGTCTTGGTAAACACCTGATTGAAGAAAAGGGACAGGACGACCTTCTGAACAGAAGTATTCTTGACATTCTTGATAAAATCAGCGAGCTGGAAGGGCAGAACAGGGATGAAGAAATGGAAGACCTTGCCGTACATGCTCACAATATTCGAAACAATTTCTTTGACTCAAC
>CAZDFY010000253.1:0-3004 GCA_964504785.1 uncultured Sediminispirochaeta sp. | reverse complement strand
CCAAGCGCCAGCAAGATGCTAAGGGTGTGGGAAGAGCTAGCGGGAGTCTAGACAATTACTCATTGCTTTTAAATAGGTAGCTTTAACTTTTTCAGTCAATCTAGGAATATCATAATTCAGCATTACAAATTCTCGGCCGGTTTTACCCATCTGCCCTGCTTCGGAGGGATGACCGGCCAAGTATATAATTTTCATGGCAATACCTTCGGAATCACGTTCCGGCAGCAGAAAGCCGCTTTTGCCGTCCAGGACGCCGTCCGGAATGCCGTTGTGCAGCGTTGTGATAACCGGGAGACCAACCGCCTGGGCCTCCTGCAGCACGAGCCCCTGCCCTTCCATGTCGCCACTTTTTGCAGTTACACTCGGGAGAACAAACACTGTTGCTTTTCGATAAAGCTCAAACAGCTTCATACGATCACAGAATCCATGAAATACTACCCGTTCCTCAATATTCTGCCTCTTCACCAGCTGCTGTAGAACCGCTTTTTGCGAACCTTCGCCGGCAATATGATATTCTGCATTCGGATATTTCTCCAGAACAGAAGCAAAAGCTTGCAATGAATAGCATAAACCTTTTTTCTCTTCCAGACGAGCAACCGATAAAACAACTGGCGCCCCCTTAAAGCCTGTATCTTTCAAATAAGGGTATTCCGTGCACTTCAGGCCGACCGGTACTATGTCAATTTTATCGGGGTCAGCTCCATATGATATTACTTTATCTCCGGTAAAATCTGTGTTTACTGTAATTCTATCCACAACCTCGAATAAGCGGTTATACACATTCTTTCCGTAGCGCAGCGGATAGGAATTTATATCCGATCCGTGAAAAGTAGCCACCAAGGTATCAACAACACCAATATCCTTTAAGAACGACCCGACAATTCCGTTTGGTCCGAAATGACAATGGAGCAGGTCTATCTTACGGCGTCTGAAATGCTTCAGTAAATACAAAGTCTTAAATGAGAACACAGCTCGGTGATAGTTAAAAAAGTTGAATGCTTTAATCAGTTTCAAAGGCGCGGTACAAAGCAGACTGAACACCAACCCGATCAATGCTGCAGGTTTAAGCTCGTTTTTCCTCGGTATATGTATATATTCCACTTTTCCATATAGCTTGAGTCTTTCATACTCATCATTGGTTACAACCTGTTTTGGGGTATGAAGGCTGATAATTTGCACTTCATGTCCGGCTTCTAATAATCCCACTACCTGGTTGGTAATAAACTGTTCACTGCCTACAGGAAAATAACTGGTCAGAAAAGTAACTGTCATATAACCTCATTGCTGCATAACGTCAATGAACTTCTGAGCCCAATCAAACTCAAACGTCTTTTTCAATTCACGCTGTGCCTGCTTCAACTGCTGATACTTATTTCGATCCTTATAGAGTTTTATCATCAATGCAAATAATTCTTCTTGGTCGGATGGAGAGAAAAGGCTAGGGGCATCCAGCATGTCCGGTATGCCACCGGAAGCAGCCCCAATTACCGGGGTTCCGACATGCAGTGCTTCCAAAATTACATTCGGATAACTATCGAAAATCGAAGGAACGACCACCAGGTCGGCCTGGGATATTTCCTCCAGGGTGTTGCGTATTTTGCCTAGAAAAATAATCTTTTCGGAACTACCTTGTCGGCGGGCATACTCCTCAAGTTCGGTTTTCAACCCACCCTCACCTGCAATTCTCAGCTGTACTTCATAGCCTTCTGATAGCATTTTTCGTATGGCGTATACCAGGTAACGAATGCCTTTACGTACGCTAACCGCGCCTAAAAAAAGTACAGTGTGCAGCTCACTGCTACGATTTGCATTGCGAAACTGCGGATCGAACCATCTTCCGCCGATATTACCAGATATAATAGTAGTTTTTTTTGCTGATTGAGGGTTACGAGAGAGAAAAGAATCGCGATCATATGCGCTTTGGAATACAATAAGATCACTGTATCTGTCGATTAAATTTTCATACCGCTTATATTTGAGCTCCGATAGCGTAAGTTTGAATTTTTCCTTGCCCCTGCAACCAGGCTCCCGGCGTTTTACCTGCGCTTCGACCACCCCGTTACTGCGAAGCGCAAACAAAAGCTTTGTGTTCAGTTTCTTCTTTAGATATATTCCGGCCAACAGGTGGGTCTCACCAAATATCACAATGTAGTCGGCTGATTTAACCTGCCCGCGAATGGCGGCAAGATTACTTTTCAGTACCAACACATTGTTCAGTGAATAAGGAAGAATTTTTTTCTTATAACCATAAGGTAAGCGAATTTGCTCAATAGTATGCAAATCATATCGCAGATCCGAATTCAGAATTAGGGATACCTGGTACCCTTTTTCGGCAAGCGCCTGTAAAAACTCCAGGTACCGCCGGTGACCACCTGTGCGGATTTCAGGATTAAGAAAAATTCCGAGTATTTTCATAAGCTCTCAGTTAATGAGCAGGAGTTTAAACAAACAGTAATTCGAACCATTTTCACTTAGCACCTCATCAATATTTTAAATTTAATAAATTATATAAAAAGTTCGTCATTCAAATCTGCAATACAGACCATTGATCCGATCAATAAAAACTGACTATACCAGATTTACAGGGTATAGAACTATCCACCGGCATATACAGTAGTATATCTGTATCCAGCTGCGATGAGTAAAACAACTTTATTGAATATATCTATTGATACTTAATTGAACTATCAAATAATTCTTCCCATTGTTTTATAATACTATCTTTATCAAATCTATTTAATTCTTGAGAAGCTGCCCTTGCTAAGGACGTTCGACTTTCTTTGTTTGATATTAATTTTTCCATTGCTTTAGCTATTTTTTCGATGTTGCCCACAGGCACTAATAATCCAGTTTTACCGTGATCAATTATCTCACTCGGACCACTCTCACAATCAGTAGATATTACAGGTATACCTGCCGACATAGCTTCTACGATTACATTACCAAAACCTTCCCACAATGAAGTTAGTACAAACATTTGACTTTGCTTCATTTCTGCTATTGG
>CAZDFY010000252.1:0-3011 GCA_964504785.1 uncultured Sediminispirochaeta sp. | reverse complement strand
ATTTCTACTGCTCTTCTTACAGCTTCCGCCTGTGAAACATTCCAAAAGTGAGATAAATGTTTTATCCTTTGTATTGTGTCGTTATCGAATGAAAAGGTTGTACGTTTAATCATCACTGCCATACCATCATTATGGTACATCACATAGTTATTGTCAACAATAAAATTACAATTTTAATGAACAGGAGATTCCGAACCCACCCCAGCGTAGTGTACCCCTGGCCTCATCCTGCTTCGCTGGGCTTATACCCTCCTCTTCTCCAGTCCGAAGTTCTTCAATAATATTTGACACCGGTACGTATTGATGGGCCGAAATAGTGAAAGAGGAATCGTGGTCTCCGAAATCCGCCGATAATAATAGACCGTGATGAAAGGGAGAAATATCACCGCCTTCCTTCTTTTCATAATGAAAAGAAATTGGATAGTTATCATAGACTTTTTGTAAATACTCACTGTGAAGCGGAGTGGCGGTTACATAATAGGTGGAGGTAAGACTAAAAGGGATCTTTGGATGCTCGTATTTACAGCCTACACTTATTCCGGATAGGGAGGCGGACATATTATCCGCGTAAAAACGAATAGGATAAAAACCTCCCCCTGTAATAAAAGGTACAGTATCTAGACGTGAGCCCTCTCCAAGCTCACTAAATATCCCACCCGCATTAAAGATTAGTGTGAAGCGATTATTAATTGCACCACTTATCCCGGCCTTCACAAAAACAGCGGAAAGGTTTTCCAAAGATACATAGGGGCTTACTTCATGAAAGATCTGACCCTTCAAGTTAGTATACCCCGCCTCCATACTGGTACTCACTTTAGGAAAATGAAAATCGGCTGATCCGTAAAAGCCGACTAAATCTAAATCGTACTTCCAGGGCTTAAGGGGGGATTCAAACCCCTCACTCCAAAAAATATCAGCCCTCACCGATATAGTAGAACTCTCAATTCCAGTACTCAATGAGGATACGGTGGTGTTGAATTTCTTGGTATCAGAAAAATTTTGAGAGGGAACTGTATATGAGTAGGTAATTGGGAACACACAGCGGGCCCAGGTAAATTGTATGGTTGAGCCTTGGTACAAATATTTTAGCCCTACAATTCCCGCAGGCTGCACCGATCCGTCGGAATTTACATCAACATTACCCTGGCCCCTCAATTCCAGATTTGCATATTGAAAGCTGCCTCCCAGTCCAATACTTCTGTGATCTAGGGCTGCAGAAAATTCTGACAGATTTTCATTGTTCCATAGCCCTGCATAATCCACCCCATACTCACGATAATCAAAAAATATGGAGTATGGGGGGTGTGAAATACCCGTACTTACTTGATGGGAACGAAAGACTATTCCCTCTTGAAGCTCATACCCCCGGTACCTTCCATAGGGCAATACAATGTTCGAGTCAATATGCACATATGGTCCTTTTTCTTCTAAAGAAAAAAGCAAAGGGGGCATAAAGAAAAGAGTAAAAAAGAGAGCATAAAAAAGAACAGGCCCCGGGGTTTTCACCAAGGGCCTGCTGTGTTTCTTAGCACACATAGTATTTGTGTTTTCTACCGATTATTACATCATTATGCTCATGATCAATCCGGTAAATTCATCCTCCGTCAAATCTCGACTGTCTGTCTGTAGAATTCCTCCAAAGGAGAAGTCATACCCCTCGGGAAAACTAATAAATTGTTCACTTTCTAAATCTAATGCCGGCAGAAATGCTCTGAGACCATCGTCAGTATCCAGAGCAAAGAGCTTGCTTATATCAACTACCAGGTTTATAGAACTTGTAGCGCCCGTTTCAGGGTCAGTTACATACTCTGTTTCTACCGTTATAACTTCAGTACCAGCAATTATATCGCCAATTACACCTGCAATATCCGATATATATGTTATGTCGGCGTCTATACCTACATTACTATATATTTCCGCTTCAATTTCTGTTTGTTCTGCCGCTGGTATCTCAAGGTCAGTGTTCGGTATAAGATCGTTAGTTTGATCATCTTCTTCAGCCCGGACTGATGCATCGAAATCCTTCACCGCCTGCACCACAGCAAGAAAACTGTTTTTAGAATCAGTAAGATAGTCACTCTTATAGAAGGACAGGAAATTACTCGTATCTGCGACTGTAGATGAAGCATCAATATTCAGCAGTAAAATTTCCATTATTTCCTCTTCAGTGAGATTCCCGGCAGCGTATTGTTCTGCAATGTCGATAGATTCTCCATTTTCATCGACCATAGAATAATCCCAGGTCAACAGAAATTCGACAGCGCCCTTCAGGAAGTTCAAGCCGGCCTTTGGAATGTAGAGGTCGGATTTATCTATTTCTATTTCCCCTGCCTCATTGTAATCCGAAGCAACATCGGATGTAATTAGTATTGTCTCATCACCCATGTTCTCAATGGCTGTATCAAGATAATCCAGGGAAACCTTTAGCTGGGGCAACACCTTTGTTTCTATAATGTCTATCCAACTGTCGACTGAAACCGATCTATCCTGCAAGGCCCGGAATGAATCGGTGGAAGTAAAATCCAGTGAAAAGGCCCTTGAAGTCGAGTTTAGCAGTTCAGAGGGCAAAGCTGCTTGTACGTCCTCATCAAAACTCATCATGGCCATGCCGGTAAGTGCTTTTCCCAAATTTCCAACCGGATTATCAGGATTTGCTGAGAGCAAATCATCGAAGCTTTTATCCAGGTCTTTCATTTGAGTTTCCATCTCTTCAGTTGCTGCTGTTGGATCACTAAAATCTAGTGAGGACATCTCGTTTACCACGGTGTTTATTGACTCTACCGCTTCTTCTTCAGCTTGTTGTTCGACTTCTGTGTCCACACTGTCCGAACCTCCATCATCGCCACCAAGACCTATTGAATCACATCCAACAAAAATAAGTCCAAGAAGCAATAAAATTACAAGTACTCTTTTCATACTATACTCCTAAAAAAATTTTTCTTACTTCTATTATTAACACAAAATTGGATTATTTCAAATGATAATTACCTGCAGCCTATTTTAATTGTCGA
>CAZDFY010000251.1:0-3039 GCA_964504785.1 uncultured Sediminispirochaeta sp. | reverse complement strand
AATTGGGCAAAGCAGATAACAGCGAATATGCAGCTACGGCCATTCGGCCTTCGCCCAAATTGGCTCTCGTTGGTCGGCAACTTCGGGTATTCGCAGAACGTTATCTGAAATTTGGACAATGTGATGAGTCTTACTAACGCTTGACAATACTAAACAACGGCGTCAGTATTAATAAATGATCGTTAGCTTTGCATCAAAAGAGACAGAAAAAATATGGAAGGGCAATAAATCATTAAAACTACCACTTGAAATACCGTCTATTGCGCGAAGGAAACTGAGAATGTTGAATAATGCAAGGAATCTAAAAGACCTAAGAATACCACCAAATAATAGATTGGAATCTTTAAGAGGTGATAGACAAGGTTTTTACAGTATACGAATTAATAGACAGTGGAGGATATGTTTTAGATGGGGAGACGGAAATGTATCTGAAGTAGAGATTATTGACTATCATTAAGAGGTGAAAGATATGGAACGTTTACCAAATATACATCCTGGAGAAATACTTAAGGAGGAGTTCTTAGATCCTTTTGAAATAAGCGCGTATAAATTATCCAAAGAGATAAAAATACCTCAGACTCGGATATCTCAGATAATCAAAGGAAATAGGCGCATTACTGCAGATACAGCATTGAGATTATCTGAGTTCTTTGGTAATTCGCCTCAATTCTGGTTAGGCATCCAAGATGATTATGATTTAGAGAAAGAGCGGATTAAAATAGAGGAAGAATTGAAGCAGATAAATCGTATAGTAAAAGCCTCTTGAGATGTCCAAACTTCCGATAACAGCGATTACCCGACTCCAGCCATTCGGCCTTCGCCCAAATTGGCTCCCGTTGGTCGGCAACTTCGGGTACTCGCGGGACGTTATCGGCAATGCCACGCCAAGACACTGGAGAATATGATAGAATGAAAGTACGGAAGTTCTAAAAATCCCCGCACCCAGGATGCATGGTCGAGCAGCAATTCGAAGAATTGCGACCAGACCCAAGAAGCCATTGGTGCTCATCGAATCGCACCAAGTCCATGCCGGGCGAAAGAATAGGAAGGAATGAGTATAAAATATGTTTGAACAAACCTTTAAGAACATCGACGACACCCTCTGGAAAGATGCCGGCTGTTCCAGTGAGCTGGATTATGTGGAACAGACATCATGGGTCCTTTTTCTAAAATACCTTGATGATCTTGAGAAAGATAAGGAAGCTGCGGCCAGGCTTTCATCAAAATCATATTCATCTATCATCGCTGACGAGTACAAATGGAATGTATGGGCGGCCCCCAAGACAAGAGAAGGGAAACTTGACCATCACAAGGCTTTGACCGGTGATGATCTGCGGGATTTTGTTGACCAGAAACTCTTTCCCTATTTACGGAGTTTCAAGACACAGGCCGATAATCCGGACACCATCGAATATAAGATTGGTGAGATCTTCAGTGAGCTGAAGAACAAGATACAGAGCGGCTACAACCTGCGGGAAATTATCAATCTGGTTGACGAACTGCGATTCAGAAGCCAGAAAGAAAAGCATGAGATGAGCCACCTGTATGAGGGCAAGATTCAGAATATGGGTAATGCCGGTCGCAACGGCGGAGAATACTATACCCCGCGGCCGCTTATCAGAACAATTGTAAAAGTTGTAAAGCCGAAAATAGGAGAAACCATCTATGACGGTGCAGCCGGGTCAGCGGGGTTTCTTTGTGAGGCCTTTGAGTATTTAAGAACCCAAAAGGATCTTTCTACCAGTGACATGAAAACTCTGCAGAAGAAAACCTTTTACGGCAAAGAGAAAAAATCACTGGCCTATATCATTGGTACCATGAATATGATCCTCCACGGTATCGAGGCGCCGAATATCATCCACACCAATACCCTTTCGGAGAATATCAGCGACATACAGGAAAAAGACCGATTTAATGTGATTTTGGCAAATCCTCCCTTCGGTGGGAAAGAGCGCAAGGAGGTTCAGCAGAACTTTCCCATAAAGACCGGTGAAACTGCTTTTCTCTTTCTTCAGCACTTCATCAAGAGACTCAAAGCCGGCGGCAGAGCCGGTGTAGTTATCAAAAACACATTTCTTTCTAACACTGACAATGCCTCCATATCCCTGCGTAAGACTTTGCTGGAAAGCTGCAATCTGCATACCGTCCTCGACCTTCCCGGGGGTGTGTTCCAGGGAGCCGGTGTAAAAACGGTGGTGCTCTTTTTTGAAAAGGGCGAGCCGACCAAGAAGATATGGTATTACCAGCTGAATCCCGGTCGTAACCTGGGTAAAACTAATCCGTTGAACGAACAGGATCTTGCAGAGTTTGTAGAGCTTCAGAAAACACAGACCGACTCGGACAATTCCTGGAGCCTTGATATAAAGGATGTGAATGAAGAGACCTTCGATCTATCGGTGAAAAACCCGAATAAGAAGGACGACACCGTCTTGCGTGATCCGCAGGAGATTCTGGATGAGATCGCCGCGCTGGATAAGGAGAGTGCTGAAGTACTGAAGAGGGTGCGAGAGTTGGTGTGAAGGAGAAAAACATTATATCACTGGAACACATTGAATCTAAAATCTACACAATAAATGGCATGCAAGTGATGTTAGATGCAGATTTGGCTGGCCTTTATGGTGTTGAGACCCGTGTTTTAAACCAGGCTGTAAAAAGAAATAGTGAGAGATTTCCTCAAAATTTCTGTTTTCAACTCACTGAAATTGACCTGGAAAACTTGAGATCACAAATTGTGACTTCAAGTTGGGGTGGAAGAAGAACTCTACCCTATGCCTTTACGGAGCAGGGTGTGGCGATGTTGTCGGCGGTTTTAAAAAGCGAGACAGCTGTTAAAATGAGTATTCAGATAATCAATGCCTTTGTCGCCATGCGCCGTTTTCTCTCATTGAATGCGCAAGTATTTCAAAGGATCGATAACTTGGAGCTGAAACAAATACAAACAGATGAGAAATTAAATCGGGTCCTTGATGTAATTGAAAGCAAAAATATTCAGCCAAAGCAGGGAATATTTTTTGACGGTCAGGTCTTTGATGCCTATGT
>CAZDFY010000250.1:0-3090 GCA_964504785.1 uncultured Sediminispirochaeta sp. | reverse complement strand
AAACAAAGCCTATAGGGATTTGTCCAAAAACTGATACAGCTACTACAATAAGATTGTTTTTCAAGGCATGCCAGAAGTTGGGATCCTGCAGCATACGCGTGTAATGCATTAAGCCTACAAAATTCCAATTTCCTCCCTTGTTGGGATTAAAATCTGAAAAACTGAGAAAAACTGAGTAAAATACCGGATAGGCTACAATGGCAAGATACACTACAAGTGCCGGGGCAACAAAGCCCAAATACACCGGAAATTCTCTGCGGGCGCGTAAGTTCAAAATAATTCTCCTACACTGACTTCGTTTATAAAAGAGGAGAGGGAATGCCCCCTCTCCTCATATATATCTTGTTACTACTGTCGGGCAAGTTTTTCAACCTGGTCGGCAACTTCCTGTGGAGTGGCCTGACCGGCAACAATTTTCTGAGCTCCCGAATTAAGAGCATCGTTCGGTGCACCTGTAAGGAATGCATCGATAACTTCAGTGTTCATTGCGGTCTGAGCAAGTTCTACCTTACGTTTCACAATCGGTTCAATATCCTCCGGTACCTCATACCCTTTGAGAATTGGTGCTACAATTGCACCGTCACGCAGGCGCTGGGTAGATTCAGGTTCGGAATAGAAGTAGTTCAAAAACTTGAGTGCTGCATCACGAACAGCCGGATCAGAGGCGCCCTTCTTAGTAATGCCGTAACCAACCTGAATGGCGGCGGCTACAGAGCCTTCAACACCGTCTTTCTGCCCGGGAAGTTCCGGCCATGCCATCAATTGGGTAGCGGCTTTTACATCCGGATTCTCGATTGCACCAGCGACCCACTGACCCTGTACCATAAACAGGGCTTCGCCGTTGTTGTACTTAGAGGTGTTCGCACCGTAGTCTACCAATACTGACTTTTCGGAAATAACTCCGTCCTCTACCATCTGCTCTACGAATTTCAAGGAATTGACCATGGCAGGATCGTTGAACTTATGTTCTCCGGCAACAGCTTTGGAAACCCAGTTTGGATCTCCTGACATTCGGGCGATCACCGCTGACAAAAGGCACGATCCCCATGCCCATCCGTCGGCGCCGTCAATGGTAACCACATCAAGTCCGGCATCCTGGGCGGCCGGAACCATCGCAACCATGTCTTCATAAGTTTCAGGTGCTGAGAAACCGAGTGACTTTACCAGGTCTTCGTTCATATAGAGCACAGTGGTAATGTTGGAGGTTCCGAGGGGAATCTCATAGATTTCACCGTTCGGTCCCATGGCCGGTATTAGGTCTCGGTCGTACATCGGATCGAGGTATTCGCGGTGGTCCCACTGCTGATCAGCTTCTTTCCAGGGTGCTCCCCAGCGGGCATCGGCGCCCATGTAGGCCATATCGGGCACATCACCGGCTGCAAGCCGTGCAACTACCTTCTGGTGGTAAGCTTCGTCATACAGCATTTCGTCATCGATTTCGATGTTTGGATTTTGCTTCTCAAAGGCTTGCACGATTCGCTTCCAGCTTACCCCTTCCTGGTTCGAGTTGTCGCCGTATGCCATTACATCCACAACGACCTTTTCGGATTTTTGTCCCTGTTCTTGTTGACCCCCTGCAATAACAACAAACGGAACCAACATCATAGCGACAATAAGCAATGCTAATGTTTTTTTCATTAAAATGTCCTCCTTTATTCTTCTACTCTTCCAACGGAAGAGATTTTCCCTCAATTATGTGTGTAAAAGTCCGGCCTCCGACTGCACGTCGAGTTGTCCGGAGTAATCTTCCAAAATTTCCAAATCGCTAAAGAGTTTGTTCAGCACCATACCGGCCGCACCGTAGGCTACCGCCTGGTCCCCGAAGGCCGAGAGCCAGATATTTTTTCTTACTTCGTACGCATACGGATAGGGCCAGTTCTTTTTGATCTCCTCTTCCAAAATAGCCGACACATCCTGGTCGTAGCGTTCGAATTGACCTCCGAGAATGATGTGGGTCAGATTAAAAGTGTTCACTATAAGCGCAATATGGGCTCCTAATTCGTGCAGAAACTTGTGCCACATTTCTTTATCATCACGCACAAGCTGCTGCTCTTCAGCAGTCAAAGAAAACTGTCCGATTGAATCTGCGTGGCGGAAGATACTGCGAAACTCACCGGCGGAGTAGTCATGCCCATAGTGGACATTGCCGTTTAGCACCAGCCCCACACCTACACCAATCGAATCATAAGCGTTTTTCTGTTCAGCCTCGCGATCACGTACCTCAAGCAACAGAAAAATAAAATCCTTCAACTCTTTTCGACGGTGAAAGGCCAGTTCTCCCCAGACGCTGGCATTTGCATCATTATCAATAAACACCGGGACGTCGACTTCGCCATTTATTTTTTTATAAAACTTATAGTCCTTACTAATTTTGAGAGGAATCGAGTATTTTATTATGCCCTCTTTCGAGTTTACTACACCGGAGACGCCGACGCCGATTCCCAGCAGTTTCAGGCTTTTTGGTTCAAGCTCCTTCCTCAAGGCAGCAGTAATCTCTTTAAACTTTTCTATGAAATTTTTTCCGGAAATTTCCGATTTTTCGAACTTTGAATAGACGATCTCACCCTCAAGGTCCACCGCTACCGCTGTATAAGAATCAGGGGTCATTTCAATACCAAGTACGCAGCCGTAATGTTTATTCAGCTTAATATGAACCGGTTTTCGGCCGCCCTGGGGACTTGAACTCCCCTCAGTGGATTCAATAATTATTCCCAGTTCCAGTAGCTCATTTACGTTATTCGAAATAGTGGATTTGTCCAGGTCTAAGTTCCGGGCTATTTCGATTCGGCTGGTTTCCCGGCTTACCCAAATCTCGCGCATTATTCTTGATCGATTGATTACCTTGGTTCTTTTCACCGTTGTTAATATTCCTTTCTGTTGGTTGATTTATCTACCAACTAACAAAAGCTTGACACGACTTACCCCAATTGTCAACGTTTTTCTAGGATTATTTATTGAAATTTACGGGTTTTTACTTGTTAATTGCTAGTATCAAAGGTAGAATAACTATGTTGGTTGATTTTTACACAAACCCCTTACAAGGATATAATCTATGCATACAGTAGACATCAACAAGTGGAAACTCATTCG
>CAZDFY010000249.1:0-3114 GCA_964504785.1 uncultured Sediminispirochaeta sp. | reverse complement strand
GCGGGCGGATTGGCCTCGGGCGGTGTGAAAGAGTAAGTCTACAGCACCTCACACTCTGCATTATCAGCTGCCTATCAGCTGCCGCTGTTTTTTACAAAAATAGTTGTCTTTATTGAGATTCCAATAGCTGCAGATTATACTTTTACTACAAACAGCTTAGTAAAAAGGTTACTGTAGCATGAAGAAAAAGATTTTGCTCGTCGAAGATGAGGCCATTATCGCCATCTCAGAGTCCCAAATGTTACAAAAGCATGGGTTTGAGGTGGTGACCGCGTATAAGGGCGAGGGCGCTATTGAAATAATCGACGAGCTTCCCGACATTTCTCTCATTCTCATGGATATAGACCTGGGAAAAGGCATAGATGGGACCGAGGCTGCCCAAAGAATTCTCGAGAAAAAAGATCTACCGGTGGTATTTCTCTCTTCTCATACTGAAGCCGAGGTTGTAGAGAAAACAGAGGGAATTACCTCTTACGGGTATATTGTGAAAAACTCCGGTGAAACAGTAATGCTGGCTTCAATTAGAATGGCTTTTCGCCTTTACGATGCTCATATTGAACTTAGAAAACAGAAAGAGAATCTGCGACAGGCTCTGGTAAAACAGGAGAGAACAGAAGAAAAACTCCTCGAAAAGAGCGATGAGCTTGAACGGTATTTCAAATCGAGTCTCGATCTCCTGTGTATAGCTACTACAGAAGGTGAATTAGTGCGCCTGAACCCAGAATGGGAAAAAGTACTGGGCTATTCCATTTCAGAGTTAGAAGGATGTTCTTTTTTCGACTTTGTGCATGAAGAGGATAAACCGGCAACACGCCAGGCCCTTTCAAAACTGGATAATCAGGAGGAGGTGCAAAACTTTGAAAATCGATATCGATGTAAAGATGGTACGTATCGCTGGATAGAATGGCGTTCACAACCAATTGGGAATATGATATATGCTGCAGCCAGAGATGTAACAGACCGTAAAAAAGCTGAACAGAAGCTTCGGGAGGGTGAAGAAAAATACCGTATGCTCTACGAAAATGCACCAATGCCCTATCAATCTCTTGATGAAAACGGATGCTTCCTTGAAGTAAATCCCGCCTGGCTTGAAACCCTGGGTGGGTATACAAAAGATGAGATAATTGGAAAATCATTTGCCGAGTTTATTCATCCCGATTCCTTTGAGGATTTTAGAAGAAATCTTGAGAAATTTAAACGAGAGGGCAAGGCTGAAAACAATTTGTATAAAATAAGAAAAAAGAACGGCGAGTACATCGATGCTTCTTTCAAGGGCTGTATTGCCTATTCCCAAGAAGGAAAATTTCAGCGAACCCATTGCGTGTTTGAGGATATTACTCAGCTCAAAAAAACCGAAGATCGCCTAAAATCCCACGCGCAGCGTCTCGAGTTAACCATGAAAGGTGCTCGGATAGCGTGGTGGGAGATGGATGTGAAAACGGGGGAAGTGAGGTTTAGTAAACAGAAAGTTGATATGCTTGGGTACGATCAGAAAGACTTTCGCCACTACGAGCACTTTACAGAATTGATTCATCCCGATGATTATCAGAATGCAATGAATGCCATGAGAGCCCATCTTGATGGTAGAACCGACAGATATGATATCGAATATAGAATCAGAACCTCTTCAGGAGAATGGCGGTGGTTTCACGATTTTGGGAGTGTAGTGAGTAGAGATTCAGAGAGATCTCCACTTCGCGTCTCCGGCATTGTTATCGATGTGACACAACAGAAAGAAAACGAGTTATTAATTGAAAAATCGAGAGCAAGCTTAAAAACAATTCTCGATAGCATTCCTGAAGATATTTATATTGTAGAGATGAACAGCTTCAAAATATTGTTCATGAACGAACAGTTGAGGCAATCCTTTCCCGCAGCACACATTGGAGATATCTGCTATGAGGTATTCCGCGGTTATAAAGGGCCGTGCAGCCACTGTACCAATGCCAAGCTCTTTGATAAAGATGGAACCCCTGTTGAAGCAATTGTGTGGGAGGGTAGAAATCCGGTAAACGGCAACTGGTATATTAACTATGATAAGGCAATACAGTGGGTGAACGGAACATATGTGCGGTTGCAGATTGCAGCTGATATAACAAAACGAAAAAATATGGAACTGGTTCTTCAGAAGCAGAAGGAGGAGTATGAGCTGATATTCAATAATAGTATGGAGGGTATACTTTTTTCTTCACCTGATGGGAATATAATTTCTGCAAACAAAGCGGCTTGTGAGTTTCTTGAAGCATCTGAAAAGGAGATCACCCAGAAGGGAAGAGCCGGAATTGTAGATAGCAATGATACAAGGGTAGATGATGCAATTGAAAAAAGAAAAAAATATGGAAATTTCAGAGGAGAGTTGAACTTTGTGAAAAGTAACGGTGAAGTGTTCCCAGTTGAATTAACTTCCCAGGTCTTCAATAATCCTGAAGGTGAACTGAGAACTTGTATCTTTTTCCATGATATTAGTGAACAAAAAAGAAAAGAAAATGAGCTTATTGATACTCTGAAGCAAAAAGACTACCTGATGAAAGAACTCAACCATCGCGTAAAGAACAATCTCAATATGGTCAATTCTCTGATTGATCTGAAGGATGGCGAAATTGATGAAAGCCTGTCCGACATTCATACTCAAATAAACGCGATTAGCCTGGTTCATCAAAAACTCCAGGCGGTTGAAGATGTAAGCAAAATAGATATAAAAGCCTATCTGCAGGATCTACTTGAGGCTGTTTTCGCTTCTTTTTCTGACAAGAGTATTAAAATCAATATCAAAACTGCACAGCAATTTTTCCAAACAAACCAAGTAATTCCAATAGGGTTGCTAGTTAATGAGATCGCAACGAATGCAGTCAAACACGGCTTCAACAATGAGCAGGAGCCACAGTTTACTTTAGATTTAAGCAAAAGTGAGAAGAAGCAGTTCGTGTTGCAGGTATCAAATACCGGCAATGCCTTTCCTGAAGATATTGATATTAAGAATCCGAAAACCCTTGGAATGCAACTCATTGTAAGTTTGGTAGAACAGATAGATGGAACTTTAGCACTTCAAAAGTCGCCGTATCCGGTGTATACCATTCGATTTCCCTCTTCATAAGTAACCCCGAAAATAGTATC
>CAZDFY010000248.1:0-3129 GCA_964504785.1 uncultured Sediminispirochaeta sp. | reverse complement strand
GCTTAGGATTTGCTGCCATCACCCTGATTATTGCAGCCTTCAATCTGACGCTTATTTTAAGCTAAGACTTCCAACCTACACAATCTATTTCGGGGTAGATAATTGACTTGTCATTCTTGTGTTAAAATGATCTCCAAACTTCCTTTCGGATGACTCCCTCACCATCGCAAGCACCTGTAGTTCTTACGATAGACAAAGCACACTAATAGCACCAACACTGCTAAGCTATATAAAACGAAATCCTGCATGCTCACTGCAGAGTGACTAGTGTACTTCCAGTCTGAGGAGGAACTCAATGTATGGTAGTGGAAGTACATATTATAATCCATCACTCCGATATACAGAGATGTAAAGCCTGATGAAACGATAAGATTGTAGTCATGGCGTAGTGTAATATTGATAAACAATGAACCGCTTTTTCATTTGTCTGCTATTTGCATTCAGCTTCGTCCTCTACAAAGTAGTTTTGATCTCTGGAAATGTTTGCCTCATTTGTATAGAACCAGGTGTAAAAGGTATTTTCATATATTCGGCTTTCCCTCTGCAGTTGAATTTGAAACTCTTTTAATGCTGCAATAGTTATCGTTGCTTTCCTCAAATAATGAAATTTATTGGAAGTGTGCTTTATTGAGGATTACCCTATAAATCTTCTTGTCCTAAGCTTCTGCAATATAGGCATATAGAGTTTTTTATTTGTCCCTGACATCTCATTCTTATCCCCGATTTTGCGATGCGTACATCGCGCAGCTTCAGTTACAGAGTACTGAGATTCCAACATAGGTCAAAAAAATATTACAGAGGAATGATTTTGAGTGTATCAACATTTATGAACTCAATTACATTCTGTACATCAGCTTCCGAATAAACTGAATCAATGGAGAAAGAATCTAAAGTTATCTCATCAGTATTTTTTATGTAAACAGCACGATTTAATTCGTTAAGCAAGCCTCCGTGCTCTTTCGAATGAATAGGTCTTAAATCATGCTGTCGCCCTGACCATTTACTCTTTTTCTTAATTTGAAGAGAAATATTGTGTAAAGATATGTTACACAAGGGTAAGGTAGCATCTCCACAGATAAAAACTCCCCTTTCACTGGTGCAGTTTATATTTTTAAAAGACACATCCCTTACACGGGGAATCTCCCCTCCCTCATCTCGGGATAAAGCCGTAACATAAATTGGCTCGGCCCGTCCCCACCAAAACTCATTAAACAACCGCGTTTCTACACTGCAATCACTAAAATGAATGTGTTCCGTAAGCCCTGGATCTCTCACTTGAATTGCAAGACCCCGATGGGAGCTCTTTATCCGGCAGTTTGAAACAACGATATTACGAAATACTCCCCAGCTCTCAGTTCCTATCTTTACCGCACTTGAGGTACTCATCAGGGTGCAATTATCTATATAAATGTTTTCACAAGCTCCAAACTCCTGATTCTCTTTTGTGTTTTTTATCACAATCGAGTCGTCCCCCGACTCAATGTAACAATCCTTGATTCTTACATTTTTACAGTGATCAGGGTCTATCCCGTCACAATTAGGAACATCAAGCCTATTTTTTATGAAAAGCCCTGATATTTCAACATTATCACAGCCAGTAAGATGGATTGTCCATTGTGCTGAATCAACAATCTTAATATCAAGTATTCTGACTCTACTGCAGTTAAAAAATCCTATACACCGCGGTCGCCACTCTTTTGGACTTCTAATATATTTTTGTTCCTCATCTCTCCACCCATCCATAAATTCTAGGCACCGACCGTCGATGATACCTTTTCCGGATATAGTTACATTCTTAAGCCCCGTTCCCTGCAACAGAAATCCACCTTTGTTGCCACCATATTGGCCGGCTACATCCAACTGTAAATAATCACTCGGTTCTCTACTTGCCCTTAATACTGCACCCTTTTCTATAAAAAGCTCGATATTCGACCTCAACTCAATAGTACCGATCTCATATGTGTAGCCGTTGCGAAGTACTATTTTTCCGCCGTTTTTCTGTGAAGCTTTATCAATTTCTCTCTGAATAATTGCAGTTGTTTCTGATGGAGTTTTACCTGGTAGCACTTTATTCATCCTTTCATTCCCGAGGTAACAATACCTTGCACAAAGTACTTTTGAGCACTTAGAAACAGAACTATCAAGGGCATCATGGAAAGGACCATCATAGAAAACATAGCGCCCCAGTTTGTTGCAGCCGTTGCATCCAAGAATAAGTTCAAAGCCAGGGGCATGGGATACAGTTGTAATGAATTTAAATAAATCAGTGGTCCCATAAAATCTTGCCAGGTCCACATAAAGGTAAAAAGTGAAGCTGTGAACAAGGCAGGTTTCATGAGCGGCAGTAGTATTTGCAAAAGGAACCTTAATCTACCACAGCCGTCTATAATGGCAGCCTCATCAATCTCTTTGGGCACACCGCGAATAAACTGCATAAGCATAAATACAAAAAAACCCATCGAACCAAAAAACTTCGGTGCAACAAGAGGGAGAAAGGTATCTATCCACCCAAAATGGGACATCATAATATAGCGGGGAATAAGAATTACCTGAGGCGGAAGCATCATTGTAGCTAACAAGACAGCAAAGAGCATGTTTTTCAGGGGAAACCTCAATCTGGCGAAAGCGTATGCGGCCATACTGGTGGATATAAGGGTCCCAATAATTGATAACCCGGAGATAACAAAGGAGTTTTTAAGAAAAAGACCAAAGGAATGACCTCGAATAGCATTCCATCCCTCCTTAAAGTTACCAAACTCATAGGTCCGCGGCAAAAGTGAAATCTCACTAAAAATTTCATCATTCGGTTTCATTGTGCTAAAGACCAGCCAAAGAAAAGGGTAAATGATAACAATTCCAAAGGTGATCAATAATAAATGTCTGTATATATTGGTAAAATCACCGGACCTGATTTTTAACTTCCCTATTAGAATCTTACTTGTCTGTAGTGCAAAACTGCTCATATGGATCCTCTTTAATCTATTTTTGTTTCGTAATAAACCCAGTATTTCGACATTAAGAAATTGATTGCCGTCACGGCTGCAATCATCAGCAACAGAGTCCAAGAAAGAGCAGAAGCAAATCCCATTTTACCATAACTGAAGGCATTATTATAAATATGCAGCACCA
>CAZDFY010000247.1:0-3152 GCA_964504785.1 uncultured Sediminispirochaeta sp. | reverse complement strand
GACTGCTGGCACGACGATTCCAAGGGGGATATGCATTACTGGAGCGTGTGGCATGAGGGAAAGCCCTTTGAAGCATACCATGAGGTCACCCCACGCTTTTGTTCGGAGTTCGGGTTTCAATCATTTCCATCAATCGAGGGCATTCATAAGTATGCGCCGCTGGATCAGCACAACATTACCTCACCGGTTATGGAACATCACCAGAAAAACGACCGCGGCAACAGCATTATTATATCGACTATTTCTCGATACTTCAGGTTTCCGGAAAGTTTCGAAGAAATACTCTATTTAAGCCGAGTTCAGCAGGCAATGGCTATCAAAACCGCTGTGGAGTATTGGCGCAGCCGGCGTCCGATCTGCATGGGAACGCTCTACTGGCAGCTCAACGACAACTGGCCGGTTGCCTCCTGGTCCTCCATAGAACACGACGGCAGATGGAAACCCCTCCATTACATGGCAAAACGCTTCTATGCACCACAGCATCTGGTACTTATAAAGGGCTCTCCCGATTCCCTCGCGAACCAACTTGAGGTATATGGAATCAATGACCTGAGCGAGCCGTTGAGCGGTCAGTTGGAACTCTACCTCTACAACTTCAATGGCGAGATCCTTCAGCATGAAGTAGTGCCGGCAGTGCTGGCAGCGGAATCCTCAACGCGTCTCAAAGCCATTTCGGTACCCGAGGATGAAGACTTTTGTTCCACCCATTTTTACTATGCCCGTTTCAAGCCGTTTTCTTATGATACGGCTGCTGATACAGAGATAGCCCCGCTGGAAAATGAATTGCTTCTGTTACGGCCCAAACGATGCGATATAAAAACTGCACAGATCACTTTCAAAACGAGGGTAATGGAAAATGGCTATATTGAAATTGTACTGAACAGTGATGTGCCGGCCTTTCATGTGGTACTGGAGTGTGAAAATGCTTCTGTTCGCTTTTCAGATAATGACTTTATCCTACTTCCTGAAAAGCCGAAACACATTTTTATCGACCCGGAGTACTTATCTCAGTCTGCTGAATCTGAAACTTTGAGCATTAAGGATATGAACAAAAAGCTTAGTCAGAGTCTCCGAATTCACTGCCTGCGCAATTTTTAACATGTCCAATTATTCGGCAGGAATGATATCGATGGTGGTCGAAAAGGAGAGAGTCTCCTGAATTACCCACGAATCTTTCCTTGCTTTAAGGGGAAACTGCATCTGTACTTGGCTATCGGATTTTGAGAACTCTACAAGTACAATTGCGCTGCTGCCCTTTACTTTTACATTCTCGATTTCCCATGAGTCGAAGGTTTGGACAGTATCGTAGAGTTGTTGTTTCTGTTTCTCCTCAATTTCACCGAAAAATGGTGCTGCCCGACCGACAGTATCGGCATCTTTAGCGTAAAGCCCCTCGATAAATCGATTGACCGTCCTTTCGGCGGAATCTTTACCGGGGGATGCACAGGCAACACAGATTGCTATACCTAAAATAATGATAAAAATGGGTTTCGTTGACATAAAGATATAAGGATGAGTGACCCCATGGCACAGTGTCCTGGGGTCGTTGTTTATTAGTCTTGGTACTTTACTACTGTGCCTTCGATCTTTGCATGGGCAGGTGCATATATACCTGAAGTAATACCGTTCAGCAGCAAGTCAACAAAGGTAGCTTGATACTTCACAGTTACATTCACAGCTGCATCGCCGGAATACTTGTTAATCTCTCGCCGTACGGCATCGTAAATAGGATTGTCCATTGCGGTTGCAGACGCATTCACAATGTTCGCACCACCAGAACTGCCGAGAAACTCGTTCACCATAACGGTGGTTTCAAATTGGCCGACCGACTGGTAAGACGGCATGTCTTCATTCATCTGAATGCCTGAAAGCTGGAAGGTGGTACAAGAAGCCACAAACAGAACCAGCAATAGAGCGCCAATTATTAGTACTGTTTTTCTCATCTTAAAATCCCCCTAGGAATTATACTGTGCCTTGAGAGTAGAGAGTTAAGAGGTACTTGTCAATGTGATTTTTGATGAGTTGTAAAAAACTTTACATAATTTCAGTAAACATGGATAATTCGTCCAATTAGTTTTATATTATAAATATGCAGTGGGTAAAATATAGCGATGAGTTCGTAGATGTATATTATAATCGGGAACCAGTTACCTCACTTGGTCAGATAAAGCGCCTCTATATTACCTATGACCATTCAGACCTTGATATTTCAGAAACCAATATGAAAAAACTACTATTCAAGATCATCTGCACACGCACTATTCCTAAAAAAAACAAATAACCCTGCAAAAGGAAGGATGATTTCATTCTATCATTTGCAACTGAAAGTAATATCGTTTATCATTAAGAAAAAGAGCAAATATAGCTCTTGAAAGGAAGTAATATGAATATAACAGCTGTATTAAAGGATAGTTTCAATATAATGAAACGAAACTGGGTCCTCTTCGTGCCATTTTTGGGGGCGTTTGTCCTCATGGCCCTTATCTCACTGGTTTCTGTAGGGACCCTGGTTCCCTTTAACAACCTCCAATCAATGGGAGAGGTTTCACAAGAAGAGGCAATCGGCTTTGCCGGAACTTCCCTTGCGGTAATTTTTATTACAACATTACTGTCCGGTATTGTTGGTCTTGTAGCCCACGGCATGACAATTACGATGATTGATGATGTACTGAAAACTGAAAAAACAAACCTCAAGGAAGGGTGGTCTAAAACCATGCGCAGCATTGTGCCTCTTGTAATTGCCGCAGTACTTGTAGGTGCAATTGTCAGTATCGGTTTTATACTTCTGGTACTTCCCGGTATCATTGCAATATTTTTCCTAATGTTCAGCATAGTGGCGGTCGTGAGCGACGAAACCAACGGATTCTCCGCCCTTGCCCACAGTGCAAAAACCGTTTTCCGCAATTTTAAAGCAACAGTTGTGTTATTTTTTGTTTTAATCGCCCTAGGGGTGCTTTTTGGACTTCTCTCGATTATTTTGGGACTTATCCCCATACTGGGTGTAATTCTGGGCATTGTTGTGTCCGCCGTTTTCGGTGTGTTTACTACTATCTTTTTGGTTATTAGTTACAACAACCTTGAAGTAAACCCTGATACTCAGCCGGATGCTACTGTATAGTTTCAGTTTTAGGATGTGGCACTGCTTATTTCAT
>CAZDFY010000246.1:0-3162 GCA_964504785.1 uncultured Sediminispirochaeta sp. | reverse complement strand
GGAGAAAGTTGTATGCGCTATTTGAAGCAATTAGCCTTTTTAATTCCAATCATCACTCTCTTTTCCTGTACCTCGGTGAATACATTTATACAGGACAATGATTACAGCGGGCTCCAAGCATTTTGTGAGCAGAAAGAAACGGAAGCAGAGAGAGAAGCCTGCTTTGCCGAAGCTGCCAAATCAGCGGCAGAAAAAAATCCAAGTATGGCGTATCAACTGTATATGAAGCTTGGAAATGATACACACAAGGTCTCCTACTATAACCAGGCAGGCGAGTTAGCAAGGAGCTTGATTCCTGAAGATCCTGATATGATGGAAAAAGCGGTTAATGCTTTTGAGGCTGCGGGCAATGATGAAGGGCTTATTGCTTCGGCAATTGAGCAGTCTTCCTGTATGAAATGGGGACAAAAAGACTTGCCCTGGGACTTGTTAGAAAAAACTGCAGAAAAATATAAGATCAAAGAAGTGTATAAAAATCTAGCTGCCCTGGCCATTGGCAATGATAAAGGTTATGCCGCTGAAAAATATGATAAAGCCGGCATGATGAAAGAAGCGCAAAAACTCTATTTTGAAATTGCCCAGAAGAATTTAGAGAAAAAATATTACACCCTTGCTGCCGAAGCCTACGCCGCCGGCGGTGATCAAAAATCTGCCGCAAAATACTGGCTGATGGCCGCGGATAAATCTTTGAACGCTCGAAACCCGCAGTTTGAATCGGTATTATCCTATTATGAAAAAGCGGGAAAAGCTGAAGATGGGAAGCGACGTGTGGCGAAACAGATGATTGAAGAGCGGTATAAGCCTACTATGGAAGAGGGATTGAAAATCGCAGAATCGGTTTCACCAGAGTTTCATAAGGAAGCGCTAATCCTGGCGGCTACTGTGTACTTTTCAAAAAACAGCTATACCGCCAAAGGATGGTTTAAAGAAGCGGGGATTGATGATGTGTATGGTCAGATGGCGGAGGTCTACTTGGCGAAAAGCTCGCCCAATTTTCTGCAGGTGGAAAACTATTTCAAGAAATCGAAAAAAAGGAATTACGCGCCGCTACTATTGCAACGTGCAGTTGAGGTGGGAAATACGCACTATATGTTAAAATATGCGGAGGTCGCAACCGGTAAAGACCAGCATGAAAAGGTTGCATATGCCTTACTTGAGAGTGATAAGTATGACGAGGCCTACACGCATTTTCAGCAGTCCGATGTTGAGAACGGCGCGCTGCTTATTGCGGAAAAAGCCACAGGTCATGTAAATAAACTGCTTGCCCCGAAATTTTTCTACCTTGGAGGGGAAAGAAAGAAGGGTATTCAGTTATGGACGGAAGCGGTTCAGTGGGTCATAGAGACCGAGCAGTTTCTGCAGTCCTACCTGAGTCTTAATGATCCACCTACAGAACTAATGGAAATCTATTGGAAGGATATTCTCGAATACTACCGAGCAAAGGATAATATCATGGCAATGGCGCCGTTGAAACTGCTGGAAATTGATCAGCCTATTCTTGCTATAGGTTTTATCCACAACTCCCATCGCTTGGATTACCTAAGTGGAGCAGCAGCAACCCTTAATAAGAGTAAATCTGTTTTATCCAAAAATATGGGGAAGAAATTTAACCAGGAATCTAACCTTAATGCTCAGTTTAACAAGCTGCTAACCGCACTCGCGACAAATGAGACTTTTCGCGCTCCTCAGTATAAAAGCGCGTTTAAAGAGCTTGAAAAGGCGCAGATCGAGTTGTTAAAGCGTAACTTTCAACAAATGGAAAAACACACGGACATCGCCAAAAGTGAGCTTGGAATTTAATAAGTCCTTGGCGGTTCAAAAATCTTTGATTTTTGAAAGCGCCTCTGTAAAATTAAGGAGATAATTATGCCCAGGGTACTACGAAAGCTCGTCCCATTACTATTGATAGTTCTTATCATTTCATCCTGTACCACCAACCCTGTTACCTACGAGTCGGTTGAAGAGGGGAAAAGGCCGGTGACCCCGTGGTTGGGGATCCCGATGATGTATATCCCCGGCCTTTCGCAGCTGGTGCACGGTGAAACTACCGAAGCGGCAATTGTAGCCGGGCTTACCTACGGGGGGCTGGCTGCCAGTCTTCTCTTAGCCTCTACCATGGATACCGGTGATTCGCAGCAGATGCCGGTATCCGCGATGATCCCCGCTTCCATGGTTGCTGCCGGAGCTATGTACAATATGGTGGATGTCTATTCCACCAGCATAAGTCGGAACAGGCAGTACAAAAGAATCTACCCAGAATATGTGGCCAATGAATCGGCTTCGCTCTTTGCTCTGCAACAAGAGGAGGCGGCCTGGGACCTGATTGAGACGGTGAAAAAGGACGAGGAAAAGATGTTATCCGCCTACCGAGCCGCCAAAGAGGGCTTGGTGAACTACGGGCTGCAGATTTACCGGAGTCTGGACATCTATAAAATGTATCGACAAACCGGCGCTGTCCTTGCGAATGTTCGGTCCCAAAACATGCACCGTGTGGGGATCGATCGACCTTCTGTACGCTTCGGCCTTTCTCAAGATAGGGATGCTCAGAGCTTTGTTTTGCTGGCCGCCGAATGGGGGGAGGCTGAGTCGGCCGCCGATGCTGTGGGAATGTTGAGCCAAGAAGTTTCGGAAGAGCTGGTCATTGATACTGCTTCACTGCTCTTTCTGGAAAAGCACGGGATACACAAGGTGGAGGAGTTTTTTAGAGAGTTGGGCCGTCCTGTTCCTTTGAGGTACTACACTACAACGGAAATAGAGTCAAAGGGTATTGAAATCACTAGCAGGTCTCTGCTTGAGCAGGCGGAATATGCCCTCAGAACTGGTGCCTTAGAGGAAGCCAACGATATCCAGGTTCTGGCGAAGGAAAAGTATGAATCAGAGAAAAAATGGGAAGACCTCGCCCGATCTACAACCCTCACCACAATCCTTGCCTTGAAATATAAACAGTACAATAAAATCGATGACACCGTGAGTGAACAGGTGAAAGAAGATGATCTGCCCCGGGATTGGGAAGAACTGAAGCAGCTTGCATCGCAAGAAAGCGCTACATGGGTTTTGTATCTGGGAGCGGCGACGGAGCACCTGGGACACCGGGAAAAGACGAACCTGATTGCCGAACTGCCCATCTATGATTATCTGTTTGATGAATAGGAGACAGTATGA
>CAZDFY010000245.1:0-3190 GCA_964504785.1 uncultured Sediminispirochaeta sp. | reverse complement strand
CACATTCTTTTCATTCACCGGTGTAGGTGTATCGAGATTGATAGTAATAAGGTCCGCCTTGTATCCCTCTTTTAGAGCCCCCACCTGATTACAACCGACAGCTGCCGCTCCCCGGCTGGTAGCCATCTGATACACCATTTGGGCCGGCATAATCTCCGGATTACGACGGTAGGCCTTATGGATAAGAAAGGCTCCGCGCATTACTTCAAAAAAGTTGTTTATGTAGCCGTCGGTCCCCAAGCCGGTGGGAACCCCATAGTCGAGATAATCCGGTACCGGCGCTACACCGCCCCCAACCTCACAGTTGGACAGGGGCATGTGAATAACTCGACACCCCCGTTGGGCTATCGTTTTCACTTCTGATGGGTCTAACTGCACCGCCTGTGAGGCAATAACTCTCTTATCCAGGTACCCCCACTCATCGTAAAGCTCAACCGGTGATTTGCCGTACTTTTGTTCAACCCACCCAGGCTCATAGGTGCTTTCGGAAAGATGCATATGAATGTCCACATCCAATTCCCCAGCAAGCTCTTTGGCTCTCATCACAAAACTTTTATTCCCGGTAAAAAGGGTATGAATCGACATCAGCCCCTGGACTAGATTATTCGAACTGTTATTTTCTCTTATGAAATCGGCATTCTCCTTCAAGCCCAACCGACCGTTCTCTCCGCTTACCCGCTCACAGGCCTCAAAACTGAGCCAGGCCCGAAGGCCGGCAGCCTCAATTACCTTCTTTTCAAGCTCCAGTGCCCCGGGAATTGAGTTCGGCCCCTCCAGCACCTCTAAAAAGGATGTTACCCCGGACTTAATCATTTCAACACAGGCCCAGCGGCTAGTTACCTCGATTAACCGATGGTCTATCCGATTTTCTACATAGGGCCACCAAAAATCCTCCAAAAAATCTGAAAAATCGCTTACCGCCGCATCTACACTTATTCCGTGGGACAGAACCCCATACATATGCATATGACCATTTATGAAGCCGGGAGCCACTAGTTTATCCAGAGCCTCAATAAGCCTATCGCCCCTTTGTACGATCAATTCATTATTGGGTGCAATTTTGACTATTGAATCACCCTCTACCCGCACTCCCCAGTTGGCCTTTACCTCTTCACCTGAAAGCAGATATCCGCCTTTTACGACAGTGCCGTTCATACACTATACCTCCCTTCGGTACAGAGCGCCGGTGGGACATATGGAGGAACATAAGCCGCAGTATCTGCAGCGGGACTCATCAAGCTCCATCGCCTTTACCGCTTTTGTTGTATCCGTAAGTGTTCGAGCGGCATAGGGGCATACCTGAACACACCGTCCGCAGGAAATGCACGTTTTAGGATCAAAAAAGAAGGTAAATCTCTGCTCAACCTCATGAGGATAAAAATAGGGAAGGGATGCCCCGGAAACCTCGGATATACTTGAGTATCCGAGGGATTCAAGGAGCTTTGAAAGCCCTTTGTTCAGTACCGTTATGTATTCAACCCCCCTCAACATGGGGGCAGTGCAGATTCCGACAGCCCCGGCCCCGGCCATCAACATCTCAACCGCATCCTCGACGGTTATCACACCGCCGAGTCCGATAACAGGTTTTTCGCTCTTACGTGCTACTTCAGCCACATATCTGAGGGCAACAGGCTTAATTGCAGCCCCGGTGAGCCAGCCAAAACCATGCTGTCCGCCAACCAGAGGGCGCGCCGTGTGAATATCAATACTTAATACCGGTCCGACAGAATCGATAGCGGTAATACCGGCTATCCCCTTGCCGAGCACTTTAAGAGCATACTCGACAGCGTTGGTCCAATTCGGACTTATCTTAACCACAACCGGCTTATTTGTAAGTTTTAATGCAACCTCGGCCATAGAAACAATAGTCTCAGGCTGATAGGAAACCAACTCAAAAAAATCAGCACCGGCTTTATCCGCCGGCCCTATCCAATGCTCCACCTCTTCCGGGGTATGACCGATACTAGCCCCGACAACCACCCCCGCTTTCTTTGCTGCCGGTATTTCCTCAGATATCCACATGTTGCCGCTGATGTCGGTCCATTTTTCGGCGTTTATCAGTACGTTTTTCTCCACCGCCGCAATATGAGGAAAGGGATTATTCGCGGGAACATCCCTAATGGTTTTTGTAACAACCGCCCCCGCACCGGCCTTATGAAGCCTTATCATCCCCTCCGCACCATAACTGAGTGGTCCGGACCCTAATACAAAAGGGCTCTGCAGGGGGATACCAAAAAGTGTAGTAGTTATGTCCATACAAACTCCCTCACCCCAGTATAAGCAAAATTTTACACGTGTAAAGTATAAAATAATTCAATTTCGGGATTATTAAGAAAAAGACGGAAAACCCTTGAACATAAGTTACAGGGAGAATTTTTTATTATAATTTGGCAGGATGATCAAAAGTGAGATGCACTCGTATCCACTACAGCAACACGCTGCCCGCACCTTTTCAGAGGATACATGGCAATAAGAATTAAATATAACCGCTGCAGTTTGTATCTCCACCTAGTATTAAACCGGCTGCAGAGTTTGCTTTCGGATATTTTCAGCAGTTTTCTTATCGATCAAATATGAAATTATGGCGACAGCAAATTCGGCGGCAGTTCCAGGCCCCCTACTGGTTATCACATTGCCCTCTTGTATAACCCTTTCTTCACTAAAGACGGCTTTTTCAAAGCGCCCCTCAAAACCAGGATAACAAGTGGCCCTTTTCCCTTCAAGTATGCCGAGGGGTTCCAACACAACCGCAGGTGCTGCACATATTGCGGCTACCAAATCTCCATTCTCATAGAATGCGCGGATTAGGTCCTGTGCATGGGTGGATGACCCCACATTTTCAGCTCCAGGCATTCCCCCGGGGATCACAACCCCTTCATATCCGACTGGATCAATCTTATCAATCATAATATCTGTTTCGATGCTTATATCATGACCGCCAATCACCCTTTTTCCGGTAACTCCGACCATGGTAACTTCAATCCCGGCTCGTCGAAGGAAATCGACTTGTGTTAATCCCTCTACTTCTTCAAAACCATCAGCAAACAGCACAACTACACGCTTCATATTTCCTCCTTCATATAAAATGGTAACTTCTCAGTTCCTCCGTGTAAACCCGATTGTCTCGGGTGAGCCGGGGCCTCTGAAATGATTTGCCCGGAAATCTTGGCCCAGCCATACCGGGGATTGT
>CAZDFY010000244.1:0-3198 GCA_964504785.1 uncultured Sediminispirochaeta sp. | reverse complement strand
CGGCAACTTTGGCTCGATAAAAGGTTACGAAAGAACCCGATCCGTTTTGCTGAATATCGGAGAATATGGTATCTGCATATATATCGTTTTCCAAAGCGTAAGTCTGCATATCCTGAGCAGAAAGGAGAAAATTCAAAATGAGCGTTTCATAATAGGTAATGTAGTCAGAAGCGAGGGCTTTAGCCTGTTCCCAGGTAACGCTGTCGTCGTAGTCCCTGAGGAAACCGTTTACTGAGTTCATGGTTGTCTGCAGATTGTTGGATAGAAGATAGTTTGAAATCCAGTCCAGGCTTGATTCGAGGTCCGCATGCATGAGGCTGATATCACGCCCCACGTAATACAGCCCTTCGATGACCGTATCTATCCTCTCATTTACATTGGACAGTTCTTGCCGCATTTCGTTCCTGAAAGAATCAATATTTAGATTTAACGAATTTAGTCGAAGGGAGAGGTTTTCTTCAAGTGCATAAATTTGCTCGGACAATTCCGCCTGACCGGATTGCACATCTGCGAGAATTGAATTCACCCCCTGGAATTCTTCCATTATTGCTCGATTCTGGGTGTGCATCATGGCGGACATGTTTCTCAGTTGATGACTGTTCGCACGTAGGATCCGATTCCGTTCCTCATCCAGTTCAAGTTCCCGATGCTTCTGGTATGTATCGATCGCCGTATCGGCTACGGAAATGGCAGTGCCCACGATAAAACTTGTCAGAGCCAGGGCTGCTACCCTTTCATTGGATTCTAAGTTTTGTATCCCTCCCCTGCCGGATGTGCTGTCATCCATCTGATAATAGAGCTGTACTACATTATCTTCCGCCCAGTATACCTCTTCCATACGATCGTAAAACGTCTTTTCACCGTCCCACCCGTCTGGAAACATATTGTAATCTGAAATATAGACGAAGGCGCCGTAGATTCCCGTATCCTCCATACCCGAGTAGGTTTCAAGCGTATCCATCATAATTGACTCACCGTCTTCAATCATGGTATTGATATTGTCGCTCATCAAATCTCTGGGGAGAACAACCAATTCGGTTTCTTCCTCCCTTTGGTCCGGATCGTCGCTTTCCTTGTCCCCGGTATCATTCAAAAACAAATCGCATGAAAACAGCAGAAATACCGTTACCAGTGGAATGACGAAATATGTGTGGACTTTCATGTTACCTCCAGTCACGTCAATACTATTCGCAGGTTAGCGTAAGGAGCGTCCGATACGCCGGTTCACGTCCTGTTATGGCGATAGAATCTCCATTCACCGCCAAACTGTGGAAATAGGTATAGGAAGCACTATCAATAGCAAGACTTTGATACAATTTCCATTCGCTTTCGGGCTGTTTGAAAAAAACGTGTATATACACAGGATCGGTGGAATCAAAGGCATTCAGGGGTGAAACAACCAGGTATCTACCCCAGGAATCCATTCCATACCCAAAACGGGCATATTTACGATAGTCACCTATTTTTTCTATGATCTGTACATCATCCCACACATTCGTCTCTATCTCCCGGTATACAATTACCGAGCCTACCTGATTATTGCCTTCGATATTTCTCATACTGTCGGCAATTATCAAATCACCGTTAAAATATTCCATTTGCGGCGGAAACGCTAAAACGCTATCTGATATCTTGATTTTCTGTACAAAGTACCAATCTCCTGTTCCCGTCTCCCGAAACAGTGAAACCGCCACATCCCCGCTTCCGGGAGTATTAAAAGAGGAGACAAAGAGCCAGTCCCCGGCAAGAAGTACCGATGATCCGAAATTGGATTCCCCTCCACTTGTATCCTCCGGCTCTATGACCGCCGAGACCTCCCATTCGGAGGCTTCATTTTTTTCAAACAGATATACTATGCCGGAGCTGTCATATTCGTAATCAAACAGTCCGGTACCGTTGTATCCGCCGGCGGCAATCCTGTCTCCTTCCAGGTCAACGGAGCTAATATTGAACAGCTTTCTTTCGGTACCGGGAATCGTCACGGTAACAGAATTGGTCCACTCGTTCTCACTCGCCTTTTCATAAAGGTAAAGCCTCCCGTTCGATGCTTCGCTGTTTTTCAACCTGGACCCTAAAATGAGAGTTGTTCCGTCTATATCATTACTCTGACCGAAATATTCAACCCCGCTTTCCGGCGGAGTTAGGGTCTGGGACAGTTGCCAGTTATTTTCGACATCCTGGGTATAAATATATGCCTTGCCGTCACCCGACCTGTTTGCCGTGGCAAGCAGCACCCCCTCTCCACCGGATAGTTTCGTTCCAAAATGATTTTGTGATCCCTCTAGGTCAACTGGTCTATGTTCGGAAAATGTCTCGGAGAAATCTACCGGAACCTGTACATGAACAGGCTCGGCAAGAGAACCGAATCCCAAGCCAGTGTCGGTCCGAACACTAAAATAGTAGTCAATATTCTTATTCAATCCCGCCCAAACGATCGATGTTGCGGAAAGAGTTCGCTTCTCAGTATAGTTTTCAGTTGAAATGTTACTACCGGTATGCATATACGCTTGATACATGTCTGCCTCCGGAACCTCATCATATGTAACGGTAACCTCTGCATTTTCTACCGTTGCCTGTAAATTTTCAGGGGGTGGCGTTGAAGAAGATTCCGTGCTCGGACGACAGCTTCGTACCGAGGAAAGTTCGCTCTCTCCCTCAGGGTAGACGACACTGGCGGCAAAATAATAGATAACGCCGTTTTCAAGATCACCTATCCGGAGGGGACTGGAATCAGCATCCACTTTTTTTAGATGATTTTCTTTGGTAACCTGTATAGAGGAGTGAACATATACCACTACTGATTCGGCTGTATCCGGTAAGGTAAACTCTATGATCGCAGCCCCATCATCGGCAGCCACACTGATCTCCAGGGATTCAAGCTCAAGTGTATTTTCTGTATCACCCTGATCTTCATCCGCAGGTTCCTCGGAGGTGTCATCAGCCTTTTTGCCGGGGTCCAACAAGCCTGAACAGGAAACAGAAACCAGTAGCGCCACAGAGATTCCAAGAAGCACTAGTATCAGTTTTTTCATAATATGTTTTGACATCGGTTATTATTTTAGCAAGTTTCCCTGAAAAATATATTGTACCTTTGTACAGTTTTTTATCGAACTACCGATATAGAGCACATTTTTCTATATAGTTGGAAATGGGGACAGGAATTTATAGGCTATTTGCCGTTACAGCTTATTTTTACTA
>CAZDFY010000243.1:0-3210 GCA_964504785.1 uncultured Sediminispirochaeta sp. | reverse complement strand
TCTCGCTGTAGGCGAGTGAGTTTTCTTCCCCACAGGGTTTGGACCAGTAGATAATTTTTTATGCCCAACATCACCCCACATCATTACATCAAGGCTATTCTTGCTCCACCTCGCGGAGACACACCAGGTCTCCGGCGGAAATTCCCACCAAAGACTGTGCCGCGGATTCGATTAAGTGGGCTGAACGGCTGAAATGATTCTCATATTCTTCAAGAAAATAGTCCGCCCTCTGCTGATACTCAGGAAACAGAGACAGGTACCGCGGTATAATGTAGTCTTTAAAGTAGGTATCCACATACGAGTGGTGCTGCTGCATCAAATAGGCCTGGAATTCATTCTCAAGCAGGTAAGGATCGCCGGTATTGTACCATTTCCAGTCCAAAAAGAGCTTCCAGAACTCTCTCTCGTTATCGCTGAGAGCATCCCACACCCGGTGAACAGCCTGTCGATACTCAAGGGAGGCGAAAAAGAGGCCGTGGTACCCTTCGTGGGTCGCAAAAATGTAACGAAGACGGCTGCTGCTCTGGCGGGCAAGCGAAATAATTCCGCCCTCACCCGGCCGAAAATCCCCCTCTGCCTTTTTTATTATTCCCCTTTCGAGGAGCAGCTCCCGCAGCAGCTCCTCTTCCGGATTGAGGGGAAATTTTTCCGCCCGTGCTTTCTGGTAGAAGGCCGCAAGGTCCGCCGCCCGATAGTCATGGGCGTTCCAGCCGTGGAGGGGGTCAAGCACACTGTTGGATAAAAGCTTCCCAGCGCTGCCCTTTTTCTCTACAAAAAAGGCCAAACGCTTTAAGAAAGCCGCCTGAATATCGTAATCGCGAAAATCAAAGACAAGAATCGAGGGAAACAAGTTCCATGAAAAAAGCTCCCAATCGCTGCGGCGCCACGCCTGCTGTTCGTAACGCAGTATAGTGCCCATGTCGGCGGAAATTGGTGGGGGACTGTTTTCGGCATACATTGAAACTGACTGCTGTGAAACCTGTTTTACACTGAATCCGGGCAGCCCCGTCCCTACAACAACTTTAGAGGGAGTAAACTCGAGGTCCCTTGAATAAAAGTAGATCGAATGGTCCCCCTCTTTGGCAAACAGATTAAAGGAGGCCGAATTTTCCTCCGAGCTCATTTCCAGGGGAACAACCTCATCGGCATCACCGGAATCGGATTGGCCCTCGACAGGACCTTCTCGCTGATAGTGGTAATCGATTCGATAACGGTACTGATAGAGGGGATGCCGGGAATCCCGTTTCGGCAGGGAAAAAGCTACACCCCTTGCACCATCTATCGGGGGGTTCAGCTCTTTCAGAAGGACCTTTTCCAGTTGAAAAAGCCCTTCCGCCCCTTCGGAGGTGTCCCTGACACTTTTTTTGGGGTTGTTTTCAGGGCTACCTTCGGGGCTGCCCTGCTGAAGAACCCCGTCGCTTTCTACAGCCCGGATGTAAAAATCCCGAGGCAACCTGCGGCCCAAAGGCACTATAACGGTGGCCTTCGAGCTCCCGGTGGCGGGGAGCTCGGCTGTGTTCGATTCACCGGATTCAAAACTAAAGCGGGTCTGAAGGGGGACCGAAGAACGATAGTCGAGCTGAAAGGCCGTTTCGGCGGAGGGCTGGGGAAACTCTTTGCCGTAGTTGATTGTGTAGCGGGGGGTTTGAAGCTGCTCCTCTGTTTTGATCAGCTGCCCCTCTTTTTCGGGGGAGACAAGGGGGGCCTGCTTTAAGCTAAGCGCACCCTCCTCCACGGGAAAGCCGGTTAACTGCACAACGACGCTTTGGACCGTATTGTCCCGACAGCCCCCAAGACTGAGCATGAGCATCTGCATAAAAATTATGAGAAAGACTCGATAAAATTTCACCCGCAGTTCCTTCCTTACATTAAGTTGATCATACTACGGGTCATTAGTTCAGCTATTTCCTGCTTGCGTTCGGGGGGAAACTCGGGGTCTTCGCGCAAAATGCTGTGAAAGCGGCCGCGAAAATTCTCCGGCAGCGTTTCAAGGGCAAGGGTCTGTTGAAAGAGCTGTCGACCCGAGGGCTCGAAACTGTTGTTCACGGCAAACAGAAAACTACAGATACTTTTAATGAAACCGGAGAGCGAGATGAGATAAAAAAGGTCGTCCTTTTGCAATACCGCGGATTTAAGGTCGACGAGATAATGCTCGGCGCTGTAAAAGAATGATTCACGAAGGGCTTCCCAAAAGCTATTCGAGAGTTGTCTGAGACGGTTACGTATTTCAGTGAGCCAGGCCCCGTCCTCGTAGAGCACCGCGCCCTTAGCCAGGCGGTAGAACATGTAGGTACCGGTTTCGCGGAAGGCCCAGAGGTTTTCGTTTACATTCTGCAGAAGGTGTTCAACCCGTTTGATGTGCTTGTATTCGATGCGTACGGGAAGTTTTTCTATAAAAAAGCGGTCTTTGGTTGAGTAGGATGAGGTTTCGAAACCTCCTGCATCTTCAAAAAGAGTTTGACGACGACCCGAATCCGGCAGGGCCCCTTGATAATAGACATCCAGACTGAGAAAAAAATATGGGTCGTTTATATCGCTTTCCGCAGATTCATGGAGAGTTATAGCTACAATTCCATCAATCATCTGGAGTTGATCGGTGATGTAACTGGAAACCCTCTGAACTTTTCTTTTCATTGCGCGGTACTCCTCTCTCTCTATTTGACCAATGTAATTTATTGTGGCATGTTTTGCAAATAATGAAGCAAAAATTCTACCTAATTTCGATCATTCCCAACCAACAAGCCCTCCTTGCTTTACAGGAATTGCGCAGCAGGCTTTTTCATGAGTTTGGGCTTGTCTCGGCGATGGCCTTCGAACCGGTTATTCCCCTTGCCTGGTTTAAAGCGCCGGTTGAAAGCCGTCTGTATGCCGGTTTTTCCAAAGGATATGTAGGCGGCACGTCAGGGGAAACCGTTGATACCGTGATAAGCGGAGGAAGGGGCCATCAAACTGGCGTGGGCCATTGGGGCAGCCTAAACCGTCAAGATAGCGTGGGCCATTGGAGGGAATTGGGCCATCAAGAGGGGTGGAGCTGTTCTGATAGTTCTAACGAACCCGACAGCCCTCCCGACAGCCCTGATAACGCAGACCGCCCCAATGTTTCAGAGAGCCCAAGCAGCCCTGATGTCGCAGACCGCCCCAATGTTTCAGAAAGCCCTGGAGATCACCGCCTACCGGAGAAGAAGGCAAAGAAAATCCAAACAAAGAAAA
>CAZDFY010000242.1:0-3231 GCA_964504785.1 uncultured Sediminispirochaeta sp. | reverse complement strand
CCAACGCCATTTGATTTCGGTTTCGTCATTAGACAAGAGTGTTGAGACTGCAACTGGAATTTTTACGTCTTATAGATCATTCTCAAATGAAAAAAAATTTTCAGATCATTGAAATGTACAAACATCTCACCACTTTTGTAGATTTCATAATCACCATTATAAGGAGTCAGGGGAAATAGAGAATGTAAAAAGAAATTTTTTTTTCATCACTCAGGAATAATTTACTCCCCATATAGTCTACAGTTGTTTTAGTCAATTAAAACACATACTTACAGATACCATTTTACCGTTTTAACGAGAATGAGAAAATCCGAAGAAAAAAAGCCAATCTTCATTCATTTCTACATCCTTCTCACCCTCAATTTCCGTCCAACTATGATCGTATCGCAATTTTACCGCAGGGCTAAAACCAAACACATCTATCACAGAAATATCTATGCTGCCGCCAACTGAGAGTTCTCTAATAAGAGTATCGATGTTCTTCTTTCCATCAACCGCTGCGACCTCATATTCTATGGGAAGATGGGTATATTCAAAATCGAACGAAGGGGTAAGAAAACTATTTTGATGCTCAAATTCGCCATTTACAGAAAAAGATTGATATGCAAAGTAATTGCCAGAGGTAGAAATGCGACCATTCTCCGGCAAGCCAGGATAAACCGGCTCAGTCTCCACTGATTGATCTAACGCTACAAATACTGTAGGAGCATATTCTCCGCCAACAACGATACGAAAAAGGCCAGCATGAACTTCATACCGTAAATCCACGGTCGGTAAAACCACATTTAATTTTCGGTCATTGTTTATATTAAGAGTAGATGATCCGGATAGTATCTCATAACCAGTTGCTGCCTCAAAGAATTGCTCTTCAGCTGCTTCAAATATAAGATATTCTACAGAAGCTGACACCCCAAACTCATCCCACCCTTGTATAAAATGGTAACCCAAAATATCCATATCTATAGAAAAAGACTTTACTTTTGACTTCAATGTAGTAGTAAGATTGTCGTCATTAATCGTTTCTTCTTCACTTTCGGTTTCATATTCGAAGGAAAGACTGCTATAAAAGGCGGGAGAATAAAACACACTTCCTTCTAACACGACCGAATAGGTTCCATCTGGCCGAGGTGCAAAACCGGTATCCATATCAAACTCAAGCGCTTTGATCGAAACAGTTGTTGATAGAAATAGTGTTGTGAACACTACAGTCAAAAAGGAAGTACAGATCTTGTTCACTTATTCCTCCGGAATGTCACAATATAAATAGTAGGATTTGTTTTCTTAACGGTGCAGCTCTATATAGTAATTAGTTGTAGATACCTTGTAAGAAATACCAATTATTTCAGCTTCCCGATCATACTCTCCGGGATAATCCCCTATGTACCATTCACCCTCAAGGTCTGAATAAGTCTCAGTAATTGGATTAAAGTGTTCATCAATTCTTTCGCTTGAAGAACTATCGCCATTCCAATCTCCTAAACCCACATGTAATGAGCTTACTTGTTCATTCATGACCTCATCTGCCACAGGCTCGTACGTACCAGTTACTTCATTGTACTGAAAAAAATCTACTATCACATCAGTAATGCTATATCCTTCTTCCACCTTGACCGTTACAGCCGGTAGAAAGACACGAGGATTTCCAGCTTCGTCAAATGGCGAAGCAGCTCCAAGATCGAAAGCCGCGAGCTCATTCATCTGATCACGGTCCGAGCTATCACCCTCGGCCAAGTACCATGTTCCCGGTATCACTGAATCTACATCGAAGGTGCGGTAACAAGAGAAACAGAACTCACCATCCCATATAGTGGAGTCGTCCATTGCAAGGTCCTCGTCCTGAAAATAATGGTCAGTTCTTTTGGGATCATAAGAACTGTTTGGATGTCGTTTGTTACTTATTGGCTCACCATCTTCATATACCAGTTCATCTTCATTGATGAAACCTTCCGGTGGAAAAAGCGCTATTGTACGTTCCTCGTCCCTATAAGTTCTAAATTTTTGATCAGATATCGCGTTTGTATAGATATCTAATTTGAATCCGCTATAATCTAAATCCTCCGGTGAAAGCCGAGAGTTAATAGGATAAGAGTCCGGCTCCCATTCAAAAGTTGTTTCAAGTCTATAATATTCACCTGTCACTTGATTATAATTAGTGTAATAGTTTTGGATCATTTTCAATACATCGTCGACCCGTGCCCATACCCCAAGCGTTTCTTTATCAAGAGACACCGCAAGCTCGGATTCGCTTACAGATTCCGATTTTTCTGTATCGTCCGTTAAATTACCCAATGCAAAATCATCTAAGGCAAATTCAGTTGGAAATTGTACAAGCGTTTCATTCCCATCCTGAACAGAAATATAGCCTTTAACAATATTTTCTCTGCTCTCGGCATCACGGTTTATAAGCAGCAACAGATAATTTGAATCAGAACTTACATTTGCTTCGAAACTGCCATCATCTTCGACCTCCAAGGTTTCCGCATTGTCAACCGTTTCTTGAATTTTCTCGGCATCAACTTCTTCAGTCACTACAGGAATAGCTGCTACATGAGTTACTACCGAAGATAAAGAACGGTTAAAAACAGTAGCACCAATGTTACTCTTTAAAGAATTTTCTCTTTCAGGAGAATGCACACTCGATAGAATTTCTGTTTTCGGCAGTATTCCAGAAATACGTACTACCCCGTCAGGGGTGGTGAATTGTGTTTCACTGCCTGAAGCACTACAGGCGGTTACAAAGCTCACCCCATACAGAACTATAATTAAAAAACAAATACTTTTAGTGACTGATTTATAATCCATTAAGTTTTATTCTAAGTACCACTTATAAAGCAGTCAAGGAAAAATTATAAAACACGTAAGGTCCTTTAAAAGTTACTGGATATTTTGAGAGGAAACAAGTCTATTTTTCTATTCCTGTCACTATTTGTTTTTTGACCTATTAGGGAATAATAAAAAAACTCTTCAGAGGGTCACTCAAAAATACTCATCATAGACGACCTGTTGCCCAGGAGTTCTTCAGCCTCTCCCGTGCCGATTCGGGCAACTGACTTACGGCGGTGAACATCTTCTGTTGCCGGTGTGCTTCATTTTCCGGAACATCCTCCCCTCTCGGAGAGAATTTTAGCATAAAAGTGGCTGTAGTAAAATTCCTCGGTTACCTTTTTTCAGGAGAGTTATTATTGCTTCCAAAAATACTCGTTGTTACCTCTATCAAAATAGAGTACTACA
>CAZDFY010000241.1:0-3239 GCA_964504785.1 uncultured Sediminispirochaeta sp. | reverse complement strand
GGAAACTTTATTATAAAGGTGGTCTGGGGCTCGGTTTCCAGTTCCAGGGTGCCACGAATTTGAGCTACCAGAGCTTTTATCAGGGGCATCCCTACCGTTTTAGCCGAAGTAGTATCGAGGGTCCCTTCAAAAGGTTTCCCGCTGTTGGATAGGGAGAGTGAATATTGATCGAGCTGAGGGTCTCTGCTCATGTGTACCTTAAAATGGGCTTCAGTGTCCGGTGAAAAGCCGTGTTTAATGGCATTTGTTGCTGTTTCATTCAGAATAAGGCCCAGGGGAATGATTGTTTTTGCCGGTAATTCGGCATCCTCCATCTCTATTTCCAGTTTTACCGGAGGTGTGGTGGAAGCTGAAAAGATTTCTTTTAGTAGCTCCCGGCTGTAAGCTTCAAAGTTGATGAAAGAATATTCATGGGAGCTGTGAAGTTTGTCATGTACTATTCGGATAGCGTTGATCTGGTGTTTGAGGTCGGAGAGATCAAGCTTGTCCTGAAGGGCGGATTGTTTTAAGTTTATGAGGGATGAAATCATTGCAAGGTTGTTTTTTACCCGGTGAGTAACTTCCTTTAACAAAAAATCCTTTTCTTCAAGCAGGCGTTTTACCTCATCCGTCTGCTTTTTCTGCGCGCTTATGTCGGTGTTAAAGCCGACAAAACGAATTGGAGTTCCCCGATCGTCAAAAAGGGCCTTACCACGGCTGGTAATCCAGCGATAGCTGCCGTTTTTTTCCTTCATTCTAAAGGTAGACTCGTAATAATCCACTTTTCTTTCAAGATAATCGGCTACGTGCTCTAGGGCCGCCTCCTTATCCTCGGGGTGCAAAAGGTCTATCCAGGCAGCTTCGGTGTGGGGAATTTCCTTTGGCTCGTATCCCAGCATAGTGGCAAACCGGTCCGAGTAATAGTCTTTGCCTGTTTGAAGGTTCCAATCCCAGAGCCCGTCGCGGCTTCCTTCAACTGCAAGGCGAAATCGTTCTTCACTTTTTCGCAGGGATTGTTCTGCTGTGCGAAGATCGGAGAGATCGTGAAAAATTGCCTGGAGGCAGTTGTCCTCTACCTTTTTTGTGTTCATAAGAACGGGCAACCGTCGGCCGTCCTTGGTGACAATAGTACGCTCCCGTTGTACCGTAGTGCCGGTATAGACAAGGTCATAACGCAGAGGTTGGTGGTGTAATTCATCCGAGGGGAAGAGGATGTTAATGCTGTTGCCGATGAGCTCTTCCTTGGAATAGCCGGTCATCTGGCTCATTGATATGTTCGTGTCCGTAATAATGCCCTGGTTAGAGCCGATTAAAATACCATCTGCCGCTTGATCGAAGATAGCTTTGAAGCGGTGTTCACTGCTCTTCAGCTGTTCTTCCACCTCTTTTTTCTTAGTGATATCTCTGGTGATGGAGAGTATATGGGGTTTATTTTTGATGGAAATAATCCGGGCCGACATAAGTCCGGTTTTAAGGCTCCCGTTTTTACAGCGAAACACCGATTCCAGATCGACCACTTCACCATTTTCCCGGAGACCTTCCACAAGACGAACCCGGTCCTCGGGAATTGCCCAGATGTGTATCTCTGAAGAAAATTTTCCAATTACCTCTTCCCGGGTAAAGCCGGTAAGTGTGGTAAAGCCGTCGTTTATGTCAACATAAAGGCCGTCCATGTTATTGATATTGATCGAATCCGGACTGGTCATAAAAGCAGCCCTGTATTTTTCTTCACTCTCTTTAGTTGCCTGATGGGCCGAGAACAATCTATAGGCCATTTTGATTGATTCGATGAGTATAAACTCACCCGAATCTTTAAGCACATAGCCGTAGCTGTTGATTCCACGGATTTTATCCAAATACTGTTGTTCTTCGTGATGGGTGAGGAATACAATCGGCAGTTCATGACGGAGAAAGATTTTTTCGGCGGTCCGGCCGACACTGTTGTCCCTTTCGAGATCGATGTCTATTAGAAGAAGGGATATTGAAGGATCTTTATCGAGGAGTGAGAGGGCTTCTTCGGCGCCGGGAGCACCAACTACTTCGAAGCCGTTATTCCGAAGAGTGGGAGCTAATGAAGAAAAAGAGTTACCAATTTTGTCAAGTATTAGAATTTTTTGAGCCATATAGGTAAAGAGTACGCTATTTTCACGCTGCATTCAATGTACACAGCGATTCGCAATGTGAAAATTTTTGGAAAATTTTCACATTGCGAATGCTTACTTTTTGTTTAAGATAGGTAGTGTATCTAAAAGATGGTGTGGGTATTCTCATTTTGGAAGACATAAGGCTGCCAAAATGAGAAGACCTGCAATGTACAGATATGTCCATTTCGCGTTTTTTGTTAAATAGAGGGGCCTTATATGCTATAGTAGGCTGTATGATGTACAAAGAAATAAAGGATATAAAGACTCTTAGGTCTTATGTGGAAACTTTAAAAGGTGAGGGACGTACCACTATCGCCCTCGATTTAGAGGGAGAGTTTAACCTGCATGTCTACGGAGAGCGGCTCTGTTTAATTCAGGTATACGACGGCCGCGATGCGGTAATTATCGACCCGCTGAAAATGGATAACGAAGCCTTAAAACTCCTTTTTGAGGAGGAGAAACTCTTAAAGGTGATGTGGGACGCGAGCAGCGATATCTCATTGCTGGTCAATGGATATGAAACCACGATTAAATGTGTGCTGGACCTTCGCCCGGCGGCTGACCTGCTTGAATTTCCTAAAAAGGATTATTCCAGTGTCCTGGAAGGGATCCTGGGGGTAGAGACAAGGGCAAAGAAAAAGTTTCAGCGTTACAACTGGCTGCGCCGGCCGATTGATCACGAAGCGATCGAGTATGCTATTGATGATGTCTTTCACATTCCGCCCCTCAAGGACGAGTTGTTGAAGCGACTCTACGCTGCCGGACAACTGGAGGAGTTTTACCACCGCAATTTGATAGTCCAGAACCGGAACTACCTGAGGACTCCCGGGCAGCGGCACAAGAAAATGAAGGGCTTTCGCTATCTGAAAAAGGGTGAACAGGAAGTGCTGCGTCGGCTTTTCAATTTGCGGGATACCCATGCCCGGCGGTTAGATTTGCCGCCCCACAATGTAATTGCCAACCCCGACCTGATGCAACTCAGCCGCCGCGAGCTTTCCCCGGCCGGTCTGCAGTTTGCCCGCCGAATCAAAGAGCAGGACCGTCACCGGATAGTGGAGGAGCTAAGCCGCGAACTGGACCGCGAGCTGGGGCGCAAGCTGGGGAAGTAGGCGGCCG
>CAZDFY010000240.1:0-3240 GCA_964504785.1 uncultured Sediminispirochaeta sp. | reverse complement strand
TTGATTTAATGTATATAATGTAGTACAATGTAGTCATGGTCTTTTATGACAAAGATATTAAGAAGGGTGCAATTCCTAAAGAGATTGTAAAGATATTCATACACGCATTTCAATCTCTTGACCAGACAAAAGACTTAAACCTTTTCGATATCAAGCAACTAAAAACTAGTGCATCTAATGAGTACTATAGATTGCGTAAGGGAAAATACAGAGCAATTTTCTCTATTTCTGAACAAGATTTTTATGTCCATGCGATATCTAATCGATCGGAGGTATACAAGAAATGGCCGTTGTAAGTGTACGATTAAATAAAGATGAAGAGAGAATTCTGTCTTTCTTATCTGAATATTTTCATGAAGATAAATCTACTCTATTCAAAAAATCTATGTATGAGCTATATGAAGACATACAAGATATTAAGTTTATAGAGGAAAATATTGAAAACAAAAAAGATCAAGAATTTATTACTGCAGAGGATTTGCTTGAATAGCGAAGTTCGGCAAAGAAAATTCATTTAACAAGAAATATGCGCTGCGCCCTATGGGCTTGGCCTTCGGCAAATGCGGCGTTGCCGCACTTTGCATAGCCGCGGAACGCTAGGCGCACTTTTCCTCGGCGGCGGCGCTGTCAAAAATTATTTGGATAGCTCCATCCGTCTCTATGTTGCAGCGACCGCGAATCTGGTCGCAGAGAATGTAGACCAGTTCGAGACCGAGCCCGCTTTGCTGAAATCGCCGGGTAGAGATTGCCCTTCCTTCGTCGCTCACCGAAAGGGTACATTGGTTTTCGCCGGTCTTATTCAGTTGAATCAAAACGGTCCCTTTCCCAATAGACTCCTCGCGGGGTATAACTGCATTGGAAAGTACCTCGTACAGAATCATTCCCAGAGGCAGCGCACCGTCAATCCCCAGCTGCAGCGCCTGTACATCCAGCCGAAAATCGATATGTCCAAAGAGCATCCCTCCAGCCCCCCGCAGAGAGGAAACTATTGAGTTGATATATGTGTGCAAATTTACTTTGAGGGCGCTGCCGGTTTCATTAATAATATTGTTGTACATCAGCTTAATGATCTGAATGCTTTCTATTATTTTCATGAATTGACGGTCAGAGTATCCATTTTTCGAGTCCCGTGAGTGCAGGCTCACCAGGGAGGTAATGAGCTGCAGGCTGTTGCCCATACGGTGCTGAAGCTCCTGCCGCATTACATCGGAAGAAACGGTATCACTTGAAAGCTGTTTTCGCAGATGGGAATACTCTTTGACCCGATTATTCAAAATGCTCAGCAGCACATCATTGTGCCGTTCGATTTCACGGCGTTGCTCCTCAAGCTCTGTAATATCATCAACAATCACCAGAATCATCTCCGCACCCTGATAGGTGATATATTTAGTGGTAAAGATAAAGTGCTTCTCTATTACCTCATCGTTGATATAAAACCTGCGGGTCATCTGTTCTTTATAGACCGGCACTTTTTCGGTAAATGATTTTATGATACATTCACGTAAAATACACTTTTTACAGTTTGAAGTGCTGCCGCAGTCCTTTCCCTCCTCCACCGAATACACACAGCCCATGGCATTTCCGCACAGCTCTTTCAGGAGCTGATCTTCCTGTTTGTAAAACAGGGTCCGAAAGGCATCATTAAAGTTGTAAATTCTGGCATCACTGTCTGCGAGAAAAATCGCTGAGGTCACATTCTGATACAAATCGTTAAGAAAGAGGTTGGATTCTTTTAAATCAGAGACGCTAATCTTCAACATCACGTACTCCAGTTACTTTTATATGTAGTATCTATTCAAAACCCTCTGTTGTCAAACACGGAACCCTTACCGGCTCCGAAATGTCCACCACCACAGAGGCCCCTACTCCAGCTGATATTTGGCAAGATGATAGAAACGGTTGTTCACCTTCTTCGAAAGATGGACTTCGCTGCCCTGCAGGCTGGTTTCTAATTCGTACAGCCCGGACTCCTTGTTTAGTTCGAAAGGGAAACGGCCGTAGTTGCCGGCGTACAAATAGTACTCAGCCCGCTCATTGGTCGAGAAGGAGAAACGCCGGCGCTCACCCCGGGGAAGCACTCCTTCGTCCGGCTGGAGGTTACTGATACCGGCTTCTTTGAAACGCCCGTACACCTTCGGAAAGGGCGGGACCTCGCGGCTTCCGTCCTGGGCTTGATCTTCGACTCCGGCCGCGTTTTCAGCCTCGAAGTAGAAGCTGCCTAGGGACCTGTAGCTGCCTCGCTCACTCTGATGTTTGGCAAACACCTTCAGCCTGTATTTACCCGGCTCGGGAAAGCGAACTCGTACCGCATGTACGCCTTCACCGTCCCTGGAAACCATATCGTAGCCTTCTATTTCACTGCCCTGGTTTGCATATGGCTCTAAACGGGCGGACATCAGCATTTCTTTTCCACCCCTGAACTGCAGCTGGTATTCGCTGCCCTCCACCGGGGTAATTTTTTGGTAGTTTTCGCTCAGGCTAAATCCATAGGTAAAAAAGCGGCCCCGCAGGAGCGGCTGGGCGATAAAACTTTTAAAATCCAGGGGCTCATCCAGGAGCTGCCATTGTTCCTCCAGCGGTAAATGGCGATAGGCAAACTGGCGAGGGGGTATTTTATAATAATGGTGGTTGAAATTTGGTTCGAATTTTCCATTCCGCACGTAGCCCGAGTTCCAGGTGACATCTACCAGATACCACTTGCCCTCCAGCTTGACGGCATTCCAGGCGTGGTTTGATTTGGGCCCCTCCATCTGTTCTTCGCCGTACGGATCAAAGCTCGCCCCGCGGCCGTAGCCCGAGATGGTCACACACTCAAGGCCCAATTGATCGCACAACAGCTGCAACGCATTGGAGTAGCCGGCACAGACCGACTTGCCGTACTGCAAAACACCATAGGCATCGGTCACTTTGCGGCTCTTTCCACGCAAGGCCCCCACATCGTAGGCCACATTTTGGGCGACCCAGTCGTGGGCATAGCGGAACTTTTCCGATTCGGTTTCGGAATTCTCCCGGATATACTCAATCAGATGCGGCAGGTTCTCGCGGGGATTCTCCTTGACGGCCTTGTCGATGTTCCGCGGGGCCCCACGAGGCCGAACCTTCTCCGGGAGGGTCTCCCGCGGCCCCCGGCCGACGCTTTGGCAGGAATTGAGCAGACCAAGGAGCATGAAAAGCGATAATAAGGCAAATAAAAACTGTAGAACTTGGTTATTCCTCGTACCCATAGATGCCTCGCCTTGT
>CAZDFY010000239.1:0-3271 GCA_964504785.1 uncultured Sediminispirochaeta sp. | reverse complement strand
AGAGACTTTACAAACTCAAGATTGTTCGTGCTGCATACTCCCGTTACACGAGCCCTGAGATACTTGGCGTATTGTACGGCGATGGTGCCGGAAGTTCCCGAAGCTCCGTAAATGAGGACGTGCTGATCCGGTTTGATGTTGCCTTTTTCCATGTACTGAAGAGCCAGTGAACCCCCATAGGCTGCAGCCCGAACCGGCGTAAGGAATACAGAGCTGTGCCGTTTCGGCTTCAGGATGCGATGTTTTCTATGGGGAATCAATCCAAGAGTTCATGGTCTGGGATGAACTTTTTTTCACTTTTTCTTAGTCTAAAGTAATTTACAGATCATGTTCTACGAGTACTGTCTATTCCCACTTCTGTATCTCGATAATATTACCCTCGGGATCTTTGGCATACACCACACTTATTTTGCCAACTCCGACAATCTCGGTATCGATCGGCTCCCCGACCATCGAACCGCCGTGTTCGAGCAGAAGTCGGAGCTTCTCTTCGACATTTTCCACTGCGAAAGCGATGTGGCCAAAGCCCTCCACATTGATGTGTTTGTGGGTGTTTGTCTTGTTATGGTCATACTGAAAAATCTCAAGGGTGGGGCCGGCGGAATCGCTTCCGGGGAGTACCAGGTGAATCCCCTGGATGTGTGCATTCTGCAGATCAGTCAGCTTATCCAGCCATTCTCCGGACAGATTCCGCTCCGGCGGTTTGGGTCGGCAGTCAAACACCTTGATGTAGAAATCGGCGAGTTTTCTCCAATCTCTGCTGACTAGGTTTACATGTGAAAATTTGGTTTTCATGCCTCTACTATAACATATGGAAGAACAGGAATTTCAGTAATATTGGTAATTATTATGTTCTATGTTAGTATCAACAACTGGGGCATTAGCACATGAATAATATGAAAATCTTAAGTGTTGGCTATACTATACATCCTTCCCGGCGTGTATTCGTTACAGTAATTATCACCTTTGTGTTACTTTTTTGCATGTGTTTTGAGACGGCAAAAGCTGATGATACAACCGAAAAACCGCAGATATCAGAAACACTCAACACACTCTCTACGTCTCTTCCTGCGTTCAGCCGGAATACTCATACCTATAATAAAACAACAATCGCTTATTTCGACTATTACAATCTGCGTGTTCCAAATGTCCGGCACTCATTCGGTGGTGTCGAAGTCGCCGGAACAGAAATTGCTGTGCATCTCTTCGAGCCTGGGCAACCGCGAGGTACTGTTGTTGTAGCTCATGGCTATTTTGATCATGCAGGGATCTGGAATCACGCCATCAGTTATTTTCTTGAGGAATCATTTTCTGTGCTCATTTTCGATTTTCCGGGACACGGACTTTCGGGGGGGGCAACTGCTGATATCGAGGATTTTTCACAGTATCTGGAAGTGCTGAGCTACTTCCAAGGATATGCCCACAAAAATCTGGCAAAACCAGTGCACCTGGTAGGTCACAGCATGGGTGCGGGCATAATAACAGAACTGGTACTGAAAAAGGGGCTTGAACCAGGGAGTTGTGCGGTTCTCATCGCCCCTAATATTCGTTCGGCAAAGTGGAGACTTTCAAGAGTTGCAAATGCCATTGTACGCCCCTTCGTGGATGCGATTCCACGTATTCATAGAAGTAGTTCTCATAATGAGGAATTCATGGAATTCCGCGAGCATTCTGACCCCTTGCAGGCGGAAAAAATGCCGCTTCGCTGGTTTCGACAGCTTGTGAAATGGTCAAAAGCCATGCAATCGCTCGAACCGCGGAGCTCATCGGTGCGGGTCATACAGGGCACCGATGATGGTACTACAAATTGGCGCTATAACCTTCCATTTCTCGAGGAGAAGCTGCCGGGTCTTGACGTTGTGAAGATTGAAGGCGGTGAGCATCACCTTATAAACGAGGTACCAAAATTCCGCAAAGAAACCTTTCAGTATATTACCGATTATCTTTTAGAGCAGCATTGATCAGAATGTATCGATTAATTGCTTGAACCAGCGATAAAGCACACTGTCCGTGCTGGTGAGCTGATTAATTAGGAACACAATAACTGGCATGGTGATGGTAGTAATGAAGCGTTTGACACTTTTTGCATCAAAAGGCCATACAGGCATGGTCTCGACTACTTTGTACAGTTCTTTTATTCGAATGAGTTCATCGGCACTCTCTATATCATAGGGCTCGGTTAGTGGACCTCGAGAGAGTTTTTGATAATAATGATCAAAGCTGAGCCCAAGACGTTTCATCGCTTCGTTCTTTTTTTCAGCCATTTTGCGATTTGCTTTTGAGAGTGAAAGTACAAGCAGGAAAGGCGCTGAAATGTACAGCAGTACAAAGGATGCTACATAGACCGGGTTTGTACTGGCAAAGGGATCGAAGACAAGCAGCATCGTAATAAATACGATCACCACTGCAAGGAAGGAATTGATTGCTACGGAGAGCTGCCCGAAGGGCCGAAGCCCCCCGGCGTTATCCGGATGCATAGGCTGTATTATAATATTCATGTTTAGCACGCGTTGCAGAGCCCATACTGTAACAGCGACTTTATATACAATTAGTGCAATGATGTAGTAGTTCAACACAATGAACAGCCGTCCATACAGGCCAGTCAGTCCACCGTTGATTGAAAGCCAGCTATCAAGCTTGAATAGATAGTTATACGCATTGAATCCTATTGATACCGTTAACGCGGTGATAAGTACAAAAGGCATATTATAAATTCGATCTAAGCGGACAAGGAATTCACGGTAGCGCTCGTGTTCGCTGGGTGGAAGTATCGTTTCATGTATTACGTTCAGAAATGTGCTTCGGATGGTGTTGTACAGGTTACACAAGAGAGCCGCACCTATGGGAGCTACCAGGGCAAGATTGATATTATCAACGACTTGGGAGAGCATAGGAGGTAAACCGTTTTTTCCACCGTATTGCCCGGTTATGAAGCCAATTACATAAGTCATTGCAAAGGAGATTAGGAAGTAGAGGAAGCCGAGTCGTACGGGGTGGTTTCGTGCGATTTTCATGGCAAAGCATGATATGATATCTGTTCGGTACGGCGAAAAATTTTTCTCTATAGTATCCGACTTTAGCCTCATGACGATAACAGTATCAAATAAAGTTAACTGCCGCAACAAAAATTTATCTCTTGTGTATCACGATGTTTTGATCTGAAAAACTGCATGAACCTGAGAGATGAGTAGAGGTCTGAGCATTAGAGGTTAACCCACGACCTCCAGAGCTGGGGTCAAGCTTTTTTGGCTACATAAAAACCGTAACTGAA
>CAZDFY010000238.1:0-3290 GCA_964504785.1 uncultured Sediminispirochaeta sp. | reverse complement strand
TTGGCATGTAAGTTGCAATATTAATACTAGAGGCGAAATGCCTCGCCGGCGGCCGTATGGCGCCGGGAAAAGGCTGCCCGGTATGGGAGCCGCAACACGCAATTTGAGAGGTGTTTGTATGAAAGACAGAATTGTCATCGACATCGGCCAGATTATGGACGAGATTTTCGAGGCGACCCGGAGTTTTGGAGAAAACTTCGGCGAGCGGGCGCGGGAGCGAACGGCTGAGGAGTTCACTCGCTGGAATGATCAGGTGGATTATTATCCCTCCTATTCGTATCCTCCGATGAATGTGTACCTGACCAAGGACAAGGAGATGGTGTTTGAGTTTGCGCTGGCGGGTTTCCGCGAGGAGGACTTGAATATCGAGTTTCAGGGCGACTACATGGTGTTTTCGGCCAAGGCGCCGGAGATGGAACCGGCTGAGGACGTACGCTACTTCAAGCGCCGTCTGAAGTTCAAGGGGATCGACGAGCAGCGCTACTTTGTGCCGGAGGACAAGTTCGACCGGGAGAGCGCCAAAGCGGTGTTCAAGAACGGTGTGCTGAAGATTACCGTACCGCCCAACGAAACCTTCGAGTCGAAAGATGGTATCAAGGTAGAAATTGTAAGGGAGGATGAGGAATGATTTTTTGGCTTATTGTAGGCGTAGCCTTAGGATATTTTTTCAAACCCCAACTGGATGTGCTGGTAGGCAAGGTGATCCGGATGATCCGCGATAACCGCAGCAACTATCCCGACAGAGACGACCGCTTCTAATGCGCCGATAAAACTGAATGCCGCCCGAGTTGTTCGCAATGCGGGGCCGGCGTTCGGTTGGCCTGGAGGGCGGCCGTCCATTACATATATACTTTATCCGCCGGGAGTCGGTCTGAGCGTTTTTCTGCGCGAGTGTTACGTGAGTAGTGATGTGTATTTCATCTATCCGGACACAACGTGCGGGGGCGTATAGTTCGGCTCCTTTTTTTATCTGGGGTAGGGGGTAGAATTATAGAGTGGTGCTTAGGGGTCCGATGCCAAAGATCAACATTGCTCTTTATTGTTGACAGGTGTTAGTGTCAATGTAATAATAAATATTGTATACAAAATTATAGCTAAAATAATAATTTACTCATTTTTAGTGGGTAAAAAGAGGGGTTTTAATGTCTATTCGGTTGAAGCTAATACTTTTAATCATACTGATAGGCGGAGCTCTTGTGCTTTCCTTCATTTCTCAATCGATTATTACCAGACCAATCGCTAAAATTGAACAAGAGCAGCAGGAGCTTAATGAACTTGGTGAAGTAGCACTCTCTTTTGCAAATGAAATTAACCGGATAGATAGTGAAGAGTTTCATTCTCAACTGCAAGTTATTAAAGCTGCGAAACAAGATTTGGACCGCCAGTTCGGGTTAATACGGAAAAGTAAATCGCTCGTGAGCCTTAATGATACGGTAAGCTCATCACTACAGACTCTTGTTCAATTCAGCGAAGAAATTGATAAGGCATATGATTCACTTTTAACAAGGGCTGGTGAATTGGAGGAAGTAGCGGCTGAGTTTATCGGTTCGGAAAAATCTTTCACTTTATTGGACTTACTGACCGGCCGTGCCCAGATCGAACAAGAGCAGTTGGACCTACTCCGCCAGAGCATTGTAGCCTTGTATTCCTCGGCCTACGTGGTAGATGTAACTACTTCCAGGACTGTTGAGAATCTTACTACACAGCGTGGATTAGTAGCTCGAGAGGTTAAGGCGATTGAGCAGAAGGCAAGGGTGGTCATGTGTGCTCTGATCGGCGGTATTTTCTTGATTTCTTTGTTAACAGGAGTACTAACCACAAACCGCATCGGAAAGAGAATACAGAATATTGAACTTGGAATTCAAAAAATGAAGAAAGGTGATCTTGCGGACAGAATTTTGGTCACTAGTCAGGACGAGCTGGGGCGTCTAAGTCGTGATGTGAATGTATTCACAGATGAGTTGGGCCAGTCCATGTCTCGAATAAAGCAGGCCTCAGGTACTAATATATCGATTAAACAACAGTTAATAGAAGGAGTCTCAAATCTCTCCCAAATGGTTTCGGAAGTAAATGGCGGAGCTGGTTCAATCAGCAATGATATGACTCAGCTGGAAGATACAATCCAAGCTTCGGACAGTACTGTACAGACGGTGAAATTAAATGTTGATAGATTGAAAGAGGTTTTGAACGAACAAACGGCCATGATCGAAGAGTCAACAACTGCTGTAACCGAGATGATTTCTTCTATAGACAATGTGAGTTCCATTACCCGAAAGAAACGAGAATCTATGAATGAACTGGCGAACAATGCTTCGGAGAGTTTGAAGCGGATGAAAAGTACCACAGATACTATCGAGAAGATCCATAACAGCATAGATGAGATTCATGAGGCTGTAGCGACTATAAAGGATATTGCCGACCAAACGAACCTGTTGGCGATGAATGCGGCTATTGAGGCTGCCCATGCTGGTGAGTCCGGGAAGGGTTTTGCAGTTGTTGCAGATGAAATTCGAAAGTTAGCAGAGACCTCCTCAAATAATTCACAACGGATAGATTCAGTGCTCACTGGAATAGTAGAAGATATTCAACAGGCAACAGAGGCGGGCCGTAAGACCCGCGACGCCTTTAGTTCGATCGACAACGAAGTAGGCCAGGCTATTGCTGCCTTTGAAGAGATAGCCGGAAACACTGAAGAAGTACAAATCGGCGGTCAGCAGATTTTGGAATCGATATCGCATCTGAATGATGTTTCGACTAAGGTTACTGAAAGTAGTGATGAAATGGAGTCAGCAGTGGCCGAAAACAAGCAGGCATCTGAAAAGGTCACGAAACTGTCGCAGCTGGTGGTGCAGCGGGTCGGTTCAATAAGTGACTCTTCCAAATTGATGGCTGAGGCACTTAAAGCCGTGAAGGAAGAAACCGATAAGATCGACTCTATTACCGAAACCCTCGATACTGAGGTGCATGTGTACAAGACCGGCGTGGACGAGTCGGCGGAGAGTGCGTGAGGTAAGCACGGCCAAAAACGGCAGACTTGTAGTGCAGGAAATTGAAAATTTTATTGAAATTTTCAATTTAGAATGCTCCCATTTTCTTTAAGATAAGTAACTTAGTTTCCTTTTTTTGAGGTTTTTCTAATTTTAGAAGTCCTGTCTACACATACAGAAGCATTCAAACTTAAGCTAGAGCATTGCACTATCTTAGGTTTGAATTGCTGAATTCAGTTCGACAGTATTGACAACAGAAGTTAATCTCTTTACTATTCTTGCACACATGCCCAGGTGGTGAAA
>CAZDFY010000237.1:0-3299 GCA_964504785.1 uncultured Sediminispirochaeta sp. | reverse complement strand
TGCTGGTAATCGAAGAGGCTTGAAATAATTGTTTTTCACGATTTATAGGGTTATGTAATTATTATTCATGAGTTATAATTATTTTTCATGAAGCAGAGTGAGAATAAGTTTTTTTCAGAGCCGGTAACGGTTTTTCACGAACTGCGGCTTCCCGAGAAAGGAATCCCTGCCGGGTATGCGGCCCTCATCGATGCTTATGAACTGAACGTGCCGCTTCCACGGCGTCTCTGTGCAATCGGCGAGCGGCACAGAATACTTGCTAAAGAGGGTTGGAAATTATTTACCCCGCGCCACAGCCCGGAGCCCACGCTCGAAGGGCAACTCACATTTGCCTTAAAATACGAGGGCATAGATATCGGGGTGCTGAACCGCCTTTTTTTGAAGCTATCAGAAGATGAGATAGTGTCGATTGTGCGGAGTTCTCCCACCGGAGTCTACGCTCGCCGGTTGTGGTTTCTCTACGAATGGCTTAATAATAGGCGGCTGCCTATAGATGATCTTACACAGGCCGGCTATGTAGAGGTTGTTGACTCTTCTATGCAGCTGTCAATAGCCGGAGAACGGGTGCGGCGCCAGAGGGTAATCAATAACCTGCCCGGTACTCCACAGTTCTGTCCCCTCGTATTTCGTACCGAAAAAATAGAGTATTTTTTGGCTCAAGATCTAAGAGAGAAGGCTCGTGCGCTTATAGGTCGAATACCTCGTGATGTAGTTTCGAGGACGGCGGCATTCCTCCTGCTGAAGGATTCGAGGGCGAGCTATCGCATCGAAGGAGAAGCCCCGCCGCAGAGTCGAATTCAGCGCTGGGGAAAAGTGATCGGCGAGGCGGGGAGGACACCAATTGATTTGCCTGAACTGGTTCGCCTGCAGAAGATTGTTGTCGGCGACAAACGCTTCGTGAAGATTGGACTTCGCGATCACGGAGGCTTTGTAGGTGAGCATGACCGGGATACCGGTATGCCGATTCCCGAGCACATAAGTGCAAGGGAGGACAACCTGGAGAACCTGTTGGACGGTCTCATAAATTTCAACAGACAAGTGCATGGACAGCTGGACCCGGTGGTCGCCGCAGCCTGCCTCTCGTTTGGATTCGTATACGTGCATCCTTTCGAAGATGGCAACGGACGGATTCATCGGTATTTGATTCACCATGTCCTGGCCCAGGCGGGGTACAACCCTCCGGGATTGGTCTTTCCCGTCTCCGCAGTCATACTCGAGCGCATAGAAGAATATAGAGCGGTCCTTCAGCAGTACTCTCACAAGCTGCTGCCTCTGATCAACTGGGAGATAAGTGAAGACAATAATGTTCGGGTACTAAATCAGACCGATGATCTGTACCGTTTCTTTGATGCTACTCCCCATGCCGAGTTTCTCTTCTCCTGTGTACAGCAGACGATAGAGCGAGACTTACCGGAAGAAGCCGAGTTTTTGAGAAGGTACGATGAGTTTCGTCTGGGCGTGGAGTCTATAGTCGATATGCCGGATAAAACCATACATCTGCTTTTCAGATTTCTCAGGCAAAACGATGGAAAGCTCTCGAAACGGGCGCGAGAGAAGGAGTTTGCGGAGTTGCGGGATGATGAGGTCAGGAGGATGGAGAAGCTGTATAGAAATACAATAACAGACGGGTGATTAATTCAAACAAAAGAAGATGTCGAAGAAGTAACTCCTGCGATAATCTGGGAGGTGGCCTTAAATGCCATCCTTCACTTTGCACTGCGACCCAATGAATCTCCGGCTGCTGCCAAGCTCTTGCGGTTAGTCGAGCAATCCGGTCTTGAGATGTATTACTTCGGCGATCTCGACCCTGACGGGCTGCTTATCTTTCAGCAGGCCCGGAGCCTTTTGAAGGGCCAGCTGATCCCCTGGCACATGGATGCGGAGACTTCCCAAAGCTATGTGCGTTTCGGATATCCGCTCTCGGAAGGGAGTGTGGCCCGCCTTTCACAGCTCCATGAACCCCGCTTAAGTGATTTGAGCGGTCTGATACAGCAGTTCGGCCGGGGCGTAGAGCAGGAAGTGATTGATGTACTGAGCTCGGGTGAATGAGTAATTTCAGCTAAGGATAAGCGTCAGATTGAAGGCTGCAATAATCAGGGTGATGGCAGCAAAGCCTAAGCTGATGAGTGTGTGCTGCTTGTCAAAACGTCGGTTCATATCGTCGAAACGTTGGTTCACATCATCGAAGTGGCGTTCCTGGGCGGTAAAGCGCTCGTCTATACAGTGTTGTAGAGATTCCTGTTATTTTACCTCCACCGCCTTGGAGAGCTCTTATCCTAGCTTTTCGACCAACGTTATTATGACAATAGTTCTATCATACAAGAACCCCCTAATAAAGATAGGTGATGGAGTTTTCTGCTTTAATTATGGATCTAAATTCTACGTATGTTCGGCCACAAAACTGTGTTTACACGATGGGTTGAGGGTGCTGCGACTGAGTACCGGCACAGTCCCGTCCAGGCTATGTGCATTTTTTATATAAATATTTAAACACTCCACAAAAATATTCAACTAAAATTGAGTCTTATTGCATGTTACGATTATGTGGAGATTGAAGGGGGGAATTATGTCAAGCAATAAAAGACCGAATGTTTTATGGATTTTTGGAGATCAGCACAGAGGGCAGGCGTTGGGTATTGCGGGGGATCCGAATGTATCAACGCCGAATATCGATAATTTAGCCCGGGAAGGTCTCTTTTTTCGGAATGCCTATTCCAACAACCCCTGGTGTACTCCCTTTAGAGGGAGTTTGCTTACCGGTCGTTATTCTCATCAGTGTGTCTGGCAAACTCCTCAACGTATGGAACCTAGTTATAAAACTGTCGCGGATATCTTGAATGGAGAAGGCTACAGTACACACTATATTGGCAAGTGGCACCTGGGTGGTTCAAATGAGGACCATTATATTCCTCCAGAAGAACGAGGAAGGTTTGATTCCTGGATAGGGTACGAAAATATAAATAACCAGTATCATTGTACTGTTCACGGACATGATGAAATGGGCGATGAGATTAAGCCGCTAAATCTGCAGAGGTATGAGACCGATGGATTGACGGACTTGCTAATTGACAGGTTGCGGAGGGAAAGGAAAAAGATTGATGGGGGATATGCGAAACCATTTTTTGCAGTGTTAAGTGTTCAGCCGCCCCATAATCCCTATGTTGCACCATCTTGTTTTACGGGACGACATAATCCTTCCTCTATTAGATTGAGACCAAATGTTCCACCGATAGAGCGGATAGAACATGAAGCTCGAGTAGATCTATCGGGGTATTACGGGCAAATAGAAAATCTTGATG
>CAZDFY010000236.1:0-3343 GCA_964504785.1 uncultured Sediminispirochaeta sp. | reverse complement strand
TGATCCTTCTGATGGTGATTACGATGTCTCGGGTAGTTTTAGTGTGGAGTTTTGAAATATACGTTACTTTTAATGGCAGATTGAGCCTTCTTAAAGCACCAGCTGATCCTTAGTATTTGGAAAAATACCGGATTATTAACTGAGCTACCCAAGGGTCAAAACAAATAGCCTGCTCCAATCCAAAAATCGCGTTCTCTTCCGGCAGGAGCCATCGCAAAGCCCGCCTTTACGGTAAACCTTTTATAAGAATATCCATAGCCTAGTAAAATTATACCATTTGGTACATACAGCAGATCAAATAAATGCCCGCCCTTGGTAGGGTCTCGACTGATTAAAAAACTTGGTTTCAGCATGAATGGCATGCTGTCATTAGTAGGTATTACACTTGCCTCAATCCCGAAGTAGAAAGGCCAACCCCATGAATATAGGACCCCAAGCGACCCCTTTATGTCGGTTGAAAAGGTGTCGGGCGAAGTGGTTTTAAGATTAGTTGAGAAAGTTCCGCACAGTACGGGAAAAGCAAATTTTTTGTGTTGTGTATCTTCCTTAAATGGGCGGTACCGGGGCGTGGTAAAAAAAGCATGTGTCGGAGTATGAGTTTCATGCTTCTCGGCGGTTTTGGATACTACTCTCACCTCTACTTTTTGATCAGACAGATATTCTGAAATGGGAGATTTAGGTATTTTCATTTCATACCCTTCATCGGATTTTACAAGTTTTGCTTCACCAACTTGTTGTAATGCAGCATCACCCTGTTTCAGCTCTATATCTGCTTTTAGTGTCTTGTAATTTTTTGCTTCAGGGGGAAAATGAATGAGCATTTCCTTGTTGTCAGTTTTGAATTGAATCGTTTTTTTGGAAGCAGCCTCTGACAAATACTTTTTAGGGACGTACACAAAATAGTTTTCATCATTACGGGCGAGTTTAATCGAGCTGAAATTGTTGTTTTTATAAGACCACTCATCAAAAGCACCATCCAGCTTGATGGCAGTATGTGGTAGTGAGTAGAGGTCATACAGGGTCGCCCAGTGGTTCAAATTATTGTAGTGCTCCTTTTTTATTCCCCCATTAAAACTCATATTCGGAGAGACTAAAGGCTTATCAGGGCGCGTGGAAAATTGTGCATAAGCTTTTTCCCAGCGCTCATATTTTTGGACCATCATTTCCAAAGATTCAAATTGAGCAAAACTTATATCCCTGGAGCTTCTCAGGTGTTTAAACTCGGAGAGCGGCGAAAAGTCAGATTCATTTGAGAGGCGTGCTTTATGAACAATAGATTTATCAAGCGAGGTAAATCTCTTTTTTTCCACCTGTGTAAGATAAGGCAGATTTATCTCGATGGAGTACTCTCTGCCCTCTTCTATCTCAAGGCTTTTCGAAGTGATTTCTACTTCATCAAATGGACGTTCTTGAATTACCCTGATGCGGTGTTCTCCAATGATAAGTTTTTCAATTTTTTCTACATTATACCCAGCTATCTTATCATCAATTATTACCTTATACTCATCATCAGGCCCGGATACCTGAAAATTGAGACTCCCATAGGCAATTCTAATTCCGCTAAAATCTTCTAAGAGTTCCCGCACCAGCAGGTCCGCTATGTCGAAGGTTTCAAAAAGAGAAGCAGTAGTGGCTTTTTTTGGAGAAAACACCTTATCTTGATAACGATCATATACAGACAATTCGACTTCTATGGCCTTATCGGTCCGGCTTATCGAGCCAAAAATTACATTTTCGGCACTCTCGTTCTCTGCCAGCGCGGCAAGATCTTCATGATCTGTACTATGAGTGTTTTCAATTTTAGTTACATCATAGCCTTTCATAAACCGTAATGTAATAGATAAATTGTCCTGGATGGTGGTACTCAACAGTTCTAGGGTCTTTGAATTTTGTGTAGTCTCTTGTACTTCGATCGGCAGGATACATACCACCTGATTCTTTGGTTCTTCTGCAGCAACAACGTGAACAATTATGCTTATAAGCAGGAGGACGATGTTAGTTTTTTTCATACACCGCCTTCCATCCAAAAAAAAGTTGATATTCAAATAGGCCTTTAATTTCCTTATAGGTATGCACTTTGTCCATCTCCAACTCTTTAAATGAATCCTTACACTCCGGGGTTTTCCTTACAGACACTTCTATTGTCCAATACTCACTGTTGTGTTCTAAAGGAAGAGTGTAGATAATACGCATCCCCTCTGGCTCTTCTGACCCATAACCGGTTGTCCTTATATTCTCATTTTGAATAAGAAAATCTGCATTAAAAGATTGAAGGTCCTGATATTTTTGTGAGCTCGGATACACTTTTATCAAGGTGGGACACCCGTTTAGCTTGCCGTACAGCTGTAGTCCGTCATGTACATCTGCAGTCCACCTCCATTGACCATATGAAAAGAACTTCACATCAGAAGAAGGAATGTATCGGTGATCTATACCGAACTGAGTGTGTGAAAATGAAGAAAATATCGAATCTATCTGAGAACGAAAATTTTTAGTGTTTTTGTTTTGCTCACATTGAACTGTAAGTACATATACCATGGGTCTATCCAAACCCTCTCTCCCGATCCACACCGCGGTCTCTCCAATAGCATCGGAGTACACATGGTGAATAGAATACCAATCCCTCTCTTTTCTTTTATTGGGCTTTTGCACAGTTACATCTACGAGTTCGCTTTGCCGTTTATCATTGTTCAAAACAGTAGCCCGAGAAATAAGAGCTAGTATTTCCTGCGGATCAGTGGGTTCTTCAAAATTAAGAATGTGTAATTCACCATGATATTCACTCTTTTTCCCCTTGAATTGTATAAGTACATTCTGATCATACTCAGAAGGCGGTACATGTACAAACCGTCCACCCTCCGGAATGGATAATGATACCCCGTGTGTAGTGAGATAGTTAGTAGTAAATGCCTTTTTTTCAACTTGATTTTCAGTTTCCCTGCTCAAGGGATTGGCACGCCACTCGCTTTGATTGCTGGTAGCGCAAGAACCAATCAAAAGACATGACATGAACACCAGGAGAGGCAAAAAATAGTGAGCTAATTCTTTTTTCATAATGCTTCCAAACTACTTTGAATTATCCATATCTTACAAAGAAAAACCATAATTTTCAATGAATTTCCATTCACAATTATATTTCAAGCGGGCCCGTGCAAATCAATTGATACTACTAATCAATAATCATTTGAAAGGAATTGTTTATTCTTCTTAAAGCACCGGCTGAAGCACCTTTATTATGCCAGCCGCCTAACGATTGTAGTGTTTCTACACTATCGGTGTAGAGCGTTGGAAAGGTTTTTCTGTGCGGGGTTTCTATTGGGACCACTTTTTGCTTATGCATCTC
>CAZDFY010000235.1:0-3375 GCA_964504785.1 uncultured Sediminispirochaeta sp. | reverse complement strand
TCTTCTCCAATATGCATTAGCGATGTGTGTGATGCGATAGAGCAAGAATTTGAAGTAGAAACGGACATATGTCGACGAGATGTACTCGCACTAGTAGAAGAATTGTACGGGGTAGGTCTTGTTGAGATTGTTGAATAAGAAAATACATGCAGTATATTTATTATCTCATAAAGAGCGTCTTCAGTGTATAAGTATAGTATACTGGTTAGTGCTTATAAAACTCGCGCTTTGTCTGCTGCCGTATCAAAAAGTTGTACACAATGTAGATAGGTGGGCTAATAGTTTCACCACATTGAAGTCAAGAGCTGTGTGTTCTGCTGAAACTATATGCAGTTTGACAGATAAATGTGCCAACTCTATTCCCCTTAGATTATTATGTCTTCCCCGTGCATTAACGGGCTATGTTCAGTGTCGCAGGAATGGGTACAAAGTTGAATTAAAAATTGGAATAAGAAGATCTTCTGACGAAGGTTTTCTCGCACATGCATGGATTGAGCTAAATGGTATCATACTGATAGGAAATAGACCTGATATTGGTGAATTTTCAAGATTTAATTTAGAAAAAGTGTTATAATAATTAGTGACTCACAGAGTATTAAGCGATAGTTTCAATGCATTTAAAAAAGTGATAAGAGTGGAGGCAATGCGAATGAAAAAGCAATATGAACCACCAAAATTGGTTGTATTGGGTGATATTAAGCAGGTCACCCAACTGGGAATCTTCGAAAATTTATATGGTAATGGAGGATGGGTACGCCACTGGGGTACGTCCGGTTAACATTACATAATATCTATTTCCTAGGGTTCTTAATAACTCTGTGAGTCTTTTTTTATTTCTTAAAATGATGTGAAAAGTGTATACCTACAAAGCCTACGGCCTATCTATCGAATCCCCCCTTGAAATCCCTGAGTTTCTTGTTTCCTCTACTACTTCTCCGAGTGTTTTTTTTCAGTTTGGTAAAATACCCCCTCCAGATGTGTGTGAAAGTGAAATGATGAGGGTAATCTTACCTTTTGAAGAAGGTATTCTCCTTTACTGGAGGGAGATAGGGACTTTTTTAGTGAAAAAGGGAAGGGAAGTGACAATAGATCCAAAACCGGAGGTTGATGAGAGTCTACTGAGGCTTGTGTTAACCGGCCCGGTGCTTGGGGTGTTGTTACATCAGAGGGGCTTTCATGTATTTCATTCAAGTGTAATTTCTGAAGCCCACAGCAGGGATGCAGTTGCCTTTGTTGCCCTCAAGGGAGGGGGAAAATCTACGATGGCATCGGCAATGTACAATCATGGGTACCGCCTAATGAGTGATGATATTATGGCCATTTCAGAATCGAATGGAAAAACGGTAGTGCAACCCGGGTTTCCCCATACCAAATTGTGGGGTGAATCTGTGGAAGCTCTGGTTGATGATGCGCAAAGTCTGCGTGAACTCGCTCCTGATGCTGATAAAAGAGGAAGGTGTGTAAAAGAAGGTTTTGAGACTCAACCGACCCCACTAAAGATTTTGTTTGTTCTTGAATTCGGAGATGAAATACAAATCAGACCTATTTCAGGCAAAGAGGCACTGCAGAGCATACTTCCCCATTGGTATGGGGCCCTCTTTAATGGAGAGCTTCTTGATCTTTTTGGAAGAAAAGAGCATTTTCTGCAATGTGTAAATATTGTAAAGTCTGTTCCAATGTATACACTAAGCCGTCCTAAGTCTTTTCAAGTATTACCTGATGTGGTAAACAGGGTAGACAATTTTATTGTGAATAATATCGTTACATAGTTAACCTACATGACATTAGCGCAAAAAACCAAAAAAATTCTTCACACCACTTTCAATGTAAAACGTGCTCTTGGTTTTGTATGGGCCAGCTCTCGTGTTTGGGCCATAGTCAATGTAGCCCTTTTGTTAGTGCAGGGTGTATTACCTATAGTATCAATATACTTATTGAAGCTTCTTGTTGATTCGGTAGCCTCTGCTATTGATATCGGTGCTCGTGAAAGTATGGACTATAGTGTTTATACAGTTTTGGCGGCTTTTGGTGTAGTTATGCTGCTTACAGGTTTGTCAAGAACAGTCGGTACTTTAGTGAATAAGGAGGAGAGCCGTAGAATTGTTGATTACATGCATGATGTAATTCATAGAAAGGCTGTGGATGTTGATCTGGAGTATTATGAGAATCCGACCTATCAGGATTCATTACACCGGGCCCAAGAAGAGGCCGCTTTTCGTCCGGGTATTATTGTACGCGCTCTCACCACTATACTTCAGAATACTATTTCTCTAGTTGGTGTTGCGTGGCTCCTGCTGGTGTTTAAGTGGCAGGTTATGCTTCTACTTATATGTGCTGTAATACCGGAGATGATTGTAAGGTTTGTTTTTTCATCCCGTGAGTATTTGAACGAACGCAACTATACAAAAAAAGAGCGTCGTGCTGCCTATTATCATTGGATGCTGGTGGGAAGAGATCTGGCAAAGGAAACAAGATTATTTAAACTTGGAGATACTTTCATAGAGCGTTTTAGATCACTTCGAACTGAACTTCGTAAAATTCGATTTTCCCTGGACAAAAAAAGCACAATGTACTCTTTTGCCGCTCATGTGTTCTCAACTTTGTTGGTATTTACTGCATATTTTTGGATAGCCCGTGATGCACTATTGGGACTTGTGTCCATCGGCTCTTTTGTCATGTTTTATCAAGCCTTTCAAAAGGGGCAGATGTTTCTTCAGTCTCTATTGGAGGGAATTGCCAGTTTATATGAGAACAACCTTTTTCTCACCAATCTATATGAGTTTCTTGACTTTCGGAACTCCATTAAAGTAGAGCCGGGATATTCCATCGCCGATTCTCAATCAGAAACAACAAACTGTCGTTTAGTAGTGGATAATGTTTTTTTTACGTACCCCTCTTCTTCATCAAAACAGGTGCTGAAAGGTGTAAGCATGGTGGTAGAACCTGGTGAGGTTGCTGCACTTGTGGGGCTTAACGGGTGTGGAAAGACTACGTTAGTAAAGCTAATCTGCAGGTTATACGATGTAACTCAAGGTTCAATTCTAATTAACAATACGAATATTCAGGCTATTTATCCCTATAAATTGAGGAAGAAAATTGGGGTGATTTTTCAGGATTATGCTCATTTTAATTTAAGTGTCCGTGATAATATTTGGTTTGGTGATGTGGATAAACCCTATGATTCTTCTTATATACCCAAGGCTTCAGTACAAGCTGGGGCTGATGAAATGATTAAAAATCTCCCCCAAGGATATGATACCGTGCTTGGGAGGATGTTTGAACGGGGCGAAGAGTTAAGTGAAGGGCAATGGCAGAAAATTGCCTTAGCCCGGGCTTTTTTTCGTGATACTCAGTTGATAATTTTAGATGAGCCGA
>CAZDFY010000234.1:0-3376 GCA_964504785.1 uncultured Sediminispirochaeta sp. | reverse complement strand
CGCAAGCTGCATGGAGCACGGTGCCCGGTTATTAAGCCTGGATGCTCACTTTTCCAAAATTGAAGGCTTGTTGAGAGTAGAAATTTGAGGCGTCCATTTCTTTTCTGGTCACCGGAGTCCCTGAGTTAAGCTACACTTCAGTCAGCTTATAAATGATGCGGATAGTAGTGCGGACTTTTTCCTGCAGCGGGTAGTCGACCGGAAATACCTTTTCTAGTAAATCCTCCGCTGCCTTGTCCAGGATGCGGCTGCCGGAAGAGCTGTTGAGTGTAAGCTCTGCCAGGGCTCCCTCGCGGTTTACATGCACGGAGAACTCTACCGAGCCCTCGATATTTCGCCGGCGGGCTGCCCGCGGATACCGCCGCTTTTCCTCGATGAGATGCTGAAGATATACCGTGAATTCCTGGTGAGAGGCGGATACTTGGTTCGAAGCTTGTGGGATGCCCTCGGCGGCTCTGCGGTGGTAGAGCTGCTCCATAGCTGCGAGTTCAGCTTCAATATTGTATGTAGAAGAATCGTGCATATCTTTGGCACTTACTTCATTTGGAGTGTGTGCGATTGGTTTTTGCTGGGGCGTTTTGCCTGTGGTGTGCTCAGTTTTTTTGCTTGCCGGCGGAGTAGGGGCCGATTGTGCGGTTTCAACCGGGCTTTGCAATGATTTTTGTTTTGTTTCTTTTGCATCCGGTTTAGCTCGGGAATTGTTCTGGTCGACTTGATCCTTCGGTTGACTAGGCTTTGTTACTATCTTGTTCGTAGTGCTAACTGGAGTTATTTCTTTTGCTGACTGAGGACTTGGTTCAGGATCTGCCTGCGGCAGGGTAAGCTGTATACTGGTAACATTGCTGCGGTCAGGGCTCAGCGAGGCATCTGGAAAATGGGCGAAACGATCGAGAGCAATGAACAGAGCAAAATGGAGAAGAGCCGCGCACATAAGTGCACCGCTCATTCTCCGAGAATTCTGTTTGTCTCTGTTCGCCTGCCTCATCTTACGTAACCTTTTATAAAATTATCACGTAACTAATAGCTGTAAGAGGCACTGATGCTAATGCTCCGCCCGGGGGCGGGGTAAAAAGTATCGTACGTCGCATAGGTCGGGTAGAGTACATCAAGAATGTTTTCAGCTTTTACTTTAATCTTCATCTCACCGGTGGGAGTGCTTGGTGTATAGCTTGCCTCTAAATCAAAGCCCCAATACTCCCCGATCGTATCCATGCTGTTAGAGTTATCCCCGCTCTGGTACTGTTCTCCAGTATACTGTACTGCTGTAGAAAGTGAAAACTCTCTTATAGGTTGAATTGTAAGAACTGCATTACCCGTATGTGTAGGAACGAGGGGTACAGTTTTATCTTCATTGACACCTTCGACAAAACGAGCGTCAATGAAACTGTATCCAACAGATAGAGTAAGCATTTTGTGCAGCTGTGATTCTATCTCAGTGTCTACCCCCAATCGGCGGGTTTTGTCCTGGTTGATGTTTTGTCCTGGAGTCCCGCCGAATCCATCCGGATCGTGCCACGCAATTTCATCTTCCATCTGCAGGAAATATGCGTTCAGGCTCAGATCGAGGAGTTTGTTGAGCACTATGTTTGAGCCAAACTCAGCATTTACTCCCTGTTCCGGCTTTAAATCAGGATTGAATCCATCATCATAACCGGCTACAGCGGCCTGCTCGTCGGTGAAAGGATACCTGAAGAGTGTGCCGCCCTTCACATAGATTTTTAGATTTTCAAGCGGGCGATAGTTGAAGGCCCCATCATATACGAAGGCCTGGTGAAGGTCGTTTCCGTCAATACTGGATTCGGATGTGTCCTTATCAGCTGTGATCTTGGCACCTTCGTAACGAATACCGGTTTCGAGCATCGTCTGTTCTGATAAATCGACAATGGATTTAAGATAAGCACCGTAGGATGCAAGGGAGAGTTTTGAGGTGAAATTCTTGCTGGTGCGGTCTTTATCTGAGAACTCTACAATTTTCTGATTTGACTGATAAAAATCAAAGCCTGAGATTATCCTCCAGGGAATAAAGTTGTCATACCCTTCTACAACCACTTTGGGCGAGGCTTCAAAGGTGTGGTACACCCTGTCTGTGTAATGGGGGGTCCAATCGGAAGGTGTATCATAGGCCGCGGCTTGGTACCTATACCCCCCATCCAAACTCACTTCGGTGTTGTAGAAGGGGAACCATTCCATCGAGAGAAAGGTCGACAGGTCGTGTTCCTCTGCATCATCTGCATCATTGGCGGCCTGACTGGGATTGCTCTCGTATTGCGCTTCAGTAAGGGCCCCCGGCATTTGGTAGGTATTCCACTGATATCCAAAATCAGCCTCAGCGCGGAGAATCTCGGTAATATTCCAGCCGCCGTTGAGCAGGGTGTTGACCGAGCGGCTCTCGGTGCGTTCACGGTGGCCCTCGTTCGTGGAGTGGGCAAAGGTGACCGAGCCGTCGGTCACTCCCTGGTTAGTTCCGTAGCGGATGCGCTGGCTGGAGAATAGGCTGTTTTGGGAATAATCCGAGTAATAGGAGCCAAAGTCGATGGTAGAGGAGAACTCAGCACGCTCGGTGCTGTCTTTTGTGATAATGTTTACCACACCCCCGACGGCATGGTTGCCGTACATTACGCTGTTGCTTCCGTGGACCACTTCTACCCGTTCGATTGATTCGAGGGGAATGGAAAGCCACTGGATGCCGGACATGTCCTGGCTGTTCAGCCGGCGGCCGTCCACCATTACCAGCACCCGGCCGTGGCTGTTTTCGCCGAAGCCCCTCATGTCAACCTGGGCCTGCTGCGGGCCTGAATAGGAGGTGAAGTTGATACCGGGCAGCTTGTCCAGTATGCCAACGAGTGATTGTTCGCCGGACTCCATGATATCCTGCCCGGTAATTACTGTGATGTGGGCGGGAGTGGAAAGTTCCGACTCTTCAGTTCGGGCGGCGGTAACGATGACATCAACGCCCTCTGAATCTGTATCGGCAAGCCGGTCCGTCTGCGGGGCTGACCGTTGGGCTGTCTGTTGTGTTGACTGTTCGGCGCTTAGGCTTGTGCCGAGCATGAGCAACAACGCCAGTACGGCCCCGCCCATTCGGAAAAAAGAAACTTTGTGCATAGAAAACTCCTTCTGCAAAGGGTACAAGTTATTCACTCTACATGTACCGAGAAGGAATGGGGGTATATTGGTAGGCATATACGCATCCATTCCCTGTACGTGAGAGAACGGAACACACACTACATATGTGTTCGCATCGGAGATGAATCGTCTTCTGGCTTACGGATACTCAGTTGGCACCTTCCCGCCGGTACTCCGGCAGTGGTATATGCGCACCTCACATCCGCTTACAGCGGCACGCCCGCACCCGATTTTCACGGGTTTCCGTTAT
>CAZDFY010000233.1:0-3392 GCA_964504785.1 uncultured Sediminispirochaeta sp. | reverse complement strand
TCATGATTGATAACAAAACAATTACTTCTCTTGTTCAATTAGAATATTCTGGTTTTGAAGGAGCTACTGTTCCTGTATGTACTTTTACATTAGAGAATGCTCATAAGCCTAAATTCCGAGGTGGGTATGTTCGATTATCTGATTTTAAGGGAGCAGCTAAGCAGGGGCCAAAAGCCTTGGAGATTATTCAGTCATATCGTGAATCAAGGATATCCCATGATATTCACCAATAACGGCATTGTGTATTCGCGGATCGAGTTTAGGAGCGAGGAAGAAGTCGAGAATGTGGTCATCGATAACTTCAAACTGCTGTTCGGCGATTATTCCATTCTTTTGCCGAAACGGTTGATTGCGACTTCGGGTGGAAAGGGAACCATACCCGATGGCATTATCATAAATTTCGAGGAAGAGCTGTGGTATATCCTTGAGGTTGAACGGGGAATCCACGGTACCTGGGAGCACATTGCTCCGCAGGTGGTGAAGCAGATAACTGCTATGCAGAACAGGGAAACTAAGAATAAAATTGTAGATAATTGCATCAATGAGATCAAACAGAAAAGTGGTTTTACCGACCTCCTTGCGGAGATCGATATCCAAGCGATTGGAATACATGGTCGCTTGAACAGGATTCTCAAGAAAGAACCAATAGTGGCATTGCCGATTGATATGATTCCCAGCGATCTCGATGAGTGGGCAAAAAGCTTGCGGGTGCCGGTAAAGATATGGCTGGTTGAGAAGTATTCCAATCTGCAGGGCAATATTCTCTACCACATACCCGATATCGAGGAGCATCTTACGCAGGCAGAGAATGGACTGAGCTATACTGAAGCTGAGCTTCGCAGCGGTAACCTGCTCGAGAAGGTAGTAAAGGCAGGATTTCTCCATGATGGTCAACGAGTATATATGGACTACGGGAAGAAGGGGCAAGCGAAGACTCACTTTGACGGAGTAATAAGAGTAGACGGCATAGAAGTAGATGGCACCGTATCTTCCCCCAGTATATCCTCCCTGCGCTGTATTCAATCGGTGAATCCTGAACGAACCACTTCAAACGGCTGGGTTACCTGGAAGACCGAGGACGGCAGGCTTATCGATGATGCGTATCAACGGTTTAAGAAGAGTTTTAGAGAAGGTGGTAATGGTACCTGCTAAGGAAGATGGAATAGTGAAATATTAAAATTCCCAAATTGGGAACATTTTGCTTGACATACAAACGGGAACGGTGTAGATTAATAAATGACGATAGTATCGAGAAAATGTATTGACGATTTTATAAGGAGGCACCCGGAGGCAAAGAGCTCGATCGAATCCTGGTACTATGAGGCGAAACACTCATCGTGGAAGACGAGCGTGGATATAAAAGATCGCTACAGATCGGCCAGTTTTATCGCCAACAACCATGTCATTTTCAACATAAAAGGCAACGATTACAGATTGGTTACAAAAATTGCCTACAATACAGGATTTGTCTATATCAAGTGGCTCGGTACCCACGCGGAATACGACAAGAGAAGTTTTCCATGAAGACAAAAGTTAGCCTCCGGGAATACATATGAAGCTTATAAAGAACGAGAAGGACTACGAAGATGCCCTTTCGCGAGTTGAAGAGCTCATGGACATCGATCCACTAGAAGGGAGCGATGAGGCGGAAGAGCTTGAACTACTTGCCCTTTTAATAAACACCTATGAAGATAAAGTCTATCCGGTTGCCCTTCCGGATCCCATAGATGCTATAAAGTTCCGGATGGAACAGCAGGGTTTGACCCGCAAGGATATGGTCCGGTTTTTCGGGAGCAAGAGCAAAGTATCCGAGGTGCTTAATAGAAAGAGGGGGCTTTCACTCTCTATGATTCGCGCTCTGCATAAAGAACTATCCATTCCTGCCGAGGTTCTTATATCGGAACCAAACAAAGAATTACCTGAAGAGATTGAAGGGGTTGATTGGAGTAAGTTTCCACTTGGCGAAATGCGTAAAAAAGGATGGATCAACTTTACCGGTTCAGTACGAGGGGCAAAAGAATGGAGTGAAGAGATAATCCGTTCATTCTTCGATAAGGCTGGCTTCGACATGAAGACGAATCCGGTTCTTTTCAGAAAAAGCGTGCGAAGTGATAAAAGTCTTGACGAGTACGCTCTTGCTGCCTGGTACGCCAAATCATTGATTGACCAGCAGGAGATTACTACGGATGCCGAGTATGAGGTTGCGGTTCTGGATGATGAGTTCTTTGGCGAATTGCGCCGGCTTAGTTTCTTCACCGAGGGGCCTCTGCTGGCCAGGGAGTTTCTGCTCAAGCTCGGAATAAAACTGGTGGTTGTGCCCCATCTCGAGGGAACATACCTCGACGGGGCGGTGTTTTTTAACCTGGAGTCCGTTCCAATTATAGCGATTACATTGCGATACGACCGGGTGGATAACTTCTGGTTTACCTTGTTTCATGAACTTTCCCACTTGAAGTTGCATCTAAAAGATAAGGATGAGCTTTTTTTCGATGATCTGAAAAGCAGTGTCGATTTGAGCGATATAGAAAAGGAGGCCGATCGTTTCGGGCAGGAAAGCCTCATTCCTCAAAAGGTATGGACGTCCTTCCATTCCCCGTATCTTGGCGAGAAGGATGTGAAAAACTTTGCCAGGGAACAGAGACTATCACCGGCTATCGTCGCAGGCCGGATACAGAAGGAGCGCAACGACTATAGCGTCTTTCGTAATCTACTAGGTCAGGATGGGGTGAAGAAATTGTTTTTTGTTGAATGAGTAAGTACCGTAAATGCACTTCTTTAAATTGCCGGGTGTCAATATATCTGATATGATGTAGGCGGTATAGCAAATGAAAATAAAGCGTTTAATACTTAAAAATTGGAAAAATTTCACGGATGTAGATGTCGGCCTTGCTTCCCGCTCCTTCATCGTTGGGCCAAACGCATCGGGAAAGTCCAATCTTCTTGACAGTCTCCGGTTTTTGCATGATATCAGTCGACCGGGAAGGGGACTTGCAAAAGCCCTGTCCGACAGAGGTGGGCTTAAGAAAATACGCTCACTTTCGGCAAGAAAAGAACCACAGGTAGAAATCAAAATCGAACTGGAAGAGACGGATAAAACAAAGTCTACTATATGGACATATCATCTCAGTCTTATTAATGAAGTACGGGGGACGCATCGTACGCTCATAGAAAAAGAACGGGTAACAAAGGATGGTGAGATACTTCTAGACCGCCCCGATAAAGACGATGAAAGCGATTCTCTACGTCTAACTCAGACCAGCCTGGAACAAATAAATGTAAATAGCTCATTCAGGGAGTTGTATACGTTCTTTCAAGATATTGGTTACATCCATCTGATTCCTCAAATTATACGTCAGCCGGAACTATTTTTTAATACAAACATCAAAATAGAC